>DLMJ01000026.1 GCA_002479255.1 Candidatus Binatus soli | reverse complement strand
GGACAAGGGAAATCCGGGGTAAAGGACCTTCGACGAGATCGAAAAGTCTATGATTGAGCCAATAGGGATCGAGCACCCACACCGCCGCATCTTCCTCCGGTTCGCCGCCGGTAACCGCGAAGTACAGCGACACCAGCGGCAAATCGGTCCAGTCGAGGAGGCGAGTCGGAGCTCCGTAGTGCTGCATCAGAAAATACCAATCCCAGATTCGCTCCGGCTCGGGCAGATGGCCGCTCGCCAATTGGATCGCGCGACTCTGGAACTGCTGACGTATTTCAGGTTCGTCGATCTCTAGCTGCGCCTCCCGCCCACGCCCAAGATACTCGACGCGATAGATACGCGGCGACAGTTGCGCGGCGGCAGGCTGACCCCTGAACCACAACCGTTCCTCTTCGCCCTTTCGTTTAATGCGATCGCCGCTCCAGGTGCGGGTCTTCTTCTGCCAGGTCTTTGTGATTCGAGTGATCGCGTCGAGAAATCCGGAGAGGGTAGCGATAGGCGGTTCAAATCTGATTGGCACGGTTGATTAGCCAACAGGACATATGGGGGGTTAGTCCAGAAAGTCGGGGCGAAGCTCCGGATACTGTCTCTTTTGATTATCGGGAACTCGTGTCCACGCCTGACGATACTCGAAACACGCCGAATGCCACTGAGACAATGCCGAATTGAACTGTTGGGCGGTCGGCCATCGATCCGCAAGTATGGTCGGGCCACCCGCCAATTCACTAGGATATGGACCGCCTGGCGCGATAGTGATGGTCTGCCAAGGTCGCATGCCGCCTCGTCCGCGTTGTGCAGCAAGTGCCGCGTAGATTTTGCCGAGGGAGTCGATAAGTTGTTCGACGGTCTTGGTCGCGTCGCGATACGCCCCGCGCTTCGCCATACATTCTTCGATCGGGGTCGTCTCTATACTCTGTCCGGTTGGGGTCATCGCTACCACACCTCCTGCATCACTTTCATTGATGGATAGTATCACTTCGAGTGATGCCGATTAACAGCGGAACGCTGCCGGAATCGAGCATACCCCGGCTGGGCGCGCCCGGCGGCGAGGTCGCGCGCAATCGCGACCGTCCAGCGGCCATTCAACGCCCATTTGTCGGTCGCGCGCCGGTCTGGTAACTCAATGTCGATGAATCTCCGACACGCCGCCGCGCTCGCGCTTGTGGGGCTTCGAGCCAGCATTCGGGTCGCCCGTCACCACACTAAAGAAATTGCCATTGCGCTCGTTCTCGCCGTGGTCGCAGCAATCGCGATCGACCGATACTACAAGTGGGAGCGCTCGGAGATGATGCAGAACAATCGTAAGGCAGTCGCGACCCTCACAACTTTCGACGAAAGCGGTAGTGCAGTCGAGCAGGGGACCGGATTTTTCATCACAAACAACGGCGTCTTAGTAACCGCGTATCACGTACTCAAGGGGGCCGCGACGATTCGCGCGCACCTTCCCTCGGGCGCCTATTATGCCTTCAAAGAAATTCGCGCTGCTGACGAAAAAGCCGACATCGCGGTTTTGCAATTCGATGCGACTGACACGCCTTCGGTGAGAGCACTCGGCGATTCCGACAACCTGCGGGTCGGCGACGAAGTGTATGCTATAGGAACGCCTTCCGGTCTTGAAGGCACTGTGTCCACGGGCACTATCAGTAATCCCGTTCAGGAGGTTGCCGAGCGGTCCTACATTCAGTTCACGGCCTCGATTTCCCCTGGAAGCAGCGGTGGAGGGCTCTTCGACGAGGACGGCGAAGTGATCGGCATCACCGCCGCTGTAGTCGCAGCCCCTAACGCCGAGAACCTGAACCTTGCGGTGCCGATCAACACGTACAGGACAGTGCTCACCGGAACGGCGGGTCAAATCACGAGAGAAAGCCCTGAGCTGTATTATTCACTTGGCAACCTCGCCGATAACAAGGAACACTGGGACGAAGCCATTGACGACTACCAAAAGGCAATCGCTCTGGATCCGAACTATCTGAACGCCTACAGCGGATTGGGCGGAGATTATTTCGAGAAGCGTCAATTTGATCTCGAAGTTGCGAATTATCTGAAGGTGACGGAACTCGATCCGAAAGACGCCGACTCTTTCTATTGGTTAGGTACGGCTTACGAAGATACAGGGAACTTCAATGACGCGGTTGCCGCCTACGTGACGGCGCTGAAAATCGAGCCGGATCATATGATGGCGCTACACGATCTCGCCATCTTGTATTTGGCCGAGGGAAAAGTTGACGAGGCGAAAGAATTGTTGCCCCGCATCTCGAATCTAAATCCCGGATGGGGCAATAAGCTTGCGCTGCTCGTCAAACGAATCAAGTGAACAAGTTTCGTCGGGCCCCTGGTCGCGCGCGACAACGGAGCGCGGCCTTAACACTGGCCTCCCGTGCCAACGGGTCTTAATACTGGCCAGCCGTGCCAACGGTACGAGAAGAGAGAGAGTCAGCTTGGACAAGATTTCAGTACTGGCGAGCGGCGGCCTGGACAGCTCGGTTCTGATCGCGAAGCTGGCAACCGCCGCCCAAGTTTACCCGCTCTACGTGCGATGCGGTTTCGCATGGGAAGACATGGAACTCGATCGCCTTCAATCCTTCCTCGACGCGCTCGACAACCGCAACGTGATGCCGACAACTGTTCTCTCCGCCCCAAGCCGCGTCCTGTACGGCGACCACTGGAGCGTGTCGGGCGCCAGCGTTCCCGGCGCCAACGAACCCGACGAGAACACCTACCTGCCGGGCCGGAACATCATACTGATTGCGTTGGCGGCCGTTTGGGGCAGCACGCACGGCGTCTCACGCATCGCGATCGGATCGCTGGGCGGCAACCCGTTTTCCGATGCTACCCTTGAGTTCTTCGAGAGCTTCGCCCGCGCCCTCAGCATGGGACTGGGACACAATGTGACGGTCGAGGCGCCCATGAGAGGTCTCCATAAGGACGACCTGATTAGGATGTTCAAAGACCTGCCGCTCGAGTTGACCTTGACCTGCATGGCGCCAAAGGGCGCTCGGCACTGCGGGCAATGCAACAAATGCCGCGAGCGTCAGCTCGCCTTTCGCAACGCGGGTGTCGTGGATCGCACCGTTTACGTCGGCTAGTTGGTGTCTTGGGGATGGATTCAGCAGAGCTGCGCACTTATCCCAAGTGGAAATTCCTGGCTATAGCTCTCGTGCTCCTGCAAATAGCTATCCTCGGAGCTTGCACCTCCCATCCTGCTACTGGTGCAAAGCCCAATTCTGCATTTCGAGTCGCGCTGCTCACGCCCGGACCGGTTAGCGACGCGGGCTGGAATGCGGCTGCGTATGAAGGACTCGAGCTCATCAAGACCAAGCTCGGCGCCGATACCGCCCTGGTCCAGACTAAGTCGCCCGCCGACTTCGAGGACGCTTTCCGCGACTTCGCCTCGCGCGGATTCGACCTTATCTTCGCTCACGGTTTCGAGTACACCGATTCCGCCATCGAGGTGGCGCGAAGTTTTCCCAATACTTACTTTGTGGTCAGTTCGGGGGCTGAGTCGTCCGCAAATGTCGCGTCGCTAACCTTCAATGTCGACGAGGCAACCTACGTGGAAGGCGTGCTGGCAGCTGGTGTCTCGAAAACCGGAGTCGTAGGCGCCGTCGGCGGGATAGAACTGCCGTCGATACGATTGTTCTTCGAGGGCTTCAAGCGCGGCTTTCTTTCAGTACAGCCCAAAGGTCGCATTCTGATCAGCTATACCGGCAATTTCGACGACGTTGGCGCCGCCAAGGAAGCGGCGCTTGCGCAAATCAGCCAGGGCGCGGACGTGCTGATTCACAATGCTGACGCGGCCGGCCTTGGCGTCTTCCTTGCGGCCGCACAAGCGCACGTCTTCGCCTTCGGCGTATTTAACAACCAGAACGGCGTCGCCCCGGACGTCGTCCTGGCCAGCGCCGTGACTTCGACTCCGCTGGCTTTCCTGAAAATCGCAACCGAGGTCAAAGACAAGCGCTTTCATCCGGGGATGTTGGAATTTGGAATGCAGGACGGGATGGTGCGCGTGGCGTTTAACCCGAGGCTCGAATCGCGCATTCCCGCCGCCGCACTCCAACGCGCGCGCAAAGTCGAGCATGACCTCGCGACCGGCCAACTGGTTCTCCCGCCAGCGCTCACGCAGCCCCCTGCCGCCAAATAGGCCGCCACTTGCCTCCCGCCGCCGGAGCACTCGCGTTCCTTGAGCTTCATCTCGCGTCATGAATTGGCCACTTTTGGCCAACTTGTTTGCCTTCGCGTTCGACCGCTCGTACACTGCCGCTCAACTATGTCAACCAGCAATCTGCGGGGGTTAAATTCATGAAATTCGGACTGTTCGGAATCAACACCGGAGCTTGTGCGTTGCCCAAGTGTGCCGCCGCAGTCGCGCGCGCGGCCGAAGATGCGGGGTTCGAAAGCCTGTGGACGGGCGAGCATGTAATCCTGCCCGACCCGCAGGCCCCGCCCTCGCCGGTGGCGCCGGACTACCCGATGCTCGACCCTGCAGTCGCGCTGGCCTTCATCGCGGCGCACACGACCAAGATTCGCTTGGGAACCGGCATCATCATATTGCCGCAGCGAAATCCCGTGGTGCTCGCCAAAGAGCTCGCCTCGACGGACGTGCTGTCGAACGGCCGGCTGATCTTCGGTATCGGCGTTGGATATCTGAAGCCCGAGTTCGAGGCGATTGGCGCACCGTTCGATCACAAGGGTGCACGAGCGGAGGAGTGGCTGGCGGCGATGATTGCGCTGTGGTCGATGCCCAAGCCGGAGTTCAGCGGCAAGTGGTTCAAGTTCAAGGGCGTCAACGCGATGCCGCGGCCGGTGCAGAAGCCGCATCCCGAGATTGTCTTCGGCGGACACACCAAAGAGGCGTTCAGCCGGGCGGCGCGGCTGGCCAAAGGATGGTACGGATTTGCGCTGGACCTGGAGGCGACGGCGAAGTGCGTCGAGGGGCTGCGGGCGGCATGCAAGGCGGCGGGCCGTCCGTTCGAAGAGCTGGAGGTAAGCGTCACTCCGAGTCCACGAGTGAAGGTGAATCGCGACACCGCCAAGCGTTACGGCGACCTGGGCGTGAGCCGGCTGATCTTGTTGCAGCGCGGCGCGGATGAAGCGGCGCTGCTCGAAGGCGTTGGCGAGACCGGGCGCGACTTGATCGGCAAGGTGTGAGGTGTGACCCACAGTCAGCAGCGGAGCGAGCCGGTCAAAATAGGACAACGGGTGTCTCAAGAGCGCGACGGCGGGCATTGACGAGTCGCGTTCACGGCGGGATCGGCATTTTTCTGCCGAGCGCCAAAATCCTACCGCCTGCGGCGGTCAATTTTGGCCGCAGGTCGGTTTATTCGGCTGACATTTCCGTCCGCATCCTCTCGGCACGCATGTTGCGTTAACCCTCTTCAAGAGTCGCTTGGGTAATCGCACGAATCGATAAAACGGATCTGAAAAGGGGAACTGGCAGATGTTGAAAAACGACAGCAGTCACGTACTGACGGTTAAGGAACTCTCGGACTATTTGAAGGTTCATCCGTCAACGATATATCGGCAGCTCAAGCGCGGACGGCTTCCGGCGTTCAAGGTCGGCAGCGACTGGCGCTTCAATATCGAATCGATCGATCGCTGGCGTCTGGATCAGGATGTGTTCAAATCGATGTAGGACTGTCCGGGGCGCGTATCGGAAAAGGGCGGGAGTCAGCGGGAAAGAGGGGAGTCACGCAGAGGGGCGTCCGAGAGGACGCCCGGCGTGGCTAATTTCGGTCAGCACGGCGAAGGCCGACCGATCAGAGACAAATTCGATAGGAACAAATATGCGTTTGACTATTGCAGCCGGATTGATCATGGGCGTGTCGCTGGCGGTGCAGTCGGCACTCGGCGCTCACGCCAGGGCCAAAGTCGGTCATGCGGCGAGCGCAGGTAGTCGCGTCCACGAGATCGCGCCCTGGTATATCGCAATGAATGCCGGGCACAACGCTGGGCAGAGCGCGGGTACGCCCGGTACTCACGCGGGGCCGCTTCGGGAAGCTGATGCAATCGGGTCTTCGTAGCGGCACGTCGCGCGTCGCGAAGGGGGCCCAGGGGCTGCGAGGCTGAGGGGTGATCAGATGCTTCTGATCGCACCTGTCGAAGCCTCATCGGCGGGACCGGCGAAATCGAACGCGAGCCATCCGCGCAGCGGATCGACGCGGCTCACCTGCACCATTATCGGCATCTGATTGGGCAAGGTGGGTGCACCGTGCAAGGTTCCGCGCACGGCGAAATCAGCGAGTTCCGCACTTTGGCCTTCGCGTGCGACGTAGGCAAGGATTGGGCCGTCAAGCGCGTGACGCTCGAGGTATCGGAGAATCCAGTAACGCTTGGCGCGCCGTTCGAGCTCGCGACCGGAAGCCTCCGCATTCTCGGCGCCGGCGAGCACGGTAAGTAATTCATCGACGGTGTAAATCGGCGTTTGGTTGTCGCGATTCTTAAGCGCACCCAACAGTTGTCGCTGCAGAACCAAATCGGCGTAGCGGCGGATCGGTGAGCTCAACTGCGCGTAAAAGTCGAGTCCGATTCCGGCGTGGTATTCCGGGTGCAGCGACAGGCGCGGGCGCTGCGATGCCAGATCGCCGCCAAGTTGCGGCTGCACACGGTAAATGATCGAAATCCGGTTCGCGGCGGCATAGCGAGCGGCGACGAAATTGCTCAGCACCATGAACTCCGCCACCAGCGTGCGACCCGGCGACGCGTTATCGACCACGCTGATTTCCACGTCGTCGCCGCGCACGCGGACCTTCGCCTCGCGCCGCTGCACGAGGACTGCGCCGGCGGTCCGGCGCCGCTGACGAAGCTGGGTAGCGGCGGCATGCAGTCTCGAGATGGTAGCGGCGGCCTCGTCGGTGCAGGTCCCTGACTCGAGAATGCGATCGACCTGGTCGTAGTCGAGCCGGCGCTTGATTGGAATTCGAGCGGGATAAATCGAGGCTTCGACGAGTTCGCCGTCGGCCGACAACCGCACGTCGGTGGTCAGCACGGGGCGATCTTCGCCGGCAATCAAACTCGCGGCGCGGCATGAAATCGGATCGGGAAGCATCCTGATGGTTGTTTCGGGCAGATAAACGGTGGTTGCGCGTGCGGCCGCCTCCTGGTCCATCGCGCCGCCCTTGACGACGAAATCGGCAACCAACGCTATGTGCACGCGTACCCGCATGCCGCCGCCGGCGAGCGCCTCGCAACTGAGAGCGTCGTCAACCTCGACGGTGTCGTCGTCATCCACGGTGACGGCGTAGCCGCCGTCGGAAATCGCGCGTGGACCAGGCGCCGTCTCGGCCGCCTCCTTCATGACGGCGTCGCTGAATTCGTCCTTGAGCCCGGCGATAAACGCGAAACGCGGTACGCGCGGCCGCGCGCCGAGCCGCTCCAAAATTTCGAAAGCCGCTTCGGCGGGATCGACGTCGGGCGCCGCCTGCGCGAGCATCTGGGTCATATCGCGGCTGCGCGTGAACGGGTTCTTGAGATAGCGCGACAGCTCTTCGATGAGCGCGGCCGCTTCGTCGGCAGGTGGCATCTCGGCGCTGTTGAGAACGTCGCGCAGATGCTTCTGGATTTTACGATAGTCGTCGCTGCGCGCCCGAATCCGATCGTTCTGCATCCGCAGCCGTTCGACCTGATCGGGCGAGCGCGGCACGAAATCCATGTGGCGGCGGACGAAATAGGTCCGATCGCCCAGCAGCGCCTCGAGCATCACGGAGGCCGCGGCATTCGACCGCCGGCCGAAGAACAACTCGGCAAGTTCCGCGGCGGAAAAGCTGCGGCCCTGCTCCTGGGCGACTTCCCACAGCAATTGGAGGTCGAGTTCGGCGGCCAGTTCGGCGCGCTCCCGTTCCAGGTCGGCGAGCGCCTCCGCGACGTCTTCACGATCCGCGCGTCGATCCGGATGGCGCATCAGGACCAAATCGCGCGGAATCAGCCGCTCGTGTCCGGCGGAATCGATCACGGCGAGATGGCGTTCCTGTTCCCGGATGACGAGGGCGGCTTTGAGCCGGCCTTGATCGAGGTACTCGACGATGGTGCCGGCGTATTTGATCGGCGATGACACGTCAAAATTCATTTTGACGAGCGCCGCGACCTAAGACTATATGGAAGGGCGAACAATTGCCGGAAGATGGATCGAAATAGCGGCTTGAGCAAGAGAATTCAGATCGACCTGCCCGACGAGTTGTTTGGGCAGCTGATGCGGGTCGCGCAGGCGATGGGGATTTCGAATCCCGAGGAGGCCGCGACGATCGGTCTGGCACAGTGGGTGTCGCGCCGCAAATCCGAGCTGGACGACCGGGATCCGAACGAAAAATACGTTGTCAACGAGGCACTCGATGAACTTCTCGAAAAGAAAAAGTAGTTCTTCAGTTTTTTCACTGTTCGCCACCGCGTTGAGTGTCGCCGCCCTGACGATCGCCGCGTTGCCGAGTGTGACCAACTCGATCGCGAGCGCGGCGGGCAAGGGCTTGGACGTAGAAGTACCGTTCGAGATCAAGGCGCTGAAGGCACCCGGCCTCGTCGCACCGTACTTCCTGCAGGATAACCACGGCGTCATGGTGGTGTCCGACCGCGCGGGGGGAGTCTTCTCGGTCACGTTCGCCGGCAAGGTGACGGAGCTCGCGGGCAAGTCGAAGATCAAGAACCCGGCCGGAGTCGCGGTCGGTCCGGCGGGATTCGGCTCGTACGAGGGCAATGTTTTCGTGCTCGCCGCGGCCGGCGATATCAAGGCGCCGTGCGAGGTCGAACGAATCGACAAGTCGGGCGCGGTCAGCACGTTCGCCAAACTGCCCAACGCCGGCGCGGCGCCGACCGAATGCCGCGATCTGGAATTCGGCGCGGCCGGGACACCATTCGCAGGCAAGCTCTACGCGGCGACCAGCGGCAACGCGACAATTTATTCGATCGACTCATCGGGCAAGGCGAGCGCATTCGGCACCTACAACAAACCGGTCGTATTCGAGCTGACCACGATAACATTTCCACCCGCTTCCGATTCCAAGGCGGCGAACCTGATGCTGGTCGGGATGCGCGCCAAGGGGGCTGGAGTGTCGAAGGTCGGCCGCATCGGCATGGTCGGCGCCGACGGCAAGATGAAAGATGACGTTTACCTGGTCGGATTCATCCGTCCGTCGGGCTTCGCGTGGGCGCCGTCAAACTTCGGCTCATACAGTGACGAGTTGATGATCGCGGACACCGGCAAATTTGCTTACGAGAACAACAATGAACGCGACGGCTCGGTCTATCGCGTGGAGAAAGGGATCGCCCGGGGGTTCGCCTCGGGTCTGATGGATCCGACGGACATGAAGTTCATCGGCAGCAAGGCGGTGATTTGCGATCCTGCTGAGAAGGGCCAGGGACAGGGCGCAATCGTGATTATCACGTCGCTGCTGTAGGGCGCGGACTGTCCCGTCAGTGCCAGGGTTCGCGGACGACTTCGGTGTCGCCGGTCTCGCGATCGACCAGCAGCATCTCGACCTGGTTGTATTGTCCCTTGGGAAAGAAAACGTAGCCGCTCACCGTGAAGTCCTTGCGCACTTCCTCGGGTTTCAGTGAGAGCGCCTCGATCTGCTGATTGGCCTGCTGGTCGGCTTTCGTCTGTCCGGCTTGGGCGCCCTGGACAATCCCGTAGCCGGCGCCGTATGCGCTGCCGACGATCGCGCCCATGCCGGCGGCGCCGAATGCGGAGCCCACCGCGGCGCCTAATCCCGCACCGACAGCGCCCGCAGCCACGCCGCTGAAGGCCGCGCTCTTGAGCGCGGCCTTGAGTTCGCCCGCGTTGCCGGATTGTCGCGCCGCCTCACCCGGTGGAAGAGGAGCGACTCGTTCGCCGGCGTCGTTGAGCGCGAACACCTGGCTTGGCACGATCGCGCGCGGTGCGTCGGTGCCGTTGGCGATCGATACGTAAACCGGGGTTACCGCGCCGACGGTAGGCGCGGCCGCGACACTTACGGCCAAGCGGCCTTGTTGCGGAGTCGCGACGACGTTGGGGGTATGTTCGATCGGCGCCTGCGCGATGCCGCATCCGGAAATTGCGATTGCCGCCGCGATTGCACCGGTTCGAAGTCCGATAGCAAGGCTTCGATGCATCCCGGGCGCGGTTCGATTTTTCATGAGCATCACGAATGATGTTTCAGAGTCTCATTTCAATCCGTGGCGCGACGCAAGTCCATACCCGCTCGCCTCGCATCTATAGACGCAGCGCACGGGCGGAGGTTTCAGCGGCGCTCGAACTGCTCGCATAACATTTAGCGTGGGTGGCCGCGTGTCGGCGGGGGGCCAGGTCTGCGGCCGATCGGAGGTCCGGGGGCGAATCCGCCAACCCAGATTAGCGGTGGAGGAAAAAACGCACCGTTCAAGGCGTTCAATGACGCGACTTCCTGGTCCCCCGATTCGGCGGCATACTGTGCAGTGTCATTTTGCTGTCTCATGGCCATCTGGTAGCGGTCGAATTCGTTTTGGTGTCCTTCATACACGCATGAGCAGACGTCAGGGTCGTAGTACCAGTAGACCGTGCCGGATTGGGTCTTATAGTTGCGAATTTCCTGCGGCGGGAGGTCTTGCACGAGCCCGACTTTGTCGGAAGTGTCGATTTTGATCGTGCTGAAGCCCGCGTCGGAGAGCATCGCTTCGGTTTTTTGAACGGCCTCAGGCCGCGAGGCTTCATAGTGATGGTACGCGGCGCACCCCGACACGATTAGCGCCGATAGAACCAAAACGATGAACCGTTTTTGCCGCAAGAAGTCCGCCCGTTCGTCGATGCAGTCGGCGACCCGTCAGCATCCACGGCGCGCCGCGCGATAGAGCATATATCCATCGCGCGCCAGATAGAATGAACAATTGCGGGGCCGCTCCGCATCGCGGCAGGGGGCGTAGGCGGTCCAATGCGCCATCTTCGCGCGCGGGCGTCTTTATGATTTAACGATCTTGTTCGCTTACGGGCCGGGGTGGCGAAATGGCATACGGAGAGGACTTAAAAGTCTGGAACGGTTACCGCCAGACTGACGTTACATCCCGCTGCCCCATGTGATAGATAGCTCCAGATGACCAGCCACGCGGGCGTGGCGGAATGGCAGACGCTACGGACTTAAGGAAACTTGAGTGCTCGCCTGGGAAACCGGCGATGCAGAACTGCCCAAATTCGGGGAAACCTGAAATGGCAATCCCGAGCCAAGCCCGGCCGGAACATTCCAGCCGGGAAGGTGTAGAGACTAGACGGGCAGCACCTAAGCCCCGGATCTTCCGGGGGACGGTGAAGGGATAGTCCAGACCGCAAACCTGATGCGGGCGCTTCAAAACGCCGCGTCCGGGCGGCGAAAGCCGTGGACGGTATGAAAATCCGTTGAGCTTGACGGCTCGTGAGGGTTCGACTCCCTCCGCCCGCACCATTATTCTTCGCGCTCTCTTGCGCCGGGAAAGAAGCGGGACACCAAGCTTGGCGAATACCGGATATTTTATATCATTGACGACACAACCAGAACCGTCGATGTGACGCGAATCGCGCACCGACGCGACGTCTATGAATAACCGAGACACGGCGACCCGGCTGCCAGACATGTTTTCCGAAGATGAGCGCCACACGCTCTGTTGCGCTCGCCAGGGATTGCTGCGGCTTCATCCAGTCGGACAGCTTCTAACCGACCGCGAATCGGCCGACTCCTGGCGATCACGAATCATCGCCAACACCGACTCTGCGGTCCGGCAGGCCGCAGCGTTAAATCAACCTTGGCTAGAACGGCAAAAACAGCGGCTGCTCGACACCAAGGACTTTTCAACTCCTGCAGGCGCTCTTGCTGAGATTCGCGCGTTTGGTGCTCTCACGGAGGCCCATTTCAGCGTACGACCCATCAAAGAAGGCAACGTCAAAACGACAGATTTTGCCGTGTCGATTGGTGATGCTCAGGTTGCGGTCGAAGTGGTTGCCAAGCAGATCGATCCGAAAATGCAAAAGGCGCTTGAGAAAATTCTTTCTCGTCAGCAAGAAGAGCTTCGACGGCGGGCTAGTGCCGCTGACATGCGTGCACAATCAAAAGGGAATGTATTGGTCGGGCACGGCTCGTACGAGCCGTTCGGTGGGGTAGACTCCAGCAAACCAGGAGATTCTCTGAGAGCGAACGCTATCAGCCGGATCCGTCGAATCGAAGATGACAAGGAGGAACAACTTCCGCGGGATGAACCAACCGTCCTATGGGTCGATTTTCAGGACGATGCGTGGGCTTTGGTAGTGGGCGCGGGAGAGGCATTTCCCGTGACGGCCTCGAGGGGACGCGTTACCTCGGGCTTGCTCTGGTACGCGCATTACGGATGGAAAGGCGCGCCGATCATGGAGCATCAGGGCAGTGCGTACGACCGGCGTACGGTCCTTATGGGTCACCAAGGAAAGTTTCGGGATAAAACTAAGTTGGCCACTGTGATCATCTCATGCCCGGCTACCACAATCCTATTTGAAAATCCGTCCGCGAATATACCCCTTCCGGACTCATTCCGGCGCCAATGTCTTTGGCTGCGGTCGTTTGAATCTCAGGCATCGATTGCGAATTGGACGCCTGACCTCGCCCAGCGCACCGTCAATCTACAGGCCGAACAAATCTGTTACTCCGCCGAGGCTTTGATCGCCATCGGCGCCTTCACGCGGCAGGTCGACCCGCAACTCGACCCAATTCTTAAAACCATCAACAGCCAGCTTCAGCCACCCCCGAAATTCCCGAAAACATAACCCATCGGGCCCCTGCCTATTTGCTTTTGCCCTTGCCCTTGAGTTTCACCGACTGCGGCTCATGGTCTGCATTGTCGATGACCGTCAGCGTGGCGTTATACGGTTGCGCGGCGGCCGGCGTGAACGTGACTCCGATCGTGCACTTCGCGCCTGCCGCCAGCGATGCACCGCAGTCATTCGTCACGCCGAACGGACCGCCGGCTGCGCTGAGCCCATACCCGTCCATCAACACCGTAACACCGGGCTTCTTTTTGCTGCCCTTGGGGTTGCTCACGGTGATGTTCTTGGGTCCCTTCTGATTCCCGACTTTCACCGTGCCGAAGTTCAGCGACGCCGGACTGATCTTCAGCTTGACCGGCACTGGCGTAGGCGTGGCCGTCGGCGTGGCTGTAACTGTCGGTGTTGCCGTGGGCGTCGCAGTCGCCGTTGAAGTTGCGGTCGGCGTCGCGGTGGCTGTAGGAGTCGCAGTAGCGGTCGCTGTGGCAGTCGGCGTCGGTGTGGCAGTGACGGTCGGCGTGGCCGTCAGCGTCGGCGTGGGCGTCGCGGTCGGCGTCGCCGTTGCGGTGGTAGTCGCGGTCCCCGTCGGCGTTGGCGTTGCGGTTCGGGTCGCCGTCGCGCTCGCCGTAGGAACGGCGCCCACAGCGTAGAGGTTCTTGCCATAGGGGTAATCGGAGCCGAAGTAAACTGTGCCGTCGCTGCCGATTGCCGGCGAGGAATCCACCTCACCGCCGGTTGTGAACGCCCACTTCTGCGTGGCGCTCGTGCCATTGTCGGTTACCGCGTAGAGGTTGTCGTCATCGGAGCCGAAGTAAACTGTGCCGTCGCTGCCGATTGCCGGCGATGACTCCACCTCACCGCCGGTTGTGAACGCCCAC
>DLMJ01000012.1:5361-5607 GCA_002479255.1 Candidatus Binatus soli | reverse complement strand
TGTGGCGATGCCGAAAAAGCCTGGGGAGCCGATGCCGAGGTCTACCGCTGCGAACACTGCCAGATGCTCTATCTGCCGAATCCCAAGGAAGCGAAGGTAAACGTCGCCGGACAGGGAATGATTTCGGTGTTTGGGCTGACATTGCCGCCGAAGGAAGATAAGAAATAGTTCCGAATACCGAGTACCTTGTACCGAGCGAAGATGAGCGCCTGCCGCGGTCTCCGAAGCCAGAAGCTAGCAGCTAGC
>DLMJ01000012.1:1827-5177 GCA_002479255.1 Candidatus Binatus soli | reverse complement strand
ATTCCCGAGAAAATTGAAATCCTTCATTTGATGGAGGCGCTCGGGATCGACTCGCTCGATCTCGGATTGCCCGGTGCGGGAGCGCGAGCGGTGGAGCATGTGACGGCGCTGGCGCGGGAGATCGTCGCGCACAAGATGAAGATTCGCGCCAACTGCGCGGCGCGAACGCTTGAAAACGATATCCGTCCCATTGCCGAGATCGTGCAGAAAACGGGCCTGCCGATCGAGGCGGCAACGTTCATTGGGTCCAGCCCTATCCGCCGTTTTACCGAAGGTTGGACCGACGATTTTCTCTTGCACACCACCGAGAAAGCGGTGAAATACGCGGTTTCGCTCGGCCTCGACTCGATGTACGTCACCGAGGACACGAGCCGCTGCGATCCCGAGACGGTGAAGCGATTGTATTCGACGGCGATCAGTTGCGGCGCCAGGGCCATCGTCATCTGCGATACCGCGGGACACGCTACTCCCATGGGGGCGTTAGCGTTGGTCCGGTTTGTGATCCAGGAAGTGGTGAAGCCTTCAGGCGAAAAGATTCGCGTGGACTGGCACGGTCACAGCGATCGCGGCCTCGCGATTGCCAACTCGATGGCGGCTGTGATCGCGGGCGCGGATTGCGTGCACGCGTGCGCGATTGGTCTGGGCGAGCGCGTGGGCAATACGCAGATCGATCAGATGCTGGTGAATCTGAAGCTGATGGGCATTGCCCCGTGGGACGCGCAGGACCTCACCAAGTTGAAGCACTATTGCCAGGCAGTTTCGCGGGCTACGGGCGTGCCGATTCCGGCGAATTATCCGGTGGTGGGCGATGATGCTTTTCGCACGGCGACGGGCGTGCACGCCGCGGCGATCATCAAGGCGTATCACAAGAATGACGTTGTGCTCGCCAACACGGTTTACTCCGGCGTACCTTCGCATGTATTTGGGTTGGAGCAAATCATCGATATTGGTCCGATGAGTGGAAAATCGAATGTGCTCTTCTGGCTGGAGCGGCGCGGCATCCCGGCGAGTGACGATCTGGTCGACCGCATCTACCAGCGCGCCAAGGCCAGTGATCACACGCTGAGCGATGCCGAGGTGGTGGAGTGTCTGCCGGCGGGGGTAACCAAACAGAACTGAATCAAAATGCCCGAAACCATTTCAAAACCGATGCGACATGCGATTCTCGGAGCCGGCGGCGTTGGAGGCCTAGTCGGCGCTTGTCTGGCGTACGCTGGAGCTTCCGTCACGCTGGTGGTCAGGCGTGGGGCGGTTCAGCACTATCCCAAACAACTTCGGCTGGAAAGTCCCTTCGGAAATTTCACGGTGGATGTCGCCGTCGCTCCGGAAGTGCCTGCCGTTGACGTGCTCTGGCTTACGGTGAAGGCCACGCAGCTGGAACCGGCGCTCTCCGCTTTCAGAGATCCAGATGCGGTGAAAGCCATCGTCCCGCTCCTCAATGGCATAGACCATGTGGCGTTGCTGCGCGCCAGGTACGGTACCGGCCGCGTGATTCCGGCGACGATTGCCGGCGAGACGGAGCGGGTGAGCCCCGGTCACATCGTCCATCGCTCTCCCTTTGCGATGCTGAATGTTTTTTCCGCGGGACGCGCTTTGCTGGGCGGTACTCTCGATCAGCTACAGCAGATCGGGTTTACGTGCCGCTTCATCGACGACGAGCCCACCCTCATGTGGGGCAAGCTTGTTTTTCTTGCGCCCTTTGCTCTGACCACGACGGCCGCGGATAAGACGGTGGGGGAAATTCTCTCCGATCCGCAATGGCGGAGTCAGGGAGAGGCGTGTATTCAGGAAGCCTGTGCCGTTGCCATTGCAGAGGGCGCCAAAGTTGATCCCGAGAAGGTGCTCTCCGGGGCAGCGGGCATGCCCGGAAATATGCGGAGCTCAATGCAGAAAGACGTTGAGCATCACAACCCTCCGGAGTTGGACGCCATCGCAGGCCCGATTCTCCGCGGCGCTCACCGCCACGGGATCGACGTTTCAGCGACAAAGAAGCTCGTCGCCGCAGTAGAAAAGCGAGCGGGATATGTGGAGAGCCAGTTGGCGTAGCTTCTTCTCACATCCCGCGTCCACCGATAGCCAATCCCAAACCTTCCCGCGCGTTGTAAGATGACAGAACTTCCCATGAGCCCCGTTCCTCCGCGCGCGGATATGCCGGACGTTGCGCCTACGGTGCAACAGGACGTGGCGCGTATGGCTGCGTTGCCGGAGGTGCGGTCGGCGTTCAACTGGTTGCGTACGCAGGAGCCTCAACTGACGCAGTGGCAGATGGAGATGGCGCGGATTCCGGCGCCTCCGTTTGGCGAGTCGGCACGCGGGGCATGGCTGGCCGAGCGCTTTCGCGAAGTCGCCCTCGATGATGTTCGCGTCGATGATGTGGGCAACGTGTTCGGTTTGCATCCCGGATTCGGACAGCGCTATGTGGCGCTGAGCGCGCACATCGATACTGTGTTTCCGGCGAACACGCCGCTGAACATTCGCCAGCAGGGCAGCCGACTGTATGGGCCGGGAGTTTCCGATAACGGCGCGGGCGTGACGGCGATGCTCGCGATTGCCGCACTGCTGCGTTCGGTGCGGATGCGGCACGCGCTGCCGTTTGTTTTTATTGGCAATGTGGGCGAAGAGGGCGAAGGCGATCTGCGTGGGATGCGGCACATTTTTTCCACGCCACGCTGGAAGGATTCTATCGCCTACAGCGTGGTTCTCGATGGCGCGGGCGCGGACACGATTGTGGCCGAAGCCTTGGGCAGCCGCCGCTTTGAAGTGATCGTGCGCGGTCCGGGCGGACATTCGTGGAGCGACTTTGGGGCGCCTAATCCTGTGGTCATTCTCGCGAAGGCGATCGATACGTTCACTGCGAGTCCGGTGCCAACCACACCGAAGACGACGTTTAACATTGGCGTGATTCGCGGGGGCACGTCAGTGAATTCGATTCCCGAGTCGGCCAGCATGAAGGTGGATATCCGCTCTACGTCGATGAACGAGATGGAGCGGCTGGAGCAGACTCTGCGGCTGGCGCTGAATCGCGCGGTGGAAGATGAGACGATGGCGGCGGAGATGCGGTCACCGCTGCAGAAACGGCCTTCGGGAGTGAATTGCGAAATCGTGCCGATCGGGAACCGTCCGGCGGGAGAGTTGGCGATGGGCGCTCGAATTTTGCATGTGATCCGCGCTGTGGATGCGCAACTCAATAACGCCGCGCAGGTGCAGCGGGCATCGACGGACGCGAATATTCCGCTGTCGCTGGGGCTGGAGGCCATTGCCATCGGTGGCGGCGGTTCTGGCGGCGGCGCGCACACTTTGCAGGAGTGGTTTGACAGCAACGGACGCGAGCTCGGGCTGAAACGAATTTT
>DLMJ01000012.1:0-1684 GCA_002479255.1 Candidatus Binatus soli | reverse complement strand
GGAAGCATCTTTTCGCAGCGCTGAAGCGCTGCGCCACCCAAAAACTAAACCGAGCCGGAACTTCAGCCTTTTTCATATTCTCGGCTGCGGCGCTGTGTTGCGCGCAAACTCAGATTCCTGCGGCTACGCCGTCGGCTGCTTCCGGGCCTAAGGCAGACACCATTTACGTCCACGCAAATGTCTATACCGGCGTGCCGTCGAATGCGCAGTTCAGTTCGATTTTGCGCGAGGAAGCCATCGCGGTGCGCGGCGATCGCATCCAGGCCGTGGGAAAGAATGGAGACATCGAGAAGCTCAAGGGCCCGCAAACGCAAGTTATCGATCTGGGCGGGCACTTCGTCATGCCGGGATTCAACGACGCGCACCTGCACCTGGCCGATGCGGGACTGCAGAAGTTGAATGTGGATCTAACCGGAGTGAGGACGCTGGATGAATTCCGCCAGCGCGTCTTGGCCAAGGTGGAGACGGCCAAACCGGGCGAATGGATTCTGGGCGGAGGATGGGATGAGACCATGTGGGCGGTGAAGGCTCTGCCCAGCCGCTGGGATCTGGATGAGGTTTCGGGCGGGCATCCAGTCATTCTGGATCGCGTGGACGGGCATCTTGCTGTGGCCAATACTCGGGCGCTGCGATTGGCGAGTATTACGATTGCCAGCCGCGACCCGCAAGGCGGCCAAATTGATCGCGATGCCAATGGGCAGCCAACGGGGATTCTGCGCGATACTGCGCAAGGTGCCGTACGCACTGTAATTCCTCAGCCGACACACGAAGCGCGGCGGCATGGAATTGAAGTCGCGCTGGCCGATCTTGCCGAGCAGGGCGTGACTTCTGCGCAGGATTATTCGCCGGATTGGCAAAATTTCCAGATTTACGAGGAACTCGAAAAAGACGGCAAGCTGACAGCGCGCATTTCCGAATGGCTGCCTTTCGACGATTCCATCGAGGAGTTGCAGAAGAAGCGCGACTCGCATCCGCAATCGGATTTGATGCTGCACACCGGAATGCTGAAGGGCTTCATGGATGGCTCTCTGGGGGGCCACACGGCGGCGCTGCTTGAACCATATGCCGATGATCCCAACAACTCGGGCTTGCCGCGCTATGAGACCGCGAAGCTGAATGACATGGCCAGGGAACGAGTGCTCGCGGGCTTCCAGTTGGGGTTTCATGCGATCGGGGACAAAGGAGTGCAAATGGCGCTCGATGCTTTCGCCGAAGCGGAGAAAGTCGCACGCGAGCAGAAGGCGAAGGCTGCAAACGGAGGCGACGATTACCGCCTGCGCATCGAACATGCGCAGGTCACTACGCCCGCACAGATCGTGCGTTTCAAGGAACTGAAGGTGATTGCGTCGATGCAGCCAAGCCATGTTCTCACCGACATGCGCTGGGCGCAGGACCGACTGGGGCCAAAGCGCGCCGCCACTTCCTATGCGTGGGCGGCATTCTTGAACAAAGGCGTGCCGCTGGCTTTTGGCACCGATTATCCGGTTGAGCCGGTGACGCCGTTCCGCGGCCTCTACGCAGCCGTCACGCGCAAGAGTGAGGACGGCAAGCAGCAATATTTTCCGGAGCAGAAGCTGACCATGGATCAGGCTATCGCCGCTTACACGACCGGTTCGGCCTTTGCAGAGTTCGAGGAAAAAGAAAAGGGCAAGCTGGAGCCGGGGATGCTCGCGGATTTCATCGT
>DLMJ01000048.1 GCA_002479255.1 Candidatus Binatus soli | reverse complement strand
TTCCGTTGCTTCCGACATCGACGTGGCGGCCCGAGTGGCCCGAAACCACAGAAGCTCGCGAACAGAGAATTAACGGTTTGATGGGATATTGCCGGGAACGTAAATCAACAGCCTGCTAGAACTGTCGCGGCCAGTTGATTTCCCCGCAGTAGCGCAGGAGGCCGGCAATCCGGTCTCCTGCTTTTTTTGGTGTTGTGTTCACGGTCCGCGAACGCCACGATTTTGCCGATGACGATCGCGCGATGCGCGTGTTAGAATTGCGCGATGGCCGCGATATCCGAGTCAGTCAACGGTGGGCGCTTCGACGCAACGCTGGCGCGCCATGGAATTCGCGCGCTCAGCCGTAAATCGCCCGCGACCATCCAGGTAAATGTCGGCAAGCTGTGCAACCAGGCGTGCCATCACTGTCACGTCGATGCAGGCCCGCGGCGCACCGAGCAGATGACGCGTGCGACGGCGGAGCGAGTGATCGAGGTGCTCGCGGCAAGTCCGCGAGTCGGGACCCTGGACATCACCGGCGGCGCGCCGGAGCTGAACCCGAACTTTGCGATGCTCGTGGAACGGGCGCGTGCGCTTGGCCGCAAGGTGATCGTTCGATGCAATCTGACGGTGACGCTGGAACCCGGGATGGAATGGCTGGTGGAATTCTACCGGCGGTCGGGCGTCGAATTGGTTTGTTCGCTCCCATGCTACACCGCGGAGAACACGGATCGTCAGCGGGGCGCGGGGGTGTTTGACAAGAGCATCGCGGCGTTGAAGCAACTGAATGCCGTCGGATTCGGGCGCGATGAGCTGCGGCTGGATCTCGTGTACAACCCGATTGGCGCGTCTCTGCCGCCGCCGCAGGCCGGGCTTGAAGAGCAATACCGGGAAGAACTCGCGCGCAATTTCGGGGTCGTTTTCGATCGGCTGCTGACAATTGCGAACATGCCGATCGCCCGCTTCGCCAATCAGTTGAGAACTACCGGGATTCACTCAGCGTACATGAGCCTGCTGGTGAATCACTTCAACCCAGCGACCGTGGATGGGCTGATGTGCCGCAGCCTGGTCAGTGTCGGATGGGACGGGCGGCTCTACGACTGCGATTTTAATCAGATGCTGGAAATTCCGCTCGGTGACAGTGCTGCATCGACGATCTGGGACATCGAAGATGTGGGCGAACTTGCAGGCGCGCGCATCGCGACCGGATCGCATTGTTTCGGATGCACGGCGGGCGCGGGATCGAGCTGCGGCGGCGCGATCGCCTGAGTCGAAGGGCGTCACCGTAAAATGGAGAAGCTGAGTAACGCGCGAGCGGCAGTTCAAGCGTTGCGCTCGTGATCGGAAAACCAGGCTGAGGTGCAAGCTGATGAAGATCAAAACGAGCATTAACGTAGTCGTGGCGTCGGCCGTTTTCTGGATGGCGCTGATGGGTGCGGCTTGCGCCGCAAACAACCCCGTTCCCGGATGGGATCCGAATGCGTTCCGCGACCAAAGCACGCTCCAGATCATGACGATCGGGCCCGAGGAGGGCGAGCACTGGTCGAGGCTGTGGCTGGCCGTTATCGACGGGCAGCTATACGTCCGGCTGGGCGATCGAGCGTACGGCAGAATTCAGAAAAACACGGCGGGCCTCTACGTGAAGGTGAAGATTGGCGACAATGAGTTCGACAAGGTCCGCGCGGAGGCGGCGCCTGAAATGGCAGACAAGGTCGCAGCCGCGATGGCCGACAAGTACTGGATGGACATTCTGGTTCGGCACGAGTCGCATCCGATGACGGCGCGCCTGGTTGCGGAGCCGACCCCATCGCCGGCGCCGGCGAAATGATCGACGGCGCGGCGCATCGCCTTTCAACGCAATGTTCGCGGCGCTGCGAGGGCGGCAAATAAAACGATGCCGCCCGTCTGACTTCGGCGAGCGGCCGCTTTGTCCCCTTTTGTGAAGTTCAGACCCCGGCCGATTTGTAGAGCGCGCAGCGCAGCTTGAAGAAGTGAGCCATCGAGGTGAGGTATCGGACGCGCCACGCCGCCGCCATCTTGCCCTTCGTGAGATCGAGGCCGTAACGCCGTCCGATCAAGTCGTAGGCGGACTTTATCCGCTTGAATAGATCGTCCGAGAAACCCGGCCTGAGTTGCGAAAGGCCGCCGATCTTTTTGATCAATTCCGGGCTGTAGGCTGCGAGCGCGACCAGACTGTCGGCAAACAGTTCATCCTCTTCGAGCAGATGATTGGCGAACGCGCCTTCCATGAATGCCGTGTGGGCGGCCTTTTCTCCGATCAACGAGCCGTAGATGTAGTGGCCGAGTTCATGGCCGAGTGTCGCGGCGACAGCGCCGGGATGATGCGCGGTGTTGACGAAGATCACGAACTTGCTTTTGTCGCCAAGCCTGGCACGGCAGTAAAATCCGCGCAGCGCGAGCCCTGCGCCGGTGCGATAAGGTTCGGCCCGCAGTTCGAGTTCGCGTGGACCGAAAATTTTGCCCAGGTAACCGAGCAATTGCGGGCTGCCGAGATCCGCCGGGCCGCCGTAAGCCGAGGCGTGTCGATTGATGTCATTCTCGACGATCTGCGCCAATTCCCTGAGCAGAGGCTTGGATGGAAGCGCGGGCACCTCCGCATAGTCGGCGGAGAGAATCTTTTTCAGGTCAGAAAGCTGATTGAGGACCCGGGGCCCGAGCGAGTCGAATGGAACCTTGATTTCGGCGAGCAGCTTGGAAACGAGATGGTCAACTTCACGAGTTTCCAGCGCCGCAGGTTCTCGCGACGGCATTCGTTTAGCAGGGGCCGGCGATGAAGTCAGGGCTGCACTCATAAAACGACCACGAAGTCGAAATGCCAGACTGACTGGCATGACCGACGTTTTATTTTAAGTGACTCGCGCTGCTTTCCAAAGCTCATCTATATCGGTCTAAGATGAGCAAATCGTATGCCATACTACCTATAGATAGCGCAATTGGATGCCAACCAATTAATAGTGTGGGGAACTTCGCTACGATGCGCCCTTGCAACTTGGCAAGTGCGCTTTTGAACCAATTACCCGACGCTGCGATCAGCCGGAGGTATCCGAAAGCCCCCAGCTGACCGCACCGCGGCTGGCCACGCCGCCGCCGACAGGTCACGCGGTCCGGTGCGACACGGAGGCGGACTTCGACGGGGCAGTTTTGGCGCCGTTTGGCGCGTCCAAGCCCGTCGGGCCGTTCCGAAATACCGCAACGGTTGCCATCATCGGTACGGCTTGCCATTAGTGTCATTTTCAAAATGCCGAAAACCAAATTTGAAATTCTACCCGGCTTGCCGTATCCGCTTGGCGCGACCTGCGACGGTGCGGGAGTGAACTTTTCGATATTTTCCGAGCACGCGACCGGCGCGATGCTGTGCCTGTTTGGCGGCGCCGCTGTCGCTGGTAACACCGAGATCGCGCGAATACCGCTGGTCGAGCGCACCGAGCACATCTGGCACGCCTATGTTCGCGGTGTTCGGGCCGGTCAGCGTTATGGCTATCGCGTCAGCGGTCCCTACGATCCCCCCGCGGGACATCGCTTCAACTCCGCCAAGCTGCTGCTCGACCCGTATGCGCGGGCGCTCGATCGCACGCCTCGATGGGACGATTCGATGATCGGCTATCGCTCGACCGCGGTCGACGCTGCGCCTCGTCTGGATCTGCGGAACAGCGCGTCTGCGATGCCCAAGTGCGTGGTTGTCGATTCAGCGTACGACTGGGATGGCGATCGCAAGCCCGCAATTCCGTGGGAGGATCTCGTCATCTACGAGGCGCACGTGAAGGGGATGACCGCGCTGCATCCCGAAGTGCCGCGCCGGGTTCGAGGCAAATTTGCGGCGCTCGCGTCGCTGGCCGTCATCCGGCACTTGACCGCGCTCGGCGTGAACGCGGTTGAATTGATGCCGGTGCATCAGGCAGCCCCCGAACGCCGCTTGTCCAAAACCGGCCTGAGCAACTATTGGGGATACAATACAATCGGTTATTTCGCGCCGGACATCCGCTTCGGATCCCGCGGCGGGCCCGGCAGTTGCGTCACGGAATTCAAGGCAATGGTGAAGGCGTTGCACGGCGCGGGAATCGAGGTGATCCTCGACGTCGTTTACAACCATTCGGGCGAGGGGAATGAGAGCGGGCCGACGATTTGTTTCCGGGGAATCGACAACGCGACTTACTATCGGCTGCGCACCGACGGCAGCGGCCGATGCGAGGATTACACGGGCACCGGGAACTCGCTCGACATGACACACCCGCGGGTTCTGCAGATGGTAATGGACAGCCTGCGCTACTGGATACTCGAGATGCACGTGGACGGATTCCGCTTCGACCTTGCGACCACACTTGCGCGCGGTCCGGGCGGCGAATTCGCGGTCAGGAGCCCGTTTTTTGCGGCGATTGCGCAGGACCCTGTGATATCGGCGGCCAAATTGATCGCGGAGCCGTGGGACGTCGGCGATGGCGGCTACCGGGTCGCCGGGTTTCCGGTCAACTGGAAGGAATGGAACGGCAAATACCGCGACAGCGTGCGCGATTTCTGGCGCGGCGCGGGCTATTCGATGGGCGAGTTTGCATCGCGCGTCACCGGCAGTTCGGACCTGTACCGCGCCGGCGGCCGCGCGCCGCTCGCGAGCATCAACTTTGTCACCGCGCACGACGGCTTCACGCTCGCCGACCTCGTTTCGTACAACGAAAAGCACAACGAGGCGAATGGCGAGGAAAACCAAGACGGCCACAGTGACAATCGATCGTGGAATTGCGGCGTGGAAGGACCGAGCGAGGATCCCGCAATTCGCGCGCTTCGCGAGCAGCAAAAGCGCAACTTCCTTGCGACGCTGTTGCTGTCGCAGGGCGTACCGATGATGCCGGCCGGCGACGAGCTCGGACGTTCGCAGCGCGGCAACAACAACGCCTACTGCCAGGACAATCCGATTTCATGGATCGATTGGGATAGCGCCGACGCGACGCTGATCGATTTCACCCGGCGGCTGATCCAGCTCCGCCGCAAGCATCCGATCTTCCGGCGCCGGGGATGGTTCACCGGCGCCCCTGCGAAGGGCAGCCGGCTGAAAGATCTCGAATGGTTCCGGCCCGACGGCGCCGAGATGACCAGTAGCGACTGGGGGGTAGGATACGCGAAAACGCTCGGCGCGTTCATGAACGGAAAAGCGATAACCGAACGCGATCGCGCCGGCGCTCGAATTGCCGACGACAGCTTCTTTGTGATGTTCAACTCATATCGCGAGCCCATGGAATTCAAGCTGCCGCCGAAACCATGGGGGCGCGAGTGGACGATAATCCTCGACACCGCGGATGCGGCGGCGCCGCAGCGCGTACGATCATTCTCATTCGAAGAACGGGTTCACCTCGCGGGACACGCGATGGTCGTGTTGCGGCGCGCAGCGTGAATCGCGGTTTTACCGGCGGTGTCCGGCAGCGGCTACGAAACCTCCATGCCCTGAGCGCGGAAGACTTGCGCCATATCGACCGCCGGATAAATTTCGAACGAGACCCCGCGCCAGTACTCGATCATCGTGCGGATGTCGTTGTGATTGGACGACTCGAACACGAGCACGTCCGGAGTATCGCTGCTCAGCGGTCCGTAAAAGCCGATGGTCTTCAATCCGGCCGGCTTGGCGCCCTCGTTCCACCATTTGCGCGATTTTGCGATGATGTCGGTGTCGAATCCCGGCCTGTTCTTGATGAACGCAATGTAGAGCATGGCTGATGCCTCCTTGTTTCGACGATCGATCCGAGCATTGGTTATAGCACCGCACGTTTCTTGAGTCGCGGGAAGCTGGCGGGCGCGATCGGTCGCGAACCGTTGTGTTGGGTCGTGATCGGCGGTCGTTTGGCAGCGATTCCAAGCGCCGGGTCGCTATCGGTGCGAGAAACTCACGGATGTTGCTTACACGGAATATTATCAACCGAAAGTTTTGAGGAATGGTTAAGCCGTTGAAGACACACCGCTACCGGTGTGTCTGTTGCGAGGACGGAAGGCAAAAGCTCAGGCCGGAAATATCCGCACTTGCGGCTAAATTTAAGCGACAGTCGCTTCAGGCCAGAACTGTTCGTCGACGCACTGGTCGAACGACCACGGACAGTCTTTTGGAAACATCCCGTCATCCAGGCCAGTTTCCGCTTCCGCGGCGTATCGCGCTTCTTCAAACGCGTCGGGCAGGATCTCTACCGTCTTGGGCTGCAGGCTGGGGCTCTTGCGAAGTAAGCGGCGAACGGCAACACGCTGTTCCTGGACGGAGGCCCTCCAGCTGTTGCACTGTTTTTCCGGTTGATATTTCCACTTCAGGAGATGGGACAACAGAATCTTGAGGCGGTTTTCGAGCTCCCTTTCCTCGCTTTTGCCCAAGTCCTTGATCTCCTCGGCGACGTTGCTGAAGTCGGTTTCCTGAAGAGGTGCCCGTTCAACAGCTTCCGCCTGTCCTTCGGTCCACCCGTAATAGTCGCGGTCGTACAAACTCTCTGCTTCAACGGGCGCTAGCCGCCAGAACACTGGCAACACGGACATACGGAGTACCAGCCACCATAGGTAGGTGAGGTCTGCGGACGACGAGAGTTCACGATCGTCAATCAATCCATGTGCGAGTCTGTGTCTGAGGTTGGGTCCCGAACGTGCCACTAAGAGGCCCTCCAAGTCGAAGGCCAAATCCTCTGAGAAGACCCTTTTGAAGTCTTCGGACTCCAGGAGAGGCTGCAAGGTTATGTCCTCTTGCACTCCTTCGCTGAGTAGCTTTGAAGTACGATTGCCGCTCGCGGAGAGAACGTATCTAAAGGAATTCTCCAACTGAGGGATCAGGAGATTCGCGGCAATCAAAAGGTCGCCTGTCATACCCGCCTGCAGGCCACGCGCGAAGGTCTGCTGGCGCTCGGGCGGAACTACGGGGTTGTTCTCCACGATTGTCTGCCAGTCTTCGACCTTAATCTCGTGCTCGGACAAGATCTGCTGCCTTGCGGGTTCAATAACGGCTTGGGCCGTTAGCGCACGGTGAAGGGCGGTCTCGCGGAACATCGACCAGCGCATCGCTTCTTCAATTTCGTCCGCATCATCGGTTGCCATCGATGGTTTCTTTGAAACCACTTTGCCAGAGGCGTCGACGACCTGAGCGGCGAGATAGTGTATCAATGGGAAGTCTTTGACATGCTCACTTACGCGCGCGCGCAATTCCTTGAGATTAGGTGGCGCCGACAACTGCGCCAACGCGAGCAGTGCCTCGTACAGGCCCTTGCCTTTTATGGCGGTCATGGCTTGCATCGCAATGGGCCGGATATCGATTTGACCGGATGCGATCCGTCCCATCTGAGAAGTCGAGAGTCGCTGAACCTTGAGCAGGCGCTTGTGCAAGGCTTCTACCCGGTCTCGCGGATAGTTGCTGATGCGTCGGTAGGCCTCAATGGCTCTTGTTAGACTGTCGGCTACCAGCATGTAGCTAGGAGGCTTGCCGGCTTCGAGAAGGTCTGCCTTGTGAACATACTCCTCCGCCGCGGCGATGATCGCATCCTTTTGAGCAGCCTCGTCACCGGCTAGTGCGAGCCACTTCGCTTCACGAGTTCTGAATTCGCGCACTGTATCAGGGTAGGCCTCAGAAGTGTTCGCCGCGGTTTTCGCAATCAGAGCGTACTCCCTGGGATCGCCAACACGGAACTCGATCAGCAGATCCATGAGTTGAAGAGACAGCGGCACGAGCCGCGGAGCGAGTTGCCGAACAAGCTGCTGGATGTAGTCAGTTGCTTCCTTGGCTCGGGGTCCGTCGTTGACTAGGCGAGCTAGGCGCAGAGCGCGTTCGATCTGTTGAACGCAGTACACGAGAGATACGTCCTGCGCATTTCGGAGTTCTAGGGGCGCAGCTGCGAATCGCCGAGCCGACTCAATGTAAGCATCGATGGCAATCTGCGCGGAGCGGAAGTCTCGCTTTCTGACCCATACTACATCGGCGAGCCGGGCGCGCAGCGCCGGATTAGTCACGGACGGTGTGAGTTCGTGCAGGATTTGGACGTCTTCCTCCGTGAGGTCACTCGGAATTGCGCTTCGTCGCCCTCCCATAATTAGCGCCGCCGTAAAAGGCTCGGTCGCGGAACGCGGTGAAAAATGAAAAAAGGTAATGTCTCTCAGGAGAAAAAAGACGGCGGCAGTTGTTTGGTCCCCAGCCTCTTTGGCCGCCGCGTATTTCTTTCCGAACAACTCGGAATAACGGAAGTAAGTATCGTTCGGAGCATCAGCGATCGCTTGCTCCCACTGGCACCGCTGGAAGTCGGCGACACTGAGCGGGGTTGCCCTTTGTTCGCCCATTCCGCGGCCGTGTTCCGAAAGGTTCCGAGTCTCCATAAGCCTACAGTTTACACCCACCAGACCGCTGTGGCGAACGAGCGCGCGGCCGGCAGTTCCGGGCCTATCGCGGTTCCACCTGGCGGGGGCGATCAGTCGCGAACCAATACGCCGCGATGAATCCCGTCAGCATCAGAAGCGCGCAGATCCATACTACGGGCAGGATCGCAGGCTGGCGCATGTGACAAGCAAGTTTCCGGCTTGAAGAAAGCTCGCCTGCCCGCAGGGGATCAGACCCGAACTTCTTCGACCAGATTTACAGGCACGATCCGCGCGACACGTTTCATGACCTTTTTGTTTTGCTCAGCCTTCTTCAGGTCGTAGGCTGCCTGCAACCGCATCCATACTTCCGGTGAGCCGCCAAACAGGCGGGATACCTTCAGGCACATGATGGCAGACAGGGGCTTGCGCTGCGCCAGAATGTCGTGAAGCATCTGGCGGGACACCCCCAAGGCTTTCGCCGCAGCCGTCACGGACAGGCCGACAGACGGCAGGATGTCTTGCTTGATAATCTCGCCCGGATGGACGGGCGGCAGTCCGTTCCTTTTATCCATAACTTCCTTCCTAATGGTAATCTTCAAAATCGATATCCAACGCGTTTTCGCCCGACCATCGGAACGTGATGCGGTAATTCCCGGTCACACGCACCGACCAGCGTTTTGGGTTGCCTTGCAGGCCGTGGAAGCGAAAGCCTGCGATATTGATGTCCTCCGGCTGCGCCGCTGCTTCCAGCAATTGCAGGATACGCACGCACTTCCTTATATGACCGGCGCCGATCCGGCGTGTCTTGCCGGTGAGGTGAATTTCTTGAAGCCCTTCATGCCTGAAGCCGCCGCTCATTCTCTTTGAGTGTAAATGGTTTAGTTTACAGTGTCAATTAAACAGTTTCCTCTAACGCCGGGCGGGCGGGATCGGTCGCGAACCAATACGCCGCGATGAATCCCGTAAGTAGAGCGATGAAGCTGGTTTCCTCGAGCGCGCGCACCAGCCATGGGAATGTCCGCTGGAACCCGGTCGGCGGCGGTCTGCTATTTCGCGGGCATGAACCCCGCCATGGCGCGGTGAGAGCCAAAAAGCGCAAGGCAAAGAAGTAATAAAATTCATCGCAATTTGAGTTGACACTTATCTCATACTGAGATATATTCTGGGCATGCGGGTCATCTCGGAGAAGGCGCTCAGGGACTTCGCGCAACAATACCCCGATGCTGACGCGCCGCTGCGAGTATGGTGCAAGCTGGTCAAAAGTGGAACGTATCCGAACTTGGCCGAGCTGAAGCGAACCTTCGGATCGGTGGACTACGTGCCGACCGGCGAGGGCGATTTCTACGTTTTCAATATTGCTGGTAACAAGTACAGGCTGATCGCAGCGATTCACTTCAACAGGCAAATGCTGTTCATCCGCTACATCTTGACCCATGCAGAATACGACAGAGGTGGCTGGAAAAAGTGAAAAGTCAGACTATCACTCGAACCCTAAAGAACCCGGCCGCATTCGCTCCGCTCCTCGCGATTCACAGCGCCCGCGAATACGACACCGCGGTCAATCAGCTCAACAAACTGGTTGACGAGATTGGCGACAACCCGCGGGACCCACGTTACCGCTTCATCGAAACGCTGAGCGTGCTGATCGAGGCATACGACGCGGAGCATCATGCTTTAGCCGACGCCTGCGGGCTCGAAGTGCTCAAGTATCTGATGGAGGAGCACGGCCTGAGGCAGTCTGATCTGCCCGAGATCGGCAGCCAAGGCGTAGTATCGGAAGTGCTGCGCGGAAAGCGCGAACTCAATGTACATCAGATCGAAAAACTTGCCGCGCGGTTTCACGTCTCGCCGGCGGCGTTCCTGGCGACACCCTAAATGATGGCGGTCGGTCGGTGGCGGGATCAGGAACCGGACCTGCGAGACTACAAAAGCGCTCAGGGCATCCGGGTTATGATGCCTTCCGATGGCGCGGAGGCCTGAACGGAGATTCGTTCTTGCTGAATCCACCCCGAGAGCAGCTTCTTCTCGGTCTCGCTTAGGGTCTCGCCTCGGCTCGCCTTTTCGGCGGCGGTAAGAATTGGCGGAGCGATTCCGGATGGGAGTAAGCTAACGGTTACACCCTGGGGCGAACCGAAAGTTTCACGGTCGAACGAGATGCCCCTCCAAAGACTGAATATGATGACCGCGGTACCAAAGACAACGAAGAAGGTACCCGGTGCGGCCTGTTTGAGGAGCAGGTGCTTATCGCCCCAGGCGGCTTTGAGCTCGCCGGCTTTCTCGTACACCCCTCGGCTGAAGAGCTTGTATCCGCAGTAGACGATGGCGAACCCGACAACGATAGTGCCCATTCGATAGGATGCTGTGATAAGAAGGATTGAATTCATTTCCACAATACCTCTGCGAGGCTTGAGAGACGCGAGGAACACTCCCAAAGCGCCGACTCTTTGCTCGCACAAGCATATTATGTCGCCAAACGCATTTCTATGGCGCTGGCACCACCGCACTCATTAAGAGCTGTCGTACAAGCCCTTTGGCGATCTGCCAAAACATTGATGAGTCATTCAGGTTAAGTGTGACCCCGTGTCGAAGCTCCTTCTCAGGGTGAATGTAGTTCCGATATTCCTTCAACACGTCCGCCAAGTTCTTGGCGGAATCCGTGATCCAGTTTAACTCGTGGGCGACCCTGATGTACGAATCTAGCATCCACTGTTGGTAGTTGATGGTCTTTCCGGTCTTAGGGTCCTTGGGAGCCTCTGAAGCGTTGATGAGTGCACTCTTATCCGACATCTTATTGGCCCTGGCCACGAAAAGCGCCTCCAGAAGCCCACCCATCATTACAATTGCTGCCAAGTGCGCGCCAGCTGTCACGCATCGGTGACACTCGTACCAGCGTCGCGTCAAGATGTCTAGCATCTGCGGGTTACCGGCGAGTGGCGAAAAGTCGGGAGCAAGGTCGTCTATACTCCCGGCGGCGGCTGCCAAAGGGGCTACCAATATGGCAGCGCGGACCGCGATAAGAGCGTCTTTGGTTTCCTTCAGTGCGTCGAGATATGTCTGCCTTGCTGCGTGCTTAGCCGTTGAATCTAGAATGGTTGTGTAAGAACGGTCCGTATCGGTGAGATCCACACCAACGGCAGCTCCGATCACGATTGGGCGATGGGAATTAAACCAAGCGTGCGCAGTCGACTTCAGCGTCGCCAATGCGTCCACGGTGTGAATCTGTTTAGTCTTGATCTTAGCTATCAAGGACCGCGCTGTCGTCACTTCCGATATTGCGGCATCAACGGCCTCGGAGGCAGCGGGCATTAGCGAATCCTCGAATTAGGGTTCCGCAGCGCCACGTTTACGAGCTCGCCTTTGTGGTCTTTTTTCTCCTTGATTTCGTTGGCGCTTTCCTCGTTACCTTGCCGCGATTGTTCGCTTGCGCAGGTTCGTTCCCAGGGAGCGTCACGGCGACCAAATTCTCGCCGACGGTGCTGATTTGGAATTTGCCCGGTTTTGTACTGTCCAAGTATCCAGAGGCCTTCGCATTGTTTAGGGTCGCAATCGGTTTTTTCGGTCGCTTGCGACCCGCCAGTCGAGCTGCGTCTGTTAAATCCTTTGCTTCTATAGATTCCTTCTTCAGCGATTGAGGCGCTTCGAATCTGTAGAAGTACGCGACCACGGCCGCAAATTGCTGGTCGCTTTTGGGAGCCTTCGCCGCAACGAATTCTCTGATATCTTTCGCAGGTGCAGGGGCGTACGGTGAAGCACTGGGTGCTGCCGCCGGGTGGCCCGGTGTCGGTACCGGAGGCTGAACAGGATGATGCGAGGAGGCCAAACCCAGTGACTCACTCGCAAAACGGATAGCGAGCTCTTGATAAGCCCGATCCAGACCCGTTAGCGTTTCGACGATCGCCTTCGCGGCATCAAAAACCTTTGCGGCGTTAGGGTCTTCGCTCATGCTTTTCTCCAGCGTCGGCTAAATTCCTAGTCCATTTCGTCCGTTCCGTGCGTGATATTCATGGACAAGACGCATTCGATGCAGATATCCATAGAGATTGTTCCATCCGGGTTGGTCGTCCATTTCGGAGTTACGTCGGGATCGGTCTTCAAGAGTCCGGCGGCGCGCGGGGGCATGCGGTTGCGCTGATACTTAGTTCCCGCCGGAATCTCCTCGTCGCAGACGTCGCAGAATCGTTTCCCGTCTTTAATCATACACGGTTGGCAGCGAAGTGCAGTCTACCCCAACGCTAACTCGGTGTGAATCCGGTCTGACCTACTGATTGCGGGGGCGATCGGTCGCGAACCAATACGCCGCGATGTATCCCGTCAGTAAAGCGATGAAGCTGGTTTCCTCAAGCGCGCGCACTATCCATGGGAATGTGCGCTGGAACCCGGTCGGCGGCGGGATCAGGAACCGGTTGAAGACGCGGAGCGAAACCGCGCTGAGGAGATAGGCCAACGCCGCCATCCAGACGGCCCGCGCGCTTGCCCGCCCATCGGCCGCGGCCGCGACCATTTGCACGAACGGAATAGCCAGTAACACCAGATAGTGATGCCATCCGACCGGCGACAGCATGATCGAGGCCGCGATCCACAGCGAGTAGATTCTCCAGTCGGGATCGCCGCGGTTCGCATCGGCGAGCGTCGCGCGAATAGTCATTCCAAGTACTACCAGGTCCGCAACGGCGACGGCGGCGCGTCTGGTCCAATCGGCCGATGAGCCCGACGCGGTACCGGTCAACGCCCAGAACGTCCGCGACACGAATGGTCCGAGCGAAAGATTATCCACCCGATTAACTACTGAGTAGTCAGTGAGCCACAATGCACCGTAAACGAAGCTGAGAGTTTGGGTTAAACCCACAGCCGCGACAGTTACGAATACTCCTGCCGCGATTCCAGCCGCCGCGAACGCAACCGCGCGCCATTTTCGACGAATCACAAAATAGCCGACGAGTAGAAGCGGGTACGCCCGCAACAGCCCGGCCGATGCGATCAGCAAGCCGGCTGCGCCGTCGCGCTCGCGTTTCATCGCGCGCATCGCGCCCACCATCAGAGCCAGGACTATCAGCTGCGATTGTCCCCAATAAAAATTCAAATTCACCGGCGCCGACATCAGAATCAGTCCCGCCAGCATCCACGCCGTGCGCCCGGAAAGCCCGCGTCGATGCGCAAGCATCAGGTACATCGCGATCGCCAATGCCGAAAAGTTGATTGCGGTCCAGATCCAGAATGCGACGCGCGGCCGCAGGCAGGTGAGAGGTTCGAAGCAAAGCAGAAACGGGGGAGTCTCGGAAGCGTGAAGCAGCCCGCCGGTCTCCAGGCCGAGCTGGGCGCCGATCGGGGTCAAATTCGTGGAATACGGATCGATTCCATGGCGGAGCGCCCACGCTGATTCGTAATAGTTCGAGAAGTCGCGACGGCGCCACTGGCCGGGCATCTTGGTGAACGTGCCCGCCAACATCAGGAGCGCGCAGATCCAGACTACGGTCAGGATTGCGGGGTGACGCATCGCGGCCGCGATTCGTTCGCTGTTCACGCCCAAGTATGGGCAAACGACGACCTGCGAGACTACAAAAACGATTAGCCAGCGCGTTATCTGGAGAACTCAAAATCGGTTTGAGGCAAAACCGCAAATCCACGGCGCCAAGCGACGCAACCATTGAAGGGTAATTTTTGGTGCCGAGAGCGGGACTTGAACCCGCACGTGGTTGCCCACGGAGGATTTTGAGTCCTCTGCGTCTGCCATTCCGCCACCTCGGCACTCGAAGAAGCCGCAGACTCAAGCCCGGTTATCTTAAAGCAAAGACAGCGCCGCCGGCAATCGCGACCGGACAGCGCCGACCCACGCATCGATCGCGACGGCGCGATTCGATCATGCATCGAATCCCGACAGTCTGCGCGACGCAGCGACCGGGATAGCCAATCAACAGCGACCGCCGCAGTATTGTGACGGTCATAAGTTAATAATGACATGAATACTAAGTGCGATTCTCAATTATATATCGCGATTGCTTGCTTGGTATAGTATCGCGAGCACACTATGTATTCATGGAAGCAGTTGCCCCGCGCATTTCCGCGCCGGTTGCCGTCCCGCATCCGCATGTCACAAGCGCAGGCCTAAGACACGCTCTCGGCAACTGTATCCTGGCAGTAGCGTTCCTGCTGGCGACGATCCCGGCCGCGCGCGAACTCAGTTTTAGCCTGGCGGGAGCCGCTAACGTGGTATGGCTGACGGGCGCCGCGATCATGGCCGTCATGTCGTTCGCGCGATTTGCGCCGCGCACCTCGACGGTAAATCTGCGCACGCTCGCCGCATCGGGCGCCATGCTAATCCTTCCGTGTTTGATGCGTCCGACAATCGTATCCAGCGGCGCGCTCGCGACGACGGGACTTATTTTCGAGTTGTTCGGCATCGTGCTGAGCCAAGTCGCGCGCGTCTATATGGGTCGCAGCTTCGGTGTGTTGCCGGCGAACCGTGGAATCGTGTCGAAGGGGCCGTTTCGATGGGTTCGTCATCCGATATATTTCGGATGGCTGATACTTTCGATTGGCTATGCGATGTCCTATCCGAGCGAGCGCAACATTATGCTGATTGCGACGACGCTTCCCTTTATGGTCTGGCGAATCGGTCAGGAAGAAGTACATTTGCGCGCGGACCCCGAGTACCGTCGCTACATGGGTCGGGTCCGGTACCGTTTGTGGCCCGGGGTGTTTTGAGCGAGGTTTGATGCCGGGTGCGGGCGAGGCCGGTGTGCGGCGCTCATATTGCTCGTTGCTCGCCGCAGCGGCGGTTATCTGAGCGGCGCGGTCGCTCGATTCGGATCTTCGCGGTAAAGCGCCAGCGTCACGACGAACGCGCATCCGCCGGTCGGAAGATTCGCGGCTGCGATCTCGCCGCCATGCGCGCGCGCGATTTCCCGGCACAGGCTCAAGCCCAGGCCGCTGCCTTCGCCGGGCGACCCTGCGCCGCGAAAAAATCGATCGAAAATATGCGGCAGCTCCGCCGGATGGATTCCCTCCCCGGTGTCGGCGACGCGGATAATCGCACGATTCGAATCGCTCCTCAGCCCGACTTCGATCGATCCCTGTGCGGGCGTGAACTTCAGGGCGTTGTCGAGCAGATTGACAAGGAGGCGGCGCAGATGCCCTGCGTTGCCGTTGACGAAAACGTCCTTGGGCGCGTTGACCGAAAGCTTGATCTCGCGCGCCTGCGCCAGCGGTCCGACGGTCGCCGCTATCTCGGTCAGCAGGGCGCGAAGATTCAGCCGCTGCCGATCGACCATTACTTCGCCATTGAGCCGCGACAGCATCAGCAGTTCGTCGGCAATCCTGCACAGCGACAGCGCCTCGCGATGCGCGGCAGCCAGGGCCGCGCGATTTTGCTCGGCCGAGCGATCGCGCGCGAGCGCTACTTCCAGCCCCGTGCGCAGCACCGCCAGCGGGGTGCGCAGTTCATGCGCGGCGTCGGATGCGAACCTGCGCTCCGTGGCCGACGCGCGCTCCAGGCGCTCCAGCAATGCGTTGATGACGGCGGTGAGCCGTGCGACTTCATCGGCCACCGGCGGGACCGTCAGCCGCGAGCTCAGATTCGCCGGCCCAATCGCGTCGAGCTCCGCCGTCACCGATTCAATCGGCCGCAGCGCCCGGCCCGCCAGCAAGTATCCTCCACCGACGCAAAGCAGCAGCACGATCGGCAGCATGAGCAGCAGGAGGTTGCGAAGGCTGTTAACCGATTCCTGAACCAGGCGCGCCTGCACCCCGCTTTGCAGGTACGCGCGCTCGCCGTCGTACATCATCGGAACGACCGCGAACCTGAACGCGCGGTTGCCGACAATCGCCGCGTGGGTGGGGAGTGTCGGATCGAACGGCGGCGGGACCGTGTGGATGTCGCCGTAGTTTCCAAGCTCCCAATGCGCCGTGACGATTCGTACGCGCCGGCCGGGGCCGATATCCGTCTCGAGGCTCAGCCGGTGGAGAATTTCAAGGGCGCCCGGCGTGGCGCTGCGCTGGATTTGATCGGCGGTGTTCTCGGCCTCTTTGAGCAGGGCAGCATCGAGACCGCTCCATTGCTGGCGCTCGAAGAGTGTTACCACTGCGATCGCCGCGACCAGCAGGATCACCGCCAGCACCGCGGCCCAGTAAATGGTCAGCCTGAGTCTGATCGTCATTGGCGGCCGCCGCGCGGCAACGGCAACGCGCGTCATTCCGCGCGCATCGTGTATCCGACTCCACGCACGGTGACTATCAGCGAACGATCGTCGCCCGGATCGATCTTCTGGCGCAGCCGATTGACGAATACTTCGATCAGGTTGGTCAGGGAGTTGTAATTCGAATCCCAAACCGTCTCCGCGATCATGTCGCGGGTGACCACCTGCCCGGCGTTTCGCATCAGCAATTCGAGCAGCATCTTTTCCTTGGGCGACAGGTTCAGATTTTGCTCGCCGATTTTCGCGCGCCGCTTGACGGTGTCGAATTCCAGCTCGCCGACTTTGAGAATCGGCGATGCCGGCGCCCGCGGACGCCGCGCCAGCGCCTTGATTCTCGCCACCAGCTCGGCAAACGCGAACGGCTTGGTCAGGTAGTCGTCGCCGCCGCTGTCGAGTCCGGCCACGCGCTCTTCGAGCGATCCGCGCGCGGTCAGGATCAACACCGGCGTCTGAATCCCCGCCGCGCGCATCTCGCGCAGCAGCTCCAGTCCGCTTTTTCCCGGCAACCCAAGGTCCAGGACGATCAGATCGAGCGCGCCGCGCGCGATGGTCGCTTCGGCCTGCTCCGCACTGCCGGCGATTTCGACCGTGAAGTCTTCCTCGACCAGTCCCTGCTTGACCGCGTTGGCCAAGCGGGCCTCGTCCTCGATCAGCAGAATGCGCAGCGCGTTCATACCCTCCGATGCTGGCACGGCGGCGCATCCAAAAAAAGCAATGCGCCGCGTCTGAAATGATAATCTCGGTATCTTCGCCGCTGGGGTCGCTGACGCGGGCAAGGTCAATCCCGACAGCAGTAGTTGTCAACCTTGCCGCTTACTATACTGTTTGCGAACGTGAAGACCTTATGATTTAGCCGTTCGTAGTCGCCGCCGCTCAGAGCCTCGATGATTTCCGGACATACGTTCTGGCGAAATGGGTGACGGCTACCGTCTGACGCAATTGGGCGCTTGAGTATCGCCGCGACCGTCAAAATCGACGGCAATTGCTGTCTTGTCGGCGGTTCGCTTCTTGCCCATTCGTCGTGATGACGAAAGTTGTTCGCGGCAGCTTCGACAATCGATCCGACCGAGCATCCTTCGATCAGCGGATACGCCTTTTTCCAGATCTCGTCGTGCACGTCTAGATCGCTTTTGAATCTCTGGAGCAGATTGTTAAGGACCAGCACAATCGCCCCCGCATACGCTGCGGGACCGAATTCGTTAGCCGCGATTTCATCGTTCAACGCATGAAGTTGCTCAGCAGGAGTGGTTTCACGGATGGCGGCAACCACCTGGTTTCTCTGACCGACAAGATGCCGCTTTCGATCGCGCGAGGTGACGACCCCTTCGAACAGGGCCGTGAGCGTCGGAGAGTTGAAACGCCAACGCTGAACGAATCGGAACATAGCGTTGAATCGATCGTCGCCAAGCTTCAGGTCCCCGTCTTTGGTGAGCGATGTAACTTGAAGATCGCCGCCCGACTTGAGGACCTCTATATCGTACGTGTTTACCACGGCCTCATAGGAAGGCGTCTCCATTGCGCCGTTGGTGCATGTCATTTCGTTCCCCGCCTCATACCTCGCGCTCGGCGATCCTGGATGCTGGACACGACGCGCAGCACCCTGGTAAAAATCTCGTCCGCTCGCGGTCCCATTCGCTTGAATCTGTACCGCACTATCCTATTGCGAAATCAGCGTCGCGCGAAAGCCGATGCTCGCGAACTATCGCTTCGACGAGGGCAATTTGCGCCTAGCCTCCTGATCAGCGTCCTCGAGCGCCGTCGCGAAGCGATGCGACTGCCGCGCCTGCTCCAGCGTATGGGCAACGTGCGACAGGAGTGCATGCGGTTGAGTGATAAGATCTTTGCGACGAGGCGAATCGAAGCCGAGTTCTTCCAGGTTCAGGCCGAGCCTTCGCGCTCCAGCTTTCACGTGGGCCGACGGAGCATAGAACGCCCAAATGAAGTAGCTTGTAACCCGCAAGTCGTGGGCCTTGCCGAATTCGCCGCGGACAACCTGCGCACCAAGCTGCCTGCCAGATTTCACTTCGACAACTCTGTGGACGTTGGCAGGGGTTGGAGGGTCCGGCGATGAGGTTACGATCAAGTCAGGACGGCCGCCAAGATCGCTGTAGTGGCCGCGCAGTTGCTGTTGAGCCCATACATAACGCGGGACGCCATCTTCTTCGATCTTTAACGGACCGGCTTTGGCAAAGAGACTCACGGAACCCGAGTGTACGCTCTCCGCGCGCAGAAGGATGGACAGCAAACTTATTGCTTCGACAAGTTGCCAGGTGCGGACACCAGGAACTGGTTGCGATGCGTCGATGCGACCCGAAGTGCGATGACCGATGGACACAGATACCGTGCAGTGACCCGCGAGCTGGGTTGCTGCCTCACAGATCTCTCTCCACAACGCCTTTCGAGCGTCTATATCGGCGTCGGCGTTACCAGGCGTTGTCGCTTGCATCACTGTGCGTGTCCTACGGTTTCGTTCTTCCGTGGCTTCATCATGATTCTTGCGCAACCTCCGCCGCGTTCCGGTCGTCTCGTACCGCCAAAATTCGCACCGACGGGTAAAGCGTTTGATCGGGTTTCCACAGTGCCATGAATTCGCACCGCCTTCAGCAAGATGACTCCGACCGTAGCCAACCCGTCGAATCTCAAGCAAGCCCCACGCTCGAAATCGTTGCCTCATTCGCCGCCGCTTGATGTAACATCGCTGTGGCGCCGGCGCGGCGACTATAGAATCGGGACGGGATGCCGATGGAAGACAAAACAGTTCTCTACGAGAAACACGACCGCATCGCCAAGGTCATCCTCAACCGTCCGCGCTACAGGAACGCGCAGTCGCGGCGATTGCTCGAGGAGTTGGACGACGCCTTCGCCACGGCCAACGCCGACGACGAGGTCCGCGTCATCATTCTCTCCGGCGCCGGCGATAATTTCTGCTCGGGCCACGACCTCGGCACACCCGAAGAAAAGGAGGACCAGGAGCGCCGCCCGTATCCCAAGGGCGTGCGCGGCGAGTACGCCCGCTCGCGCCAGTTGTTCCTCGACAACACGCTGCGATGGCGCGATCTCGACAAGCCCACCATCGCGCAGGTGCAGGGCCTGTGCATCTTCGGCGGATGGATGTTCGCGGCCGCGATGGATCTGATCGTTGCCGCTGATGACGCCAAGTTCCTGCCCGCGCTCTTGCAGTACTTCTCGATCCCGTGGGATATGCCGCCGCGCAAGGCCAAGGAAATCCTCTTCCAGAGCCGCTTCGTGGACGCCGACGAGGCCTGCCGCCTCGGCTTCGTCAATATGGTCGTGCCGCGCGCCGAGCTCGAGGCGGAAACGATGGCGCTTGCGAATCGAATCGCCGAGAGCGACCGCTTCACGCTGCGCATGGTCAAGTGGGCGGTCAATTCCGCGCAGGACGCGATGGGCTACAGCACCGCGATTCGCAACGCTCATTCGCATCACATGGTGCTCGGCACCGACAGTATAATCGCCAGGCTGGAGGGGAAGGAGCTTCCCAAGCGGATGCCCGGGGTCGATCAGGCGCTCAAGAAAGTAAGGAAGTAGAGCGCCGACCTCGACGATTGGCCCGCCGCTGCGAAATTGTTACACTGCGCGAGCAGTAGAGTGAGGAGTGAGGGCCTCGCTCGGGGGATTCGTGGAGCTATCGCGGCGTGGATTTCTGAGGATTGGCGCGATTGCCGCTGCACAACTGGTTGTGCCTGCGATCGCGATGGCGCGCGCCACCGTCCAGCTTCGGCGCCGCTCGCTCAAGTTCTACAATCTGCACACCGGCGAAAGTCTGAGCACCACTTACTGGCAGGACGGTCACTACGTTGCCGGCGAGCTCGATCGCGTCAACTACATCCTGCGCGATTTCCGCGCCAACGAAGTTAAGCCGATCGATCCCGCGCTGCTCGATCTGCTGGTGCAAATCCATCATCGACTGAGCACCGCCGAGCCGTTCCAGGTGATTTCCGGATACCGCTCGCCCGTGACCAATGCGATGCTCCATGCCAACAGCGAGGGCGTCGCCGTGCACAGCCTCCATCTCGAAGGCAAGGCGATCGATATCACCGTGCCGGGACGGAGCCTGGCGCAGCTTCGCGGCGCCGCGTTGGCGCAGCAGGCCGGCGGAGTCGGCTACTACCCGCGTAGCGGATTCGTTCACGTCGATACCGGCCGCGTGCGCTTCTGGTAGCGCCGGCGCGCCGACCCGCCGCATTTAATACGCGGCGTCGAGAATCGCGATCAACTGATCGAGCGTCACGTCGGCACCGACGGTGTTTGCCCGCTTCACCTCTTCGAGCACCGTTCCCGCGATTCGCGAAATTTCCTCGCGCGGCACACCTACGTCCCGAAGCCGTGTCGGCACCTCGAACTTGCCGATGAACTTCGCCGCGCGATCGGCGCATTCCATCGCCGCCGAGCGTGGACTGCGTGCGTCGAAGCGCACGCCGAATCCTTCCGCTATCGGCCCAAAGCGATCTGCGGCGAGCTTGGCCATAAAGCGCATCACGTGCGGTAGCGTGATGCATGAAGTGACGCCGTGCGGGACATTCCACATCGGCCCGATCTGATGCCCCAACGCGTGCGAGATTCCGCCGCGAGTGTTCGACATGCCGAAAATCGAGAGCCACGCGGCAAGCTGGCATTGCATGCGATGCTCGAGTTCGTCATCGCCATGCGTTTGCAGTGACGGCAACAGATGCTCCGTCAGCAGCGCGATCGCGCGCGCCGCGAGCGCGTCGGTAACAAGCTGATGGCGCGTCGAGTACGAACCTTCGACCGCGTGATCGAGCGCGCGCATCCCGGTCGATGCCCACAGCCATGCGGGCGTTTCGACCGTCAGCGCCGGATCGAGGATGACCACCCTGGCCTGCAGGCGCGGGTCGGCAACCCCACCTTTGACCCTGGTCGATTCGTCGGTGACACCGCCCCCCGGCGTGAACTCGGCGGCCGACAACGTGGTCGGCATCGCGATATGCAGAATCTCGCGTCCGCCCGCCGTCTCTGTAGCCGCCGCGCTGAAATCTACGATGCGCGAGCCGGCGCGACCGCCCATCAACTGCCACGCCGCGTTCTTCACGGTGTCGATCGGGCTGCCGCCGCCGAAACTCACCATCGCGTCTGCGCCGACACGGCGCGCTTCTGCCACCAGTTCCGTGACGGTCTGCGACGGTACATGCTGAGCGGCGCCGGTGAACACGCCGGCAATTGCGGGGCCGGCCGCATTCTTGACCTTGTCGAGCAGTTTCGAGCGGCCGAGCGTCTTACCCGTCACGATGAGCGCGCGTTTCGCTCCGCGGCGCGTGAGCTCGCGTCCGAGTGATTCGACCTTGCCGACGCCGAAGACAACCGTCTCGAGTCGCGTGAAATGGTATTCGCCAGCGGTCTTGTCCAATTTTTTTCTCCTGATTCGCTTACTCCCGACAATCATATTCCGGTGCTTATCACTATCGAAAACACGCCAGAATCATATTTTGGTGCTTGTCACTACCGAAAACGCGGGCCCCGCTACTTGCGGCGCCGATCGAACAGGGCGACACTGATGCGGCTACCTTCGATTGGTTACTCCCGCGTTCGATCGCTTTTTCAAGGACAGGTGAAACATTGAATCTACGACACACTGCCGTCGCTCTCGCGCTGGTGGGCTGGTATTTGATGGCGCCGCCGCAGACCAGGACCTGGTGGATCGGCCCGCAACGCTACGATGATGCGGCCCCGCTTAGCAGGTGGACGAATGAGCAGTCATTCGACAAGGCGGATCTATGCGAGGCGGCTCGGCTGGCTGCTCAGCAGAATGCCGGCGACAGCGCGGTCAGCTCGGGTCACGCAGTTTGCGTTGCCACCGACGACCCGCGCCTCAAAGGCAGTCAGCCCTGGTAACCGTCATCGAATAGGACACGCATCCGCGGCTCAGCGCGCGAACGCGGGCATCACTTCCTTCGCGAACATCTCGATAGTGTCGGGCGTCATGAAGTTCAGGAAGAAGTAGGTCATGCCAAACTTCTCGATTCGAGCGGCGAGTTCGCGCTTCACGTCGTCGGGGGTGCCGATCAGGACCTGAAGCGAGGTACGCACGCTTTCGTTATTTTCGATTCCAAGCGTCTGCGCAGTCGCGGCCGCCATCGCATCGGCAGTCGCGCGATCCTTGGCCATCAGTACAAATCCTCCACCCGAGAGCTCGAGCGCGTCCGCCGCGCGGCCCGCGGCTTTCAGGAAGCCGCGAATCATCTCGATGCGCTTCTCAACCTTGCTCCGATCGAACTTCAGCGCTTCAACGACATCGACGTAGCCCTTGGTTATCGGCGGGTTCAGATTCAGTATGTCGGCTTCGTTCGCCGCGATTTCGAGTACGCGCTTGCCGCCGCCGCCAATCAGGATCGGCGGATGCGGCCGCTGCACGGGCTTGGGATCGCAATAAGCCTTGTCGATCTTGAAGTACGGCCCATGATAAGTGGGCTCGTCTTGCGTCCACATCGCCTTGAGCACCTTGATGCCGTCGAGCATCTGCTCGATGCGTTCGGCGTTCGACGGATACGGAAAGTTGTAGGCGTCGTATTCTTCCCTGAACCAGCCGGCGCCGAGCCCCGCGATAAAGCGGCCGCCGCTAAGGTTGTCGATCGACGCCATCGTCTTCGCCAGCAGCGAGGGATTGCGGTAGGACATCGAGGTGACCAGCGGCAACATCCTGATGCGCTTGGTGGTGGCAGCGACCGCACTGAGCATCGTGAAGCATTCATAGTGCGGCGCGCGCGGATCAGCCATCAGCCCGCGCATGAAGAAGTGATCGTCGATTGAAACCGAATAGTAGCCCAGCTCCTCGGCCTGCCGCGCGGTAGCTAAAGTAGCAACCGGATCGCCATTAGGAAGCCCAACATTGAATTTGATAGCTCGCATGACTGATGCTCCTTGAATTCAAACATTCATGCCCGCCACTTTAGACGCTAAGTCGCATTTCGGGCAATCCCCTAGTCCCAGTTCTTCAACTCCGGCCATAGTTGATCGAGTGTCCAACCCCTCGGCTCGCGGCAGAGATAGATCGAGAAGTGCTCTGAGGCCATTGCGTATCGATGACCGACGGAGCCCCGCTCTTCGACTCGAGCAAAGTATCGCTCAAGCCGCTCGCGTGGTATGTCGCCGAGCATAATCATGATCTTGCCGGTATACTGGCGCGGACCCCAATACCAGTAGTTCGCATGGCCACTGATCGCTTTGGGCAGACCGAGCTTTGGCCCGTAAAAGTCGATCGCTCCTGCCTCGCCGTAGTTCTGTCCGAAAATGGCCGTCTGCGCTCGTTCATCGGCGGGCAGGCTGTCGTAGACCTTCGCGACGGCCGCAGCCATCTCGGGCCAACCAAAACGGTCGGCCAATAACTGCGGCAACTCGCTTGCCTGGCGGTGTTCGATCCGCGGCTGCGAGATGCCAATGAAGTGCGTGTAGCGGATGTACGTTTCAGGCGGCAGCAGGGGCAGCACGATCAGCGCAATTAACCCACCGGTCACTGCAAGCAAGCCAAGATACGTTGGGCGCACCCAGCGCCATCGCGGCGCCGTTAGCCAGCGCTCAATCGCGACGGCCCCACCGGCGATCAGCATCGGATAGGCGGGCGCCAGGTAGTAGAACCTCCCGTCTGCAAGCAACAGCGTCAGGAGAGTTACCAGGTACGCCAATCCAAGCGCCCTGTACGGTCTGCCCTGGTAGCTGAAGAGGAAGGCCCACAAACCGCAAATCCAGATTGGAAGCGCCACCGGCTGCATGCCGAGGACTTGCTGGCCGATGAATCCCAGCGGGCTGAGAGCAACATTACGCCGGTTGCGCTTGATGTTGGCGAGCATCTCCAGGTGGGGAAAGTGATGCTGAACCATCCAGATCAGATTGGGGAGGAAGATCAGCGCCGTCACAATCCCGCCGATGAAGAACCATCGGCTGCCCATCAACCGGCGCTCGGGCGTCATCAGCAGACCGACTACCAGAGCAAAACCGAACATCGCCATGGTGTCCTTGTTTTCCAGACCTACACCAGCCAGCACTCCGAACCAGATCCAAAGTCTCGTGTCGCCTGTCTTGATCATGCGGATCAGTATCAGCACACAGCCCATCCACAAGAGCGGCTCGACGGAGTTCATCGAGAGATAACTGTCGAAAGCCAGGAAGAATGGCGCCACCAAAACGGCCACGGCGGCGAGAGCCTGCGCAAATCGTCCGCCCTCAAGTTGGCGGACCAGTGCGCCAGTGAGAAGAACAAGTCCAACGCCAGCGAGCGCCGGCAGGAGCCGAATAGCCAGAAGTGAATCGCCCAGGAGTGCGCGCGCAGTCCACGCCTGCAGCGCGGTGAGCGGCGGCATATCGACGTATCCCCAGCTCAAGTGCTCACCGCAGGCCAGGAAGTAGAGTTCGTCAACGAACAAACCATAACCGCCGGGGTTAGGCAGATGCACTATCAGTTCAAGAGCGCCGACAAAGGCTACAACGGCAGGGCCGGAGATGAAGCGGCTTTTACCGGGAATTTCCGTTTTTGATTCTCCGATTGCAGCTTCTCCGTATAGGCGGGACGGCCCCCCTCTGCAAGGTCCCACGCCCATTGATACGAGCGTGCCGGACGGGATCGGGCAGGGAAGTCGTGAAGCGAAGTTGAAACGCCGGAACGATTAATTCGCCCCGGCGGTTTCGTCATCGGGATGGGTTTAGCCCGGCTACATGCCGGTACGAGTGAGGCTCACGTTGCGCGAATTTGCCGGATCTTGCGAAACGCCGACGGCCAGCGTCGCGCTGCGCGTACCAATCGCGTACCCTTCCTTTAAGGTGGTGCTTTTCCCTGAGAAGACGCTCTTGCTCGTCGAAGTGGATGTCCACGGCCGCGCATCCGATCACCAATCCGACCACGATCATCATAGTCGCGACTAAGGCAATCGCTATCATGGCCTACGCCCCTGATCGCGTCGCGCCTGGAGCGCCGGCGACGCCAAAGATCGCGGTCGCGCCGGTTCGTGCTTTTCCTGCGTACTTGTTCATTTGCTTTTCCTCCATGTCTTACGAGGAAATGATCAGTACAGCTTATTCGGCTAATACCTCCACCATCTAGAATTAAGATATCTTATACTCGCATCTAGAGCAGCGCGCAAGCTGTATTTTCGTTATCATCGAGCGTTGGAGCTGAAGCGGCCCTCGACCAGTCTCGACATGTCCTCTCCTGAAGCCATCGCCACGCAAATCGCGCCGCCGCCGCGTCGTGTGCTGATAGTGCTGTTCGGTGCGATCGGCGACGTGGTTCGCGCGCTTCCTTTGCTCGGGCGCATTCGCAAGGCGTGGCCCGACGCGCACATCGCGTGGGCCGTGGAACCCAAGTCCAGCGGGCTACTCGACCGCCATCGCTGGCTCGACGAAGCGATCGTGTACGATCGCACGCACGCGCCATGGACGTTCATCCCGTTTCTGATGCGAATTCGCAAGGGGCATTTCGATCTGGCGATAGACCTTCAGCGTCATCTCAAAAGCGGTTTCACGTCGCGAATCTCGGGCGCCGCAGTTCGTTTTGGCTTCGCCGCGCCGAACACCAAGGAGTTCAACCATCTCTTTTCGAATCATCGGATCGCGCCGCAGCCGAACATGCGCCTGAAGCTCCTGCAATACCAGGCGTTCGGCGATGCGCTCGGAATTGCGCAATCGCCGATCGAATTCGGACTCGCCGCGACGGACCAGGAACGCGCCCGCGCGCTCGAGATGCTGCGCGATGCGCCGCGTCCGGTGCTGGCTGTGATCCTTGGCTCGTCGTGGCCAAGCCGCATCTACTTTCCTGAATCGACCGCGGCGGCAATTCGGATGGTCGCGCGCCCCGACTCCGGCAGCCCGGCGCTATTTCCCGTGTTGCTCGGCGGTCCCGACGAAACGAAACTGGCCGGCGAAGTCATGCGCCATCTCGACGGCGTTCCAGCACTCAATCTGGCCGGACGCACCTCGATCCGCGATCTGATCGCGATCTTTCCCGAATGCGCCGTCGCGTTCGGACCCGACTCCGGCCCAATGCATATCGCGGCCGCGGTGGGATGCCCGGTGGTATCGCTGTGGGGCGCCACCGCCGCCGAGCGCTCCGCGCCGTGGGGCTTCGCCGAGCTCGCAATCAGCGGCGCGATCCCGTGCCATCCCTGCTATCTTCGTCAATGCCCCATCGGGCGCGAATGCATGCGACGAATATCTGCCGAAGAAGTAAGCGTGACCGTAAGGCGGGCGCTCGCGATGCGCGGAGCGGCGAGATGACCTGGCGGATGACGGGCTTTGACGGGGCGCCGTTGACGCGCGGAGGATGGACCTTCTTCATCCCGGGCGGCGACGGGCGATTTTCAGAGCCACTTCGCGAGAGCCTGATCGCTTCGGCATTCGCCGCAATCGACGGCACCTTGGCGACTCGCGTACGCCGCTCGCGTCACGCCGAGACGTGGTTCGAGCATTTCGATGGTGCGAGAGGTTTCGACGCCTATTTCAAGGTGCTCGACCCGATCCGCGGCCTGAATCGAATCAGGTGGACATTCAAACGCAGGCGCGCCGCGCACGTTGCGTCGATATTGGAGCATCTGCGCGCCGACGGCGTGGGTGTCCCGGACATTCTGCTGCTCGGCGCCGAGCGCCGCGGCGGACGCGAGATCATAGTAACCGCGCGGGTCGACGGGTCTAGTGCTGTGCGCCATTTCAAGCATGCGAAGCTCGCGTCCAGGCGCGTCATGTTGCGCGCGCTCGGCGCGGAGGTCGCGCGATTGCATCGCGCCGGATATATCCACGGCGACTTGACGCCGTACAACATCTTCGTCACCGAACTGGAGCCGCCGCAATTCGTTTTCATCGATCACGAACGCACCCGGCGCACGATTCTGAGCCGCTTCGAGCGGCCGCGGATGCGCAATCTCGTTCAGCTGGGGCACCTCGAGATCGGCGGCGTCACGAATACGGATCGGATGCGGGTGTGGTGCGGCTACGCCGCGGCGTTTTCGGCGCGACGCCGGCGCGCGGAACGCCGCCGTGTTGCCGGGATGCTTGCGGCCAGAATTGCGGACGACCGGAAATGCGCAGGCGTCGCCGCCCGCGCATCGGCGTCCGTGGGGCAGCATCGGGAGGCGAGCGGGAGCTGATGGCCGAGCGGACGCAAATTTCCGTGGTGATTCCGGTGTACAACGAAGCCGCGACGATCGGCCGCGTAATCGAGCGCGTGCTCGATTGCGGCTTCGACCCCGAGGTCATCGTCGTCGATGACGCATCGACCGACGGCACTACCAAGTTTCTGCGCGAGTTCAGCCATCCGCGCGTTCAATGTTTCTATCATACCGTCAATCGCGGCAAAGGCGCCGCGCTCCGGCTCGGCTTTGCGGCGGCGAAAAATCCTTACCTCTTCGTGCAGGACGCCGACCTCGAATACGATCCCAGGGACTACGCCGCAATGATCGGCCCGCTGCTCGACGGGCGCGCCGACATGGTTTACGGCTCGCGCTTTCTCTCCGGGCCGCATCGCGTCATGTTCTTCTGGCACTACGTGGCGAACCGCGCGGTGACCCTGCTCTCCAATATGGTAAGCGATCTCAACCTGACCGACATGGAGACGGGGATGAAGGGTTTCGTGCGCGAGAAATTGATGAGGCTCAAGCTCAACGCCAATCGCTTCACCTTCGAGCCCGAGATCACCGCCAAAGCGGCGCGCGCGCGATGGCGAATCTACGAGGTGCCGGTGTCGTATTCGGGACGGACCTACGAAGAGGGCAAGAAGATCGGTATTCGCGACGCGCTGACCGCGGTGTGCGCAATCCTGTATTACAGATTTTTCGATTGATGCGATCAAACTGTAATATGACGCAGACAGTTCAACATGACGACGCCATCCAAGTGCATCCCAACAGCAACACGGTTGACGCCCCGGCGCTGAGCATCGCCGGCATCGATCCCGAACTCGGCTTCGCCGGGGGCGAGACGCAGGTGCTTGGCTTGACGATTGCGCTGGCCGGCGGCGGTCATCGCGCGGAGTTGATTTGCGATCCCGCGGGACGGCTCTGGGAGCGGGCCATCGCCGCGGGCATAAGATGCCATCCGCTGCGCATCCGCAACGCTATCGACCTGTCAGCCGGCATCCGGCTGCGCGCGATTCTCAAACGCGAAGGCTATGACGTCGTTCATTTCCACACCTCGCGCGCGCATTCGATGGCGCCGTTTGCACGCGGCTTCGCGCGTGCGCTGGTCGTTACGCGGCGGATGGACTACAGGCCCAACCGCGTTTTCGCGCCGTACCTGTACAATCGCGCGGTCGATGGCGTGGTCGCGATCTCCGGCGGCGTTGCCGATTCGCTGGCGGCCGCGGGCGTCGATCGCCGGCGCACTACCGTTGTTCCGAGCGGCGTGGATTGCGACCGCTTCCGCCCGCCAACTCCTCCGGAACGCGCCGATGCCCGCAGCGCGCTCGGAATATCCGATGGCGAGTTCGTGATTTCTGCGGTTGGCGCACTCGAGCCGCGCAAGGGCCATCGCTATCTCATCGAAGCAATCGCGCAGCTCGCGCTGACAGCATCGTCCGTCAAGTTGAAATGTTTTATCGCAGGTCAGGGATCGACTCGCGGAGAACTCGAACACGAAATCGCGCAACTGGGATGCGCTGAGAGCGTCAAGCTGCTCGGCAGAATCGACGACCCGCGCGAACTCCTGTGGGCGTCGGACGTCTTCGCGATGCCGTCGCTGAAGGAAGGGCTCGGCGTAGCCGCTCTGGAAGCCATGGCGAGCGCGCTCCCCGTGATTGCGAGCGACGTGGGGGGACTGCGCGAAGTGGTGGAACACGATCGCACCGGAATCATCGTGCCGCCGGCGAATCCCGAAGCAATTGCGTCGGCGATCGGCCGCCTGGCGGAATCGACCGGGCTGAGATCGCAGATGGGCGCGGCGGCGCGGGTGCGCACCATGGAAAATTATTCGATGGCGACGATGGCCGCGCGGACACTCGCGCTCTATCGCGCGTGTGTGAGAAAAACGCGGGCAGAAAGGGAAGAAAGGAACAGAGTGAAATGAAAAGCATGACCGGGTTCGGCAGGGCTATCGCCGAGCAGGACGGCACTCGCGTGATTGCCGAAGTGCGCGCGCTCAACCAGCGATTTTTCGAACTCAAGCTGGCGGTGCCGCGCGGATGGGGCGAGCATGAGGCCGAGATTCGCAAAGCCGTACAAAATGTCGTCGCGCGCGGACGAGTCGAAATTTTTATCAAGTCGGTTGCGCTGAAGCCTCCGCCGGTGCGGCTCGAGGTGAACGATCGGCTGGCGAATTTGTACGTTGCCGAACTGCGCCGTCTGGGCAAGCAGCTTCATCTCAACGGCAATCCGGACATTGGATCGATCCTCAACCGACCTGAAATTTTTCACGTCGTCGAGGAGGAGCACGACTCGGGCGCGGCATTCAGGCTTGGCCACAAGGCTTTGGTTCGCGCGTTGAAAGCGCTGGATGCCGAGCGTGTGCGCGAAGGGCGCAGCCTGCACAAGGATTTCGCGGTGCGGGTTCGCAATATCGAAGCGGCGGTGCCGAAAATTGAACGGCTGGCCGAGCAGACGCGCGCGGAAATAATGGACAATTTTCACAAGCGGATTCGCGAACTCCTGGCAGATTTGCCGGTCAACGAGAAACGTCTCTATGAGGAGGCGTCGTCCGCCTCGCAGCACGGCGATATCAGCGAAGAGATCACGCGTCTGCGCACGCATCTCGACGGTCTCAAGGCGCTGCTCAAGCGCCAGGGGCAGGTCGGGAAGTCGATTGAATTTGTGCTCCAGGAAATCAACCGCGAAGTAAATACGATGGGTTCGAAGTCGCAGAACGCGGCGCTTTCTCAGGTAACGGTTGAAGTAAAGGCGGAAGCGGAAAAGATGCGCGAGCAGGTCCAGAACGTCGAATAAGATATAGTAGAAGGGCCTTTACATACGGTTAATGGCTTCTATACCGTTGAAATCACGTGATTCTTTGCCGCCGAGGCGCGGTATAATCTTCATCCTTTCGGCGCCTTCGGGGGCCGGCAAGACCACGATTTGGCGCGCGGCGCTCAAGGCGATAGCGGGCCTGGAGTTTTCGGTATCCTTGACCACGCGCGCGCCGCGAGAAGGCGAGGCGGACGGAATCGATTACAGCTTTGTGAGCGAAGAAGAATTCAAACGCAGGCAATCGTCCGGCGAACTCGCCGAATGGGCGCGTGTGTTCGAATCTTTTTACGGCACGCCGCGCGCGCCGCTGGACGCCGCGATCGCCTCGGGCCGCGATATCCTGCTCGACATCGACATTCAGGGCGCTCGGCAGATTCGCGCCATCTATCCCGGCGATTCCGTCGCCGTCTTTGTACTCCCGCCGAGCTTCGCCGAGCTCGAGGGGCGCCTGCGCGGGCGCGCCACGGAGGAAGAATCGAAGATTCAGCACCGGCTTCGCAAAGCGCGCGACGAAGCCCAGGCCTATCCCGAATACGACTATCTGATCGTCAACGCCGAGGTTGATGAATCCGTTGCGCAGCTCGAAACGATCGTAGACGCAGAGCGGCTCAAGGTCGGCCGCCTGCGCGGCGAATTCGCGCCGTGGAAGAGTTAGCGCAAAGCGCTCCCGACCAACTCGCCGGCCTCATCGGGCGGGTGCAGACTTACAACCCGCAGGCCGACATCGGCCTCATCCGGCGCGCGTACGATTACTCGGCGCGGATGCATCTCGATCAGAAGCGCGAATCGGGCGAGCCCTACGTCACGCATCCCCTAAACGTCGCGATGATCATCGCACAGCTCAAGCTCGACGTGCCTTCGATCGTCACCGGCTTGCTGCACGACGTCGTCGAGGATACGGAGGCGTCGCTCGCGGAGGTGCAGACGGATTTCGGCGCCGAGGTCGCGCAGCTCGTCGACGGAGTGACCAAGGTCTCGAAGATCACGTTTCAGAGCCGCGAGGAAAAGCAGGCCGAGAATTTCCGCAAGATGATCATCGCGATGGCGCACGACATCCGCGTCGTGCTGATCAAGCTCGCCGACCGCCTGCACAACATGCGCACGCTCGACCATCTCGCCGCCGACCGGCAGCAGGAGATCGCGCGCGAGACGATGGAAATTTACGCACCGATCGCTCATCGCCTCGGAATCTACTGGCTCAAGTCGGAGCTCGAGGACCTGTCATTTCGCTATCTGAATCCAACTGCGTACCAGGCGCTGAAGGCCTTTGTCGCGGCCAAACGCACAGAGCGCGAGGAGTACATCGCCGCCGTCATTGAGATCCTGTCGCGCCGCCTCTCCGACAGCGGGGTAACGGCTGAGGTCACCGGCCGGCCCAAACATTTCTTTTCGATTCACTCCAAGATGCAGGAGATGGGGCTCAGCTTCGAGGAAATCTACGACCTGGTCGCGTTCCGCATCATCGTGGGCACGGTGCGCGAATGTTACGAGGCGCTCGGGGTCGTGCACGCCAACTGGAAGCCGGTGCCCGGCCGCTTCAAGGATTACATCGCGCTGCCCAAGGCCAATATGTATCAGTCGCTGCACACCACCGTGATCGGTCCGCGCGTCCAGCGGATGGAAGTGCAGATTCGTACGCGCGAGATGCACAAGGTGGCCGAGGAAGGGATCGCGGCGCACTGGAGCTACAAGGATGGCAACTCCAGGGAGCTCAAGGACACGGAGCGGTTTGCATGGCTGCGGCGCCTGATCGAATGGCAGCAGAATCTCAAGGACCCCCAGGAATTTCTCTCGACCGTCAAGGACGATCTGTTTCCCGAGGAAGTTTTCGTTTTCACGCCCAAGGGCGACGTCTTCGATTTTCCGCTCGGCTCGACCGTGATCGACTTCGCCTACCGAATCCACTCCCAGGTCGGCAACCATCTCGCCGGCGCGCGCGTCAACGGACGCATGGTGCCGCTGCGCTACCGGCTTCGATCGGGCGATACGGTCGAGGTGCTGACCTCCGAAAAGCAGGTGCCGGGCAAGGATTGGACCAACTACGCAGCCACCGCGCGTGCGAAATCGCGCATCCGTCAATGGCTGCGCAATCAACAAGCAGAACGCTCCCGCGATCTCGGCATATCGCTGCTCGATCGCGAGCTCGAACCGGTCAAGCTCAGCGTCACGCAGCTTAGATCGGGCAAGCGTCTGGACGGAGTCCTCGCGGAATTCTCGCAACGCGACGTCGAAAGCCTGCTCGCCGCGGTCGGCTACGGAATAATCACGCCTGCGCAGTTGCTCGCGAAACTGCTGACGCCCGACGAGCTGAGACTCTATCGTCCCGAGAAACCACCCACGCCGCTGGGGCCGGCGCAAAGAGAGCGCGCCGCCAAGGAAGCGCGCAAATCCGCCAGCGGTGCGGTCGTGGTCTCGGGCGTAGGCGACATGCTGGTGCGATTCGCGCGATGCTGCAATCCGCTCCCGGGCGAGGCGATCACCGGCTTCATCACGCGCGGACGCGGCGTTACGGTGCACGTCGCTGGATGCGCGCATGCGCTCAATACCGATCCTCAGCGGCGCGTGCCGGTAGTATGGAAGGACGGCGAGGAAGCGCCGCGGCCGATTCAGCTCGAAGTGCTATGCGCCGATCAGCCGGGCTTGCTCGCCGCGATGACCAAGGCGATCGCCACGGCGGGCGTGAATATATCGACCGCCGAAGTGAAGACTCACGGCGCCGACGGACGCGCACTGGCGGTCTTCGAGGTCAGCGTGACCAGCGCCCGTCAATTGAACAACCTGATGAACTCGATCGGCGCGATCGACGGCGTCATGCGCGTGTCGCGCCTCGGCCAGCCAAACGGCAATCGCCATTGATCTCGAGCGGCGCGCAACGAGTTCTCGCGGGATACCAAAATGAAAACCTCGATTCATGCCAGGCAGGCGCCGGCCGCGATCGGTCCGTATTCGCAGGCGGTCGAGCAAAGTGGGTTGGTCTTCTGCTCGGGGCAGATCGGTCTCGATCCGGCGTCGGGTACTCTCGTGGAAGGGGGGATCGAATTCGAGACCCGGCGCGCACTCCAGAACCTCGGCGAAGTGCTCGCGGGTGCGGGACTGGATTTCATCGATGTCGTCAAGACCACTATCTTCATGATCGATCTCGCCGAGTTTGAAATCGTCAACCGCGTGTACGGAGAACATTTCGATCCGCCGTATCCGGCGCGCTCGACCGTGCAGGTGGCGGCGCTGCCGCGCAAGGCGCGAATCGAGATCGACGCGATCGCGCTGAAACGCGAGTAGTCTCGCGCCCGTCGCCTCAGATCACTCCAGATTCAGGATCGACAGCGCGGCGGCGTCGAGAAATTGCCCGGACGGATCGAGCTTGCGCGCAGACCGTATCAAGCGCGCCGCGTTCGCCCGGCGGATCGCAGCCGGCAACGGCGCATCGAAGAGCCGCGACTTGTCGAGGTCGATAATAATCACGGTGAAACTCTCTCGCGCTTGCGTCACCAGCAAGTTGTGCAGATTGAGATCGGCGTGAAAGAGCCCCTTGTTGTGCATCGCATCGATCGCTGCGCGCGCTTGCCCGAGAACGTGAGCGCGAACGATCGGATCGTCGTCCGTCTTCACGAATTCCCATAGCGTCATTCCGCGCACCGCACGAGTCAGAAAAAATCCTCGATAAAGAGCGGGACCGATCCATTCGATCATTGCGCCCATCGGCTCCGCCACTGGAATTCCGCGCCGCATCGCTTCAACCGTCAGGGCGAGTTCATTCAGCGGGCGCGGCGTCACGCCCATGTAAACGTCGCTGAGGATCGATCCAATCATTCCGCCGCGACGCCCCCGGCGCGCGAACAGCTCGAGCCCGCCCGCGAGGTTCAGCCGAAATGCGCTCCGGCGATTTCCCGCGCCCGCTTGCGCCGCGGATGTCAGCTCGCCGAGCTTTTGCATGATCTCCGCGGCATGAGAGGCGATGTCGCGATGAATCACCAGCTCCCGGCGTCCGATCCTGAACGCCGAGAAGTTCGGATCGGAGCTCAATTTCATTTGCGAAGGCGGTCTCACGCTTTGGATGTCTCGTTCCCGCTTCGAAGCCACAATGCGAACACGGCGGCAAGCGCGAGCAACGACGAAAGGAAATGCGCCGAGTAAAAGAGGGCGATGCGGTTCAAATAGTTTCCCGTCGCAAGATTGAGCAACAAGGAAAGCGCGAACAGCGTCCACGCGGAAATCAACGGGCTCTCCCCGGCAGTACGATCGGTCCACAGCGCCGCGGTCAGAGCCATGTACGGCACGAGCATCGCCGCGTAATAGCTTTTCCACGAAATCGGCGCGAACGAGGGCATCAGGCAGAACAAGCCGCACAGCGCGAGGCGGCTCGCGAAATTTCCGCACTCATTGCTCATCGCGTCCCAGAGCGATACTGCCGCGACGAGCAGTATTTCGAGCCCCATTCCGGCAATCGTTGCGGCAGCCGACGTTTCCACCTCAGCCCCGCCGCGAAGACTCATCAGGCGCGCGACCGCCGACACGGCCGACTGGTTTGTGAGCATCGTGCGATATCGATTCGTCATCGAAACGATCGCGTTCAGGTACGCGCCGGTTTGATCGATCCATCCGCGCGGCCCAAAGATCACGATTGGCACGACGAGCAGCGCGATTCCCGCCGCCGCCGCCCATCCGAGCGGGGCGAAGCGCCGGCGAATGGCAAGATGAAGCGCGGCCAGCAATCCGAAGGGCTTGATCAGTATCGCCGTCGCAAGCATCAGGCCCGCCCACGCATCGCGAGACTCGTCGGCGTAAACGATCGCCCACACGATCAACGCCAGGGTCGGAAGATTTATCTGGCCGTGTTCGATGTTGTTGTCGATGAACCGGGATGACAGCAACACGGGGACAACGATCAGCGCGGCCGGCAATCGCCGCTCACGGCCGAACAGAATCACGCCCGCGCCTAAAATCAATTCGATCAGCGAAAATGCGTTGACTGCGAAGAAGACAAATTGCGCAACATGGCGTGGGAGCGCCGCGAGCGGCGCGAACCCGATCGCAAAGATCGGTGCGTAGAGAAAACGATCGGAGTCGGCCGGCGGATAGATCGCGAGGCCGTAAAGTACGCGATGCCCCGCGCGATAGTAAACGTTGAAGTCGCCCTGCGCCCGAAGCGTTGCCGAGATGCCGAGCCCGACGATGTAGATGCCCATCGCGAGCCATGCGAACCGGCGGGCGCGCGGGGAGTCGATCGTTTTCATCGCGGAAGGCAGGCTGGCCGCGCGCCGCGCAGTGGTCACGCGATCGGTTTGGCTTCCTCGATCAGCATGATCGGAATGTCATCGCGCACCGGATACTCGAGTCTGCAAGCGCTGCAGACCAGGCCGTCCTGCTTGTCGTTGAGATGCAGGTCGCCCTTGCATTTCGGGCACGCCAGGATGTCGAGCAATTCCTGACTCAGCGCCATCGCGGAAATCCTCCAAGCATTTTCTTTCGTCTTCTATGCATGCGCCGCCGCCGCTGCGGTCATGCGGCCCAGTATCAACTCGTCGAGCGCGCGCGCATCAGCCGCGTCCATCGTTACTTCAAGCCTGAGAGCGTATAGCGAATCGCGCGGGAACGGAAACCGCTCCAGCTTGACCAGGTCCTTCTCGGTCGTGACGACCAGGTCGGTGTCGCGCATCGCATTCACCATAGCCTGCCAGTCAGCGTTCGTGTAGGCGTGATGGTCCGGATATTCAAAAACGCCGACCAGGTCCGCGTCGAGTTCGCGCAGCATCGCATAGAACGCGCTTGAATCCGCCAGACCGCTCACCGCCAGCACGCGTCGTCCCCCCAGTCCCAGCGGGGTTTCGCGCCACACCCCCTGCTCGGCGACCAGGAAGGCGCGCGGCCGCACCGACGCGTGAAGTATTTTGCGCGCGGTTAGTTTCTTCATCTGGGACGGTCGAATTGCCGACGCGCCAATTCCGAAGTTCATCACCACGATCGCGTCTGCGCGCCCGACCGCGCGGATCGGTTCGCGCATCGGTCCGGCCGGGATCATCCAGCCATTGCCAAAGCCGCGCTCGTTGCTCACCAGCACGAGATCCACGTCGCGATTCAAGCGCACGTGCTGAAAGCCGTCGTCCAGGATCACCGCGTCGAGCGGACCGAGCTTGCGTAGCAGCTCGACGCCGTCGATGCGCCGGCGCGCAACCGCAATCGGACCGGTGAACGACTTCGCCATCATCGCCGGTTCATCGCCCGCATCGTCCGGTGAGATTTTCAATGCGCCGCCGTCAGCCACCAGTTCGGCGCGCGCTTTGGATCGCGGGCGTCGGTAGCCGCGGCTCACGATTCCGACGCGCAGGCCGTGGCTCTGCAAGCGCTTGGCGAGAAACAACGTGAACGGCGTCTTGCCGTTTCCGCCGACCGTCAGATTGCCCACGCTCACCGTCATCACCGGCGCCCGCCGTTTCATCATCCGCCAGTACAGATGACGTGCGGCCACGCCGACTCGGTAGAATCCCGCCGCAGCCGCGAGCCCGAACCAAATTGGAAGAAGTGGAGCGGGAAGATCCCGCTGCCACAATCGCTCGATTCGTGGGCGATTCGGACTCGGCTCGCTTGAGGGCATCAGTCAGCCGAGATTAATGAGCCCTTCGAGCTGCTTCAAGGCGAACCGCGCACCGCCCGACGACCTGCTCACTGCGGCGCGCGCGCGTTGGCCCGCACGTTGTCGCGCCTCATCGTCGGCGAGCCATTGCGAAGTTTCGCCGATTATGTCGCGCGAGTTTTTGACGATTCGTGCGCCGCCGGAACTGACCAGCGACGACACTATCTGCTGCTGGTTCTCGTGATACGGACCGATCAGGACCGGGACATCGGCCAACGCGGGCTCGGCCGGGTTTTGCCCGCCGCGTCCCGGCGCGAGGCTGCCGCCGACAAACGCGATCGATCCGCGACGATAGAAGCTGCGCAGCTCGCCCATGGTGTCGAGGATCAAAACGTCCGCGGCGCGCGCCGCGCCCGGTGAATTGAGTTCCGACGCCTTGACGTAATCGAGCGAGGCCGCGTGCAGCGCCTTTTCGATCTCCGGCGTGCGCTCGAGATGGCGCGGCGCTATCGTCAGCGCGAGCTGCGGAAAGTCCTTGCGCAGTTCACGGTAAGCGTCCGCAATCACGGCGTCTTCGCCCACTGCCGTCGATCCCGCGATAAAGATTTTTCGCCCGGGTGCAAACGCCATCAGCTCAGGACGAATTGGTTCTTCATTCGCCATCTGCGCCTGCGCCGCTTCGATTTTGGTGTTGCCGGTGACTACCACTTTTGCCGCGAGATCGAACTTCGCGTAACGCCGCGCGTCTTCGCGGCTCTGCGTCAGAATCAAGGTTGCGCGGCCGAGCGCATCTTCAAACAGGCCGCGCGCGCGCAGGTAACGACGCAACGATCGCTCCGACATCCGGCCGTTGACCACCGCGATCGTCGCGCCCGTCCGCGCGGATTCGATGAAGTAGTTGGGCCAGATTTCAGTCTCGGTGATCAGCACCACGCTCGGCTGCACGCGCTCCAGAAAGGATCGCACCGCGCGCTGATTGTCCAGCGGCGCAAGCATCCACGCCGCCGCCCCCGGGATTCGACGCTTGGCCGCCTCACGGCCCGCCGCCGTCATCGCGGTGATTGCCATGATTGCGCCCGGATAGTGTTCGAGCAGACCGTTGGCGACCGGGCGAATCGCTTCGATCTCGCCGACCGAGGCCGCATGAATCCAGATTCGCGGTGCGCCCGTGGCATCCGGAAAATCGCCGTGCCCCATCCGCTCGCGATAGTCCCGCATGTTCGCAGGATGCGCGGCCAGCAGCGCAAACGGCAGCGCCGGATACCACAACAAATTGTACAGCGCGCTTAGCATCGAAGCCTCGTCGATCCGCACACCTGACGATTCGAATTTACGATCAGTGAGTATCAGTTAACGAGACCGCCGTTGCCGGCCAGGTCTTCGGGGGACATGAATTGAAGGTCGTAGAGCTTTCGGTACTCCTGCCCGCGCGCAAACAATTCGTCGTGCGTTCCATCCTCAACTATCCGGCCGTGAACGACTACGACGATCCGGTCTGCCCGGCGCACCGTGGACAGCCGATGCGCTATCACCAGCGTCGTGCGATTTGCCATCAGATGCTCGAGCGCTTCCTGCACGGATCGTTCGGCCGCCGAATCCAGCGACGAGGTTGCCTCGTCCAGGATCAGAATCGGCGCGTCCTTGAGCAGCGCCCGCGCGATCGCGATTCGCTGCCGCTCTCCGCCCGATATGCGCACGCCCCGTTCGCCCACCATCGTCTCGTAACCGTTGGGCAGGCGGGTGATGAAGTCGTGAGCGTTGGCGAGCTTGGCGGCCGCGATTACGCGCTCGAGATGCTTGTCGCTGCTGCCGTACGCGATATTGGCGCGAATCGTGTCGTCGAACAGAAACGTGCTCTGCGTGACCAGACCGATTTCCGCGCGCAGCGACTTAAGCCGCAGCTTGCGTATGTCGATTCCGTCAACCGTGACGCGTCCTTGCTGTACGTCGTAAAAGCGCGGAATCAAATCCGCCATCGTGGATTTGCCGCCGCCGCTCATCCCCACCAGCGCCACAACCCTGCCGACCCCGATCTCCAGGTTGATATCGTGCAGCACCCATTCGTCGCCGTACCGGAAACTGACGTTCTCGAACGCGACGCTATGCGGGCCGGGCCGCAGCTCGATTCCATCGGGATCGTCGGGAACCTCGCTCGGATGATCCATCATCTCGAAGACGCGTTCGGCCGCGGCCAGCCCCTGCTGGATAGTGTTATTGGTCTTGCTGACGCTCTTGAACGGCGGGTACACGAGAATCATGACCGCAAAGAACCCCGCGAATTGACCCAACGTGCGCGTGCCCGCCTGCAGCGATCCCACCGCCCACCAGACCACCGCGACGACCGCGAACGCGCCCACCGCCTCGATCATCGGTCCGGTAAGCGCCTTGATCCGCGCCACCCGCATGAAGATTCGGAACAGCCGCTTGAGCTCCCGATTGAAACGCGCGCGCTCGTAATCTTCCATTCCGAAGGCCTTGACCACGCGGTTTCCCTGGAAGGTTTCAACCAGCAGCGACTGCAAACCGCTCAATTGTTTCTGCTGATTTTTGGTTTCGCGGCGGACTTTCTTGGAAAGACTGACGATCGGCAACACCACGATTGGAAAACCGATAAACGCAATGATCGCGAGCTGCCAATCCATGTGGAAGGCCACCGCCAGCAACGTGATCACCGACATGCCACCGCCGACGAACGAAAACACGCCGTCGCTCAGGCTCGACACCACCAGGCTGACGTCGCTGATGACTCGCGAAACCATCACGCCCGTCGGCGTACGATTGAAAAAACTCAGCGACTGGCGTTGCAGGCTCTCGTTCAGGTCGCCCCGGATATCCATCGTCATCTTCTGGGCGATGTATGCGCTCAGGTAGTCGTCGGAAAAATTGGCGATCGCGCGCAGCAAAAATAATCCCGCGAGCACCAGCGAGTATTCGCGCAGCTTCAAGGCGCCGTGCGCATCGAGCTGATGAGTGACTCCGAGATTAGTGCCCAGATCGACCACCCACTTCGTGAGGAGTGGGATCCCGCCGGTGGCCGCCGCCAGCAGGCCCATCGCGATTCCAAGCAACAGCACGTACGGGAACAGGTATGGGCGGAGGTAGCCGTACAGTCGCCATTGCAATGGGGTAAGCAGCCTCATGCGGTCATCCTGGACGCGATCATCTCGAGCGCGATCGTCGCGACTCGCCCCGCCGCTCCCGGCGATCCGAGCTTCTCGCGCAATGCCTTCAGCGCGGCCACCGTTTCCACGCGGATCGTGTCGCTCAAAAGCGGCTCGGCGGCTCGTACGAGCTTCTCCGCAGTCACGTCACCCTGGATCAGTTCCGGCACGATTTGCCGGCCCGCCAGGATATTCGGCAGCCCGATAAAATCCACTCCCGTCACCAGCATCCGCCCTAGGATATAGGTAAGTGGCGACACTTTGTAGGCGATAACTTCGGGGCATCCGAGCAGCGCCGTTTCCAGCGTGGCGGTCCCCGACGCGACCAGCGCGAGTTCGCTCGCCGCGACAATGTTGTATGTGTCGCCCTCGACAATCCTGATTCCCGCCAGGTCCGTGCGTCCAACCTCGGCGAGTTCGGCCTGGCTCAAGGTCGGCGCCAGCGCGAGCGCTATTTCAAGGCCATGATCGCGCCCGACAATCCGCGCCGCCTTGACCATCGGACCCAGCAGGTAGCGAACTTCGGCGCGGCGGCTGCCCGGCAGGATCGAGATGATCCGCGCGCGCGGGGGGAATCCATGGCGCTTCAGCGTCTCCTCCCGGCTCTGGACCGTGGCGATTCGATCGAGCAGCGGATGCCCTACGAAAGAAACGCGCTCGCCCGCGCGATGGAATAGTTCGGCCTCGAACGGCAGCACCACCGCGAGGCGGTCCGCGCGATCTACCAGCTTGTCGATTCGGCCGCGCCGCCACGCCCAGACCTGCGGCGTGATGTAGTAGAGCACCGGCACGCCCACGCGCCTGGCCGTGCCGGAGAGCATCAGGTTGAACTCCGCGTAGTCGATCAGGATCACAAGGTCCGGCTTCTCCCGCCTGATGATTCGACGCAGTGCGCGAAACGCGCCAATCGTGCGCCCAATGGTGGAAGCCAGTTCCGAAAGTCCCAGCCCGTGGATGTCCTCCGTCGCGACGATCGCCCGCACCCCGGCCGCGCGCATCTTCTCGCCCGCGATTCCGAACAGGTCGCACGACGGATCGCGCGCGAGAATTTCCCGCGCCAAATCGCCGCCATGAAGATCGCCCGACGCCTCGCCCGCAACGATCATGATGCGGCGCCCGCGTTCGGTCTCCTTCAGGCGCTCTCCAAGCGGCGGCGGCGCTTCGGCATTCAACGGCATCGAAGGGATTGTGATTGAAAAACGCGACGCCGCAAATAGGCTTGCCCGTGCGATTCAGTCGCCGGGAGCGAACCGCGCCGCATGCTGCATCTCTCAACCCTTGTTCAGAGTCTTTCTGACGTCATCGACGATATCCTGGGCTTTTACGATTTCGCCATTGTATTCGTTCACCAACCGCCCATCCGGTCCGATCAGCATCATATCGACCAGGTGGCCGACCGAACCGTCCGGCATGACTTGCCGGCTGAGCTTGAAGCCCGCCAGCGCTTTATCGATGTTCCCGGGACTTCCGGTCAGGAAATACCATCCTTTCTTGTCCGCCCCCTGCTGACGCGCGTAATCGAGCAACTGCTTGGGGCCGTCATGCTCGGGATCGACGCTGATCGAAACGATCGTGACCTTCGAACCGAGGTCGGGCCCCAGCCGGATCGCGACGTTCGTCAACTTCGCCGTCTCCATCAGGCATTCCCCCTTGCACGAGGTATAGATGAAATCCACCACCAGCGGTTTGCCCTTGAGCGACGCGAGCGAGACCTGGCTGCCATTCTGATCGACGAGCTTGGTGTCAGTGAGAACGCTCGCGGCCGCGCCGCCCGCGGTTGAGTCGCGGTGGCATCCGCCAGCCGCGAACAGGCTCGACGTAATTACTACGATGATGGCGAGAGATCTGAGATTACAGTGAATACTCATATTATATCCGTACTGGTAATGACCTTGCTATAGCTACTCAGATAGTCAGAAGAGCGCATGCCCGGCTTTAAGGTCTGTGGTCTTGATGTGTACGATTTTGGAATCGTCCTCGTGCGGCAGGCTGACGGGCACGCACGACGCTTTGCCTTCAGTCATGCGATCGATTGGGTAGTGATTCCCGCACACCCGGCAAATCAGTTCGCCGCCGACCACCCGGTAGCCGCGATGGAACGCGGAGCACTGGCGGCATGCGTCGAACACCGAGCGCACCTTGCCGTCGTGGCCGCGCGCGAGCACGAAGCGCAGCCGCTTGCCCGCGTCATCGGTGTAAGAGAAAAGCCGCGCGCTACCGGGGCGCATCGCGGACACGTTGACCGCGACTTCGTCGGCGCCGGTCACCGTTGTGCAATCTGAGGTCGCGATGAAGATGAGAAACGCGGCGACGCCGGCTGCGAGCACCAGACCGCCGAGAATCTTGAGCCTGATCGGACGCATCACAAATCGATGCTGTCGCAGCGGACGGGAGGCGTCAAGGCGCGGCCGAATCCGTCAGCATCACTTCCTTGATTCTCTCGGTTAGTTCCATCACGCGAAGTCCGTCCTCGGCGCTGACGGCCGGCGTGGACCTGCTGCGAACTGCCGCGACGAATGCATTGACTTCGTCGGCGAGCGGATCGCCTTCGCCGAAATCGATCTGCTCCGCCGAGATGGTGGGGAACTGAGCGCCCGGCGCCGGCGGAGTTTTGCGATACATCTGGATGCTGCGCGCCTCGTAATCAACCGAGAGGTACGCGTCGGGCTGGAAGAAACGAATCTTGCGTTCGCGCCGGGGCGACACGCGGCTGGTGACCAGATTTGCGATGAGACCGCTCCGGAAGCGGATACGCGCGTTGGCGAGGTCGATTCGATCGGTAAGGATCGCGACCCCGACCGCCTCGAGCGACGCGACCTCCGACGGCGCCACCGACAGGATCACGTCGAGGTCGTGCACCATCAGATCGAGCACCACATCCACGTCGGTGCCGCGCTCGGTGAACGGCGCGAGCCGATGGCATTCCACGAAGCGCGGATTTTTCACGATCGAATGCAGATGAACGACCGCCGGATTGAACCGCTCGAGGTGGCCAATCTGAAGAATGCGGCCGCTCGTCGACGCCAGCCTGGCCAGTTCACGCGCCTGGACCAGCGTCTCGGCCATCGGCTTTTCCAGCAGCACGTCGATGCCCGACTTCAGCATCGCGGATGCGATCTCATGATGCGTCACGCCGGGTGACGCGACCGTCACGAGGTCAACCTTGCCCACCAGCATCCGGTAATCGGCCAGCGGCGTCGCGCCAACTTCCATCGCTACGGCTCGCGCCCGCGCGGCGTCGATATCGACGACGTGTGCGAGCTTGATTCCCGAAATGGCGGCGTACTTGCGCGCGTGCAGCGTGCCGAGGCGTCCCGCGCCAATTACTGCGGCGCGCAGCTCAACCACTGGTTTCCGCATAACCGTATAACGTCACGTTTTTCACGCGCGCGAGTTCGAGCGTGCGCTCGCGTTCCAGAATCAGCGCGACTTCAGCTTCGACGCCTAACATCGCCGCGCCGATCTCGGCGAGCAATTGCACCGTAGCCGGGCCAATCGCGGGGCGATCGAAGCGCATGTCCTGGCCCGGTTTGGCCGCCTTGGCCACCACCAGGCCCGCGCCCACCAGCGCGGCTGCGCGGCGCAGCGCGGCGTCCGTTCCCTCCAGCGCTTCCACCGCCGCGACCATCCCGTCGCGGACCGCGACCGTCTGGCCGATATCGTAACTGCCGAGCCGGCGCGCGACCGCGAATGCGAGCTCGAGATCGCGGATTTGCGCGGGAGTCGGCTCGGGTCCGGCGCCGACGCCGGCGCGCGCGAGCCAATGCTCGATCATCGGGATCGGATCGATCATTTTGATTCCTTCGGTTTCGACTTCACGCGCGACGCCGCGGAGCACAGCGTCGTCGCTGAAGCGTCCGATTCCCGCCAGCATCTTAAGCGCGCGCGCGTCGGGCGCGAAAGAATCTTTCAGCCGCGCGCGTGAGATGCCGCCGGCCATCGCCGCTTCCGAGACTCCGGCGCTTTTGAAAACGTCGATTATTTTCTGCAGCTCGCCGACTTTGATCCAGGTGACTTCGCCGGCCACCGAGTCAAGCGCGCGATCGCTTTCATTCAGGTGCGCGACCGCGATGACTTTTATTCCGCGCTCGCGTGCGGCGCGCGCCACTTCGAGCGGGAAGACGCCGTTGCCCGCGATGAGCCCGAGCTTATTCACGCTCGCGGCCAACGACTCCGCGCTTCGAGTTGTTTATGAAATCAACCAGCCGCACGACTTCGGCAACCGTACCGTACTCGTCCAGGACCTGCTTCATGGCATCGTCGCGCAACAGCTTCGAGAAAAACAGCGTGCGGATCGCGGACTTGAGCGCCGCAATCGTTTCGGGCTTGAAGCCGCGCCGCTGCAGGCCGACTTCGTTGACGCCCGCCAGCCGCGCGCGCTCGGTTCCCGCCACCATCGAGTACGGCGGCACGTCCTGCGCCACCTTTGCGCCCGCCGCCACGATCGCGTGAGTGCCGATGCGGCTGAACTGATGCACCCCGACCTGGCCCTCGCAAATCGCGTACTCCTCGATAACGCAGTGGCCGGCCAGCCCCGTGCACGCCGCCAGGATCACGTGGTCGCCGATGATGCAGTCGTGCGCCACGTGCGCGTACGTCATCACCAGCGTGTGACTGCCAATTTTTGTCATCATCCCGCCGCCTTCGGTGCCGCGGTGAACGGTCGCGAACTCGCGAATCATGTTGTCGTCGCCGATTTCGACGACCGACGGTTCGCCCTTGAATTTGAGGTCTTGCGGTTCCGCGCCGATGGCGGCGAACTGCCAGATGCGATTGCGCTCGCCGATCGTGGTGTTACGCTCGATCATCGCGCAAGGCCCGACCACGCTGCCGGCTCCAATCTTGACGTCCGGTCCGATCACCGCACCCGGACCGACTTCGACGCTCGTGTCGAGGTCGGCCCGCTTGTCGATGACCGCGGAGGAATGGATTCGGCCCGCTATCGGACTTGCTCCTCGACTTCCATCGCGGACAATTCCGCTTGGGCCGCCAATTCGTCGCCGACGCGCGCCACCCCGTGCATCCGCCACAGCGGACGATGAAATTTTAGAATTTTTACTTCCATCCGCAGCTGATCGCCCGGGATTACGCGGCGGCGAAAGCGTACTTTGTCCAATCCTGTCAGCATGAACAGACGTGCCGGGTCCCCGCCCAATTCATTGAGCGCCAGGATCGCCCCCGACTGCGCCAGCGCCTCGACGATCAACACCCCCGGCATCACAGGATGACCCGGAAAATGCCCCGCGAAATACGGTTCGTTGAAGCTGACGTTCTTGACGGTTACGACGCGGCCCTTGACCAGTTCTACGATGCGATCGACCAGCAGAAACGGATAGCGATGGGGCAGCAGTCCCAACACGCGCCCAAGCTCCGCGACTTTTGCGTCGTCAGGCACCGGGAATTACTTCGCGCACCTTGTTTCGAGCGGCCTACTTCGAGATCGTCGACCGCTTGGCCGCCGCCGAGCCGAAATCCGACGGAGCCGGCGCGCTGGCCTGCCCGGCCTGAACGCTCGCGCGCGATATTCCGCCGCCGGCGCCTTCGCCGACCGAGCCGATCGCCACGTGCATCGCGTTGTAACTGCGGATTACCTGGTCGGTAATATCGATGCCCGGAGCACCCCACAGGATCGATCCCTTCTCCATCACCATCGTGTAGCCGTCACGCTCTCCAAGCGAGCGGATGACCTGCGCGAGGTCATGCACGATTTTCGCCGTGACCTCCTGGTCCTTGGCCTGCAACTCGTCCTTCGAGTCCTTGTAGTCGCGCTCGAAGTTCTTGAGCTTTTCCACGTACTGGTCCTGCAGACTCTGGCGCTGATCCTGGTTCATCAGCATACCCTTTTTTTCCATCTCGTCCTTAAGGGACTGGACCTCATTTTGCTGCCGCTGCAGTTTCGCCTCCACCGATGTGACACGGCCCTGGAATTCGGCCTTGGCCCGCTTGCCGGCGTCGCACTCATTGAGCGCTCGCTGCACGTCAACATACGCGAACTTCAGGTCGGCCCGCGCGGGAACTGCCGCGGACGTCACCGCAAGGAACGCACCGAACAACGCACCGATGAACAACCGTTGCCTCATACAGCCCGGAAAGCCTCCTGTTGACTAGCCACCTGGGACGCGTCCTCATTACGGCGCATCACTCGTGCCTGGGAAACATACACAATAGTACGTCACCGAGCATCAAATCCAGTTGCCCACGGTCTCATCGTCGCCCGATGTCGAAAAATCGACCGACGCTAGAGCGGGGAGCCGGCCCCGATTTCGAAGACGGTTTTCTGGTCGGCCGGCCGCGGATTGATCGGGAAAGCGATATCCACCGCCAGCGGCCCGAATGGCGATTTCCAGCGCACGCCGAATCCAAACGACGCCTGCAGCTGGTCGATATTGATCGAATCCTTGAGCAGGAACGATTGCCCCGCGTCGCTGAATACCACCCCGCGGATTCCCAATCCCGACAGTATCGGGAAGGTGATTTCGTTGCTCAGCAACAATTCCTTGCTGCCGCCGATGTCCTGAACGCTCAGCGGAGTGCCGTTCTGGGCGTACAGCGTCACCTGCGGTCCCAACGAATAGAGCTGATAGCCGCGCACGTCGCCGGGACCGCCGACACCGCCGGGGAAGAATCGCTCGTACAGCGGCAACTCGCCGCCGGTCCCGCTTTGCAGGTTGGTCCCGATGCCGAACGTGATTCCCTGCGACAGCACGAACGTTCCCAGCGACTGGCTCTTCAGGAACGGATAGAAATATCGGAAATGCGCGACGCCCTTGATGAATTCGTTGCCGCCGCCGATTCCGCCGAACTGCATGCTGAGACTCTCGACGGTGCCGGTGCGCGGATCGACCGGATTATCGACCGTGAAGCGGCGTATCGTCGGCGTAATTTCTGAGGTCTGCGTGTAGCCCTTGTAGCGCTCGATTTGGTAAGTCGTATACTGGTTCAGCCCCGTGATTCCTACGCTCTGAAACGAGTAGCCCAGTCCCGCCTGCACGTCCTTGAGAGAGAACGGCCCCAGCTTCTTGAAGCCGAGCTCGGTCAGCGGATATGTCGTGGTCAGGGTGAAGCCTGCCGACGACTGGTTGAAGCTCAGCAGGTAAGTTTTATTGTCGAACAACTGCATGCCCACGGCGAGCGGCATGTCCAGGAACCACGGCTCCGTGTAACTGACGCTGTAGTTCTGGAACAGGAAGCCGACCTGCGCGTTGAGGATCAGCGATTCGCCGCCGCCGAACAGGTTGGTGTTGCCCAGCGTAAAGTTGCCGAACAGCGATTGATAGCTGTCGAATCCGCCCGCCACCTGGAACGACGCGGTGTTGCCCTCGGTCACGTTCACGTCGAGGTTTATCTTGTCGGGCTGCGCCGCCGGCGAGGTCGTGATGCGCGTGTCGGTGAAGAATCCCAGCCGGTCCAGCCGCACCTTCGAATCCCGGATCTCTTCGGCGCTGTACGGCTCCTGCTCCTGAATCTGGATCTCGCGGCGGATTACCTTGTCCGAGGTCTTGGTGTTGCCGCTGATATTGACGCGGTCGATTAGCACTTCGTGGCCCGGATTGATCACGAACACCACGTTGACTCGCTTGGTGGTGTGGACCAGTTGCGTGCGCGGATCGATGTTGACGTACGCGTAACCCCGGTTCGAGTAGAAATCCGACAGCGCGAGCACCTGGCGCTGCAACGCCGAGCCGCGGAACAGTTGTCCGCTCTTCATCGTCAGCAGCCTGCGCAGTTCGCGGCGCGGAAACTTCAGGTTGCCTTCGATGTTGATTCGGCCGACGCGGTACGGCGTGCCCTCGTCGATCGTTATTATGATCGTAATCTGCCCGCCGCTGCGCACCAACTGTGGCTGCCCAATCTGCACGTTCAGGTAGCCGTTGTCGTAATAAAACGCCGTCAGCCGATCGACGTCCTCCTGCAGTTTCTTCTGATCGAGCGCGCCCCATCCCGTCAACCAGCTCAGCAATTTGCTGTAGGTTGCCGTCTCCATCTGGCCTTTCAAAATGGACGATGAAAACGACTTGTTGCCCTCGAACACGATCTTGGTGATCTCGACCTTCGACCCTTCGGTCACGTCGAATTCGCCGAACGCCGTGTTGTCGGGCTGCGGTATCGCCTTGAAGACTACTTTGGCGTCCGTGTAGCCCTTGTCCGCGTAAGCCTGCGTCACGCCGGCGATCGTCTCCTTTACCGCGATCGGATCGAGGATCGACCCCGGATGCACCTTCACCGCCTCGACTATCTTGTCGTCGTTCGACCGAATCGCCTTCATCCCATAGAACTTGACGTCGGTAATCTGCGGGCGCTCCTTTACCCGGTATACCAGCACGTTGCGGCTGCCCCGCTGCTCTACGTGGGCGGTCACCGATTCGAAAAAACCCATCCTGTAAATCGACTTGATGTCCACATCGACCGCCGTCTGATCGAGCGGCTGGTTCGTCTGCTGCGTGATGTGGATCAGAATCGCGTCCTGTTCGACGCGTTGATTGCCGGCGATCTCAACCTTCGAGATTATCGGCGCCGGGCCCTGCGCACGCGCGACGGCCGCCGCGAGCAACGAGAACGTCGCAATCGCTGCAAGCACCAGCGCGCCGTTTGCCGGCAATAGCCCGCGGGGCCGACGATGTAGCCCCCAAAATGACGGCGCGCGCGGTGCGCGCGCGTTGAATTTTCCGGATTTCACTCAAACACACCAAAAGCGCCGACCAAACTAGCCAATCGCTCCCCCCATGTAAACCGAATACTCCGAAGCGGCTAAACTCGATTGTTTCCCTTCCCGGATGGGACGGGGTTAGGGGCCAGTTTCTCTCGTTGCTCGGGTGCAGGGGCCGGCCTCTGCCGTTCGTCGAACAGCTTTCCTTCGTTGAGCCGCAGCGCGCGCCCGACGCTGCGCGTCAACTGCTCGTTATGGGTTGCGATCACCAGCGTGATCCCAAGCTCGCGATTGAGCTTGTGAAACAGCTCGTGCACTTCTTCCGCCGTATGCGGATCGAGATTGCCCGTCGGCTCGTCCGCCAGCAGCAGCTTGGGCCGCAGCACCACCGCGCGCGCCACCGCGACGCGTTGCTGTTCGCCCCCCGACAGTTCCGCCGGCCGGCGCCGCAGCTTGTCGCCCAGCCCGACGATTTCCAGCATCTCGGTCGCACGCCGGCTCGCTTCGGCGTCGTTGATGCGGCCGATCAACGCCGGCATCATCACGTTTTCCAGAGCCGTGAAGTCCGCCAGCAGGTAATGGAACTGGAAAACGAAGCCCAGCTTCAGGTTGCGGAACTCCGCCAGCGATTTCTGATCGAGCGCGAACAAATCTTCGCCCTCGAAATAAACCTTGCCTGCGGTCGGCTCTTCCAGGCTCCCCATAATATGGAGCAGCGTGGACTTGCCGGTTCCCGATTGCCCCACAATCGCGATCTCCTCGCCCGCCTGGACCGTCAGATCGAGACCGCGCAGCACGCGAATCTCGCGATCGGCGTCATAGAATGTCTTGTCGAGGCCGCGCACCTCGATTAGACGCCCCTGCGCAAGCTTGGGTTTCGCTTTCGCCACCGCCGCAGCTCGCGCCTCACTCATAGCGAATCACCTCGACCGGCGAGAGTCTCGCGGCCTGCAATGCCGGATAGATCGATGCAAGCAGGCACAGCACGATCGTCGCCGCCGCAACCGCGATGAAGTTCCACGCGTTGAGCGTCACCGGCACCGCACTCACCATGAACATGTCGGCCGGCAGACTAATCAAATGGTACTTGCCTATCAGGTACGCCGTCACGAACCCCGCGCCCACGCCCAAAACCGTGCCGATCACGCCCAGCGCCGCGCCTTCGCACAGAAAGATCGACGCCACCGACGCCGCCCGCGCACCCATCGTGCGCACGATCGCAATCTCCTTGCGCCGTTCCATCACCACCATCACCAACGTCGCAATTATGTTGAAGGCCGCCACCAGCACGATCAGCAGCAGCACCATGAAGTAGGTGAACTTCTCCAGCGCGAGCGCGGAGAACAGCGGCGCGTTGGCCGTCGTCCAATCCGAGACCTCGAAATCAGGCCCCGCCATCGCCGCGATCCGGGCGCGCATCGCCGGCGCGTCGAACATGTTGACCAGCCGCAACTCGAGCCCGCTTTCGAGCGACGCATCGTCGGCCAGCAACGCGCGTCCGTCTTTCAATGCGACGAATATCAGCGTCGAATCGAACTCGTACATGCCCGAGTGAAAGAACCCCGTCACCACGAATCGCTTGAGGCGCGGAGGCCCGATTCCTGCTCCCAAGCTCGCCGGCGAAATCAGTATCACCGGGTCGCCCGGCCTCACCCCAAGCTCGAACGCCAGCGACTTGCCGATGATCGCACCGGGCAGCTCGACCTGGCGCTTGACGCCCTTGTCCACAATCGTCACCGGATGCGTCGTCTCGAGGTCCGCGAGCGTCCCGTTCTCCAGCGTGTCGCTTAATTCCTTGAGCACCGGATTGTCGTGCGGCTGTACCCCGCGGATAACTCCGCCCGACACCAGCCCCGCGGCGCCCGAGTCCGTGCTCGAGACCGCCATCACCTGCGACGTGACGAATGGCGCCGCCGCCGCCACCCCCGGTATCGCGGCGATCTTCTTCTCGATCTCGGCCGGATTCCAAACTCCGCCGTCGCTGCGTTCGATCGTTATCTGCGGCGTAAACGTGAGCAATAGGTTGCGCAGATCTTTCTCGAATCCGCTCATCACCGACAACGCAACCGACAAGGTGAACGTCCCAATCGTTATCCCGGCCAGCGAGATGATCGCGATGAGCGACACGAATCGTTCGCGCCGCCGCGCCCGCAAATATCGCAGGCCAATCAGGAATTCGTAGCGCAACGCGTCACCTTTGCATTTGGCTTTTTTACTTTTTTACCGGATCCGGCCCGCCCGCGCACACCCGCCGCCGCGCCCAAACTGCCCCTTTTTTGTCTTCGATTGAATCAAATCGGGTTGGTGATCGTCATAGTCGCCGAGG
>DLMJ01000020.1 GCA_002479255.1 Candidatus Binatus soli | reverse complement strand
AGCTATTGAAGGAGAGCTGAAAGAGCTGATTTTGTGCCTCACCCACCGCCACTCCACCTCCTCACCGCCCCTGATCGCGTCCAAAGCCACGTCTGCCAATGGCTCCGCTAGGTCTTACTACATTAGTAGTACACTTGGAAAATGGAAATCCGGGGTAAATACTAGGCTACTTCGGCAACCGTCGTAATCCGGCTGGGCGTGGCATTGCGGCGGGGCTTCACGGCTGATCCCAATTGAAGCTCATTTGCTCGGCGATAGCGGACTTTTTGAATACCTGTGGCTTGTCAAAACTTGATCCGCATGGATTCATTGGTGGTTTCGAGCGACTGGCGATAGCCTGGCTTCATAAACGGACCAGCAACGAGATGCAATCGCGGCCCATCACTCCATGCCGATCTGCGCCGCGTTATCTGTCGTACTCGCTATTGCAAAGCTCCTGATACTCGCGCCGGTTTTGCGCAAGCAGTTTCGCACGGGCCTCATCTGTCAGACTGCTGAGCATAGCTACTTCCTCGTAGCCGGCAGGAACGTAGCTGAGATGCGAAATCAGTCCGTAACTATCGTCCCACACATGAAGCTGCACCGCCCGCGGCTCCATCGTGAACTCGAATCCGTTTTGCCCCGTCAGATTGAGCGAGACCTGATGACACGTGCTCGGTGATGTGGATGCGATCGTGCCGGCCCATGCGACGTGGATTGGCCGGTGAATATGACCGCACGCGACTCGCACGACCTGCCGATGCCGCCTCACAATTTCCTCCATCATCCGGCCGCCGTGCAGCCCCGACGCATCCATCCATTGCACCCCGGTGCGAAACGGCGGGTGATGCATGAAAATCAGCGTCGGACAATCGGGCTGCGCGCTAAGCGTAGCGTCGAGCCATCGCAGCCGTTCTTCACACATCATCCCATGATGGCGTTCCAGCACGGAGGTATCGAGTCCGATCAGCCGGACGGGATACCTATCGATCGCATAGTTCACGAACGGAGCATCAGGCGGCGGCATGTAGTCCTCGCTGGCAAATGCCTTCAACAGGACATCACGCCGGTCGTGATTTCCCGGAATCACGAACACGGGAGGAATCAAGTCTGACAAGGTCTCACGCAGCAAATCGTATTCTTCCGGGCGCCCGTGGTCCGTCAGATCGCCGGATGCGATCACCGCGTCCGGCCTGGGATCGAGACTATTGATGTGGGCGATGGACTGCGCGAGCTGCGCGTTGGTCGGTACTCTGTGATAACACAGGCGATTTTTCGCCACCACGTGAAGATCGGTGATTTGTGCGATGATCATAGTCACCTCTTCAGAGAATCCGGAGCGTCGAAGGATTGCTTCGCGGGGCGGATCACCAGTCGACGGGCTCTACCTCAAATTGGCCACGTTATCGGGGAGCAAGCAACCGCCTTCCGCAAGACGAGATCAGATCGCTCATTGCGAACAATTCGCTAGTGTCGATGAGGACTTACAGACCCTTCTTTCTGCGCTCCGCCCAGCGCTTCTTCTTGCGAATCGCCAGCGATAATCGCCTTCTTCCCTCCGGGGTGATCCCTCCGCGGCGCTTTCTTTTCGGCAAGTGGCCGGCGGCGATGCGCCTTTTCTTCGAAGTCCGTGGTGAAATCGTTCCTTCGAGAGCCTTAATCGCCCGCGCGATCCTCTCTCCTTCCTGTCTCAAATCTGCGAGAATTTTCTTTAAGTCCAAGCTCTTCTCCTTCCTTTGATCAAGCGTGTTATTCGAGCTCGCTCAATAACCAGGCCGCGGTGTCCTCGGGCAGGTCGGGAATCCATCGCATGAACTCCTCGACGCTGCTCCCTACTACCTGGCTACCGAGATTTTCCTGCAGCACTTCGTGAAAGCGGCCGGCGACACGCCGGCTGAGCAACCCGCAGCGGCGCAGGGTCGGCAGCACGAACCCCGACACCGGTCCGCGCCGGCGCCCCGAACGTTGCGCGCGGGTCAACTGGTCGCGCTCACGTTGCGCGCAGGCCAGCAGCTCAGCGGTGTCGATGCCCGCTTCGGCCCAGCTTTGCAGCAGCGCGGCCATGAAGCCGGCCTGATTGCGGCCGCCGATAATGGCGATGGCAGCGTCGAAGGCGAAGTCTTCGAGTTCCTCACGCTCGGCCGCTGAAAGGCAGGGCACACACCGTTCAACGTACTGCACGCCGTAGGCATGATGACGCGCCTCGTCGCGCCCGACATAGGTGAGAATCTCTTTCAGCAGCGGCTCCTCGGTGAGATTGCGCATCTCACGGAAGCTGTAGAGCGCGAGCCCCTCGACCACGATCTGCATGCCGACGAGCTTCTTGATCCAGTCGCCGGTCTCCAGGGTGCTGTCGAGCAGACCTTTGAGGTTAGGCGCGATCGGCCGGACCATATCGAGCTTCTGGATATACCGCGCGAATACCTCGACATGTCGCGCCTCATCCATGGTCTGGGTCGCCGCGTAGAACTTGGCGTCGGTGTGCGGCACCGCATTCACCAGTTGCGCGGCGACCATCAGGGCGCCCTGCTCGCCGTGCAAAAAGTTACTCAGGCGAAAGCTCGCCATCCGTTTCTTCAGCTCCCATACCGTCTCCGCGCTGAGCGAGCGCCAGTACGAGGTCTGTTCGACCGGAAAGCCGATTCCGAGCGGCGTGGCAGCCAACGCAATGTGATCGATCGGCCGCTCCCAGTCGAGGTCGCGTTCAGCGATCCACTGCGCCTCCAGGGCCTTGACGTACAAACGGCGCAGCTCCTCGACCTCGGAACCGTAGTTCCACTGATAGACGACCTTCATCGCGGTCGACAGGTCAGGTTCTTGCGTGGCGGAGTTAATGTCGAATTGACTCATCGGCGTGTTGGGTTCTCCGGCTGCGATGGCGTTGCCCGACGACGTTAGCGCCAGACATCTGATGGGACAAGTGCGCCGCAACGCTATCGGGACGGCTCGAGCATCATGTCGGCGAGCTGCGATGTGGCTCGATTTGATCGCGTCAATGCGCGGGCACGGCCGACTGCGAAGCCCATTTCAGGAGCGCCTGTTTCTCATCATCGGTCAGGCGTGCCGAGTGATCGAACAGTGTGTAATCTCCGGGCGGCATCGAACCAGCACTAACGGAGTGTTCGATACTCTTCAGCGCTGCCGATCTCTTCTGCGCATTGTAAGTTTGCCAATCGGAAAAATTCAGCACCCCGCGCGCGGAGTTGGCGGCAAGGTACGTCGGCGAAACAGACGCGTACCACGGAGCGCTTCCCGCGGTTGAATGGCACTCATAACAGGAACTCTCAAGGATCGCGCGCACTTGCGGGTCGGTGCTAACAGCCTTCGCAGAACTAAAAGCTGTCGCCTCCGGAGCGGTTGTCTCCTGAGAGCTTGAACAGCCCACGATCGGCACAGCGAGAGCAAAAAGCCATGCTATCGGGAATGAAGTCTTCATCATCGTCCATGCAGTTTAGCAGGATACGAAACAAATCTTACAAGTGAAGAGGTGTTCAGCCTTATGTCAGCATCATCCCCGGACGTAGCCCTAAACGAAAAAAAGGGCCGAGCCCTTTCGAGCCCGGCCCCTTCTCACGTCGTGCTCAAACTACTTCTTGACCTTCGCCTTCCGCGCCCGTGCCGCCGACCCATAGCGTTTACTGAAACACTTGCGGCATCGGCGATCCCGCCGCTTGATGAAACTCGGAGCCAGGTCATCGCTCCCGCAATAGCGGCAAACGATTTTGTCTGATTTCGACTTACTACCCATCTCCTTCCGGAGCGGCCGTGCAGGCTTGGCCTTTCTCGGGGCAGCCTTCTTGCGGACCGCCTTCTTACCGGCCGACCGCGCCGCGTCCATCTGATCCTGCTCGGCCGGTGATGGGGGTCAGCAAGCGCCGCAGGGTCCCCCGATGGTATCGCCGAGTTGTGAGGGTATCCTGTCCTTGACCGTTGTAGTGCGGCTGCGCGCGACACTGCCGTCGCCTCCCGGGTTTGGGAAGCGTCCGAGCAACTCACCAAAGTGCATTACGGGATATTTTCACGGCCAATCTTCGGGCTGTTCTAGCGTTCTCCCGGACCAGCGCGTCAGGGCAGTTGCGGCGGGCCGATGAACGGGGTCTGGACCGGACCCGCGGCCCCGACCAGTTCGGTTACGGTCCCGCCGCCGTAGTTCGTCACCCAGACGTTGCCCGAGCTGTCGATCGCCAACTTCCATGGCTCACTAAAGTTCGACCCGGAGGGGGCAAAGTTGCCGAACAGCGTCCCGTCGTTGTTCAGCGCGGTTACGGTATTGCCTTCCAAGTTCGGCACCCAGACGTGGCCCGAGCTGTCGATCGCCACGCCCTGTGGGTAGTTAAAGTTCGACCCGGAAGGGGCAAAGTTGCCGAACAGCGTCCCGTCGTTGTTCAGCGCGGTTACGGTCCCGCCGCCGGCGTTCGCCACCCATACGTGGCCCGAACTGTCGATCGCCACGCCCGATAGCCCGTTAAAGTTTGACCCGGAGGGGGCAAAGTTGCCCAACAGCGTCCCGTCGTTGTTCAGAGCGGTTACGTTATTGCCGCCGCT
>DLMJ01000039.1 GCA_002479255.1 Candidatus Binatus soli | reverse complement strand
GGCCCGAGCTGTCGATCGCCACGCCAAATGGTTCGACAAAGTTCGACCCGGAGGGGGCAAAGTTGCCGTACAGCGTCCCGTCGTTGTTCAGGGCGGTTACGGTGCCGAATTCGTTCGTCACCCAGACGTGGCCCGAGCTGTCGATCGCCACGCCCCATGGGTAGTGAAAGTTCGACCCGGGGGGGCAAAGTTGCCGAACAGCGTCCCGTCGTTGTTCAGCGCGGTTACGGCATTGCCACCGTAGGTCGGCACCCAGACGTGGCCCGAGCTGTCGATCGCCACGTCAGGTGGGTCGACCAAGTTCGACCCGGAGGGACCAAAGTTCAGCGGCATCGACCAGTCGTTTGGTGCGAATGCCAGCGAGGGGCTGAACAGTGCCGCTTGGGTTGCCACGTCGTTGACTCCGGAAACCGATACGCTTGCCGGATTCAGTGCGATCGACAGCGCGGCCGCCAAAGTATCCGCAATCGACCCGGCGCCGCCGCTGCACGCCCCGGAACTGAACACCGCCCCGGGCAGCGCGCAGGCAAACAGTTCCGTGCACTGTGCCGAGGAAGCTCCGTTGGTCTGAACGCAGGCCGCCAGCGCGTTGGCAATCGAGTTGAGATTCTGCTGCGGCGCCGTGCCGGCGCCACCTGGCGTCGTGCTTTGCGCTGTTTCGTTCGTCACATTCACCAGGTTGGCAACCGTGGCGAAGGCATTGGCCAGCCCGGTCGCGTTGGTCGAAGGCGCACCCACCATCCCGGAACTGGTCGTGCTCAAGAACTGCGCCAGCGCGTAGACAGCGCCGGCTGTCGTCACCTCGTTGATGATGCCCGGGGTGATGATACTGCCGCACGGGCCCAGCGCCTCCATCATCATCAGGCTGCTGTTGCTGCCCCCACCGGCATTGCCGCCCTGCGCAATCAGATAAATTTCGGCGCTCGCTGAGGGGCAGGTCAGCGCGATGGTGAAGCTGCCGTCCGCAGCGCTGGTCGCCGTAGCGAGCTGGGTCGCGCCCGTTCCGTAGCCGCTCGTCCCTGCCGCCCACATCGCGACGCTGGAGTTTGATACAGGATTCACCCCGCCCATCACATAACCGGTGTTCCCCGGAGTGGGCGTGGAAGTTGGGACTGCGGTTCGCGCTGGGGTTGGCGTCGTGGTTGGGGTTGGAGTGGCGGTAGCCGTCGGCGTTGGCGTCACAGTGACGGTCGCAGTTGCAGTCGGGGTCGGCTTCTTCTGCGTGGCTTTCCCCTTCAGAGTCACGGTCGCCGAGGAGCTCTTTCCGCTGGTCGCGCTACTGGTGATGCCGATGGTCCCGTCGTCGGTGCCCCTTCCCGTGGGAGTGAACTCAACCTCAACCTCTTGGCTTATCGAGCCCGGAAGGGCGAGTGTTCCGCCAGCGGGAGAAATCTCGGTCGGGAATGTAATTGTATAGTGGGCGGCGTCGGTGCCGCTGGGCGCGCCGACGGTTACGGTCATTGGCAGCGTACCTTTGTTCGCGATGGTGAAATGCTTGGTCTCGGAGGTCACCTTGTCGAGGTTGACGCTGTAGGTCAGCTTCGTAGGCGAGACAGAAAGTTTACTCACTGCTTTCTTGCTGTCCGGCGACGCATCGTCATCCGATTGCGGCAGCGCCGGGCGCGCAAACGCGGCCGCCAAAAACAACAGAGAGAAACCAATTGCGGCGATTGACCGCGTGAACGACTTGAAGCGTATTTTAACCGGAATTTCCCTTCGACAGCTCGGAGAACGCCAACCGTAGCCCGGCCCGCCTTGTAGCACAAGCGTTCGGGGCTTTCCCCTGTTCCTAGCGGAACCTAGTCCACGAAAGCGGTTAGTTCCATCGCTTCAGCCGCGCCGGAAGCCTGATCCGGCTCATCTGCGGCCCATTCCCGGCGACGTCAAATTTTGCCTTTCGTCCTCGCCAAAAAACGCCCCAATAGAGCCCTGTCTTCAGGGTGTCGCTATTCAAAACCTCGTCCGCGTGACGGAGCGCAGGCAAGTGTGCTACTGCAACGCGCGATGGTCGCGTTTCTGACTCGTATCGTGCTCGTGCTGCGCTCTGCCCTCAACACTCGCGCCTCGCGGGAGGCTGAGATTCTCGTCCTGCGCCATCAACTGATGGTGCTAAACCGCAAGTCCCGGACACGGGTCCGACTGCGGAACATCGATCGGCTGATCCTGGTTTGGCTATACCGCGCGTTCCCGCCGCTTCTCAATGCGATCACGGTAGTCAAGCCTGAGACCGTGCTCGGCTGGCATCGACGCGGGCAGAACGGGCACGCCGAGCGGGTCATCGGCTCGATCCGGCGCGAATGCTTGGACCACTTATTGGTGTTCGGCGAGGCGCACCTGCGCCAGATCCTGAAGACTTACGCTTGCTACTATAACGAGGTTCGGACACATCTCTCCCTGGAGAAAGACGCCCCGAATTTCCGCCGCTGCGAAAAGCTCGGCCAAATGGACCATTCGCGTGCCCGCCGGGCGCGTGGATGAGGTTTTGAGGAGCCACAGGGATTCCGCGCGCGAGCATTTCGTTGCGATCGAGAAACCTGACGTGCGCACCGATTGAGGCGGCAGCGTCCACCGCCGCCCGCAAACGTTTCTCCTGCTTGGGATGAACAGCGGCCATGATATTTCCCGATGGCCGGTAATCACATTCGATCCCCAACTGTGCAATGAGCTGCTCAACGCGCTCGACCCCGTGTTCGGCGAATCCGATCAGCTGCACGGACTTATCCTTGCCGAACAACATCAGCAGCGTGGGCAAATCTTTGCCGATGGTCGGCGTCAAGTGGCCAGCGTTTCGGCCGCTTGCGCCGAAACCTGCGAAGTTGGCTTCGACAAGCGCGACGTCGAGGCCCTTGCGCCTGAGCTCGAGAGCCGTCGAGAGCCCAGTAAGACCGCCGCCGACTATTGCGACGTCTGCGCGAGTATCCGCATCAAGCGGGGGACGTAGGTTAGTCGGCGACCCAACCCACGGGCTGACTGCGAGGTACGCAGCGCTCTCAGAGTTTTTGTCCAGCATCGCGGATCCTTTGTCCAACTATCTTGCGGCATAGCCGGCGCGGCCTTGCCACTCGTCGCTCAGCGCGATTGAAGAGCAGGAACACGGTCTGAATAAAGCCGTAGCACGCCGCCCACTGCCGATATACTGTGCGCTTTTCGACGATTCGGCCGATCGCTGTTTCGTTATTGGGGTGAATGCGTGGAATCCGACAGTTGATTTTCGTGGCGATCGCCGAAGGCCACCAGCCTGCGGACCTCACCACCCTCGCAATGACCCAAAGAATCGATCTGCCCCCGCTCTGGAGCGCGCAGGAGCGTGCTCTGGATGTTCGCTAGACTCACGCGGGCGGAGTTGCTTGCGTTAGGCATTCTTCCCAAGTGCGTACCGGGTTCCCGCAAGATCTTGGCCGGCTCGCAGATGGAACCACCGAAATCGCGAACAGAGAATTTTGTCGGATTTTCGCGCTCAGCCGCGGCGGATGGCATTCTCCGGGTCCACCGCCGCGCGTGAATCGCGCCCCACGCGCCGATTTCATCACTTCTCCCAAAAGTAGGGAAACATGCTAGACTGTATGGCGGTGGACGCAGTCTATGGCGAACCCCTCTCCTCGACGCCCTGTTTGAAACGGCGGTTGACGCTCCTGTCAGCCTGTCAACCTGTGCCTACTGAAAACTCCGAAAGCAGCGAAAAGTCTAGAGTTTTGGGATGGGCCGCCGTGGTGTCGCCGGCACGCTTAAGCTCGAGCGATCGATCGTTTCTCGGCTTGTATGCCGATTCCGTAATCGGGCGGTTGTGGAACTAGAGAGCCTAGCCCTCCGTCATCAACTGCGGGTTCTTCGTCGCCAGCGGCCGGGTCGGCTCCGGCTGTTTACTTTCGACCGCTTGCTCTGGGTCGTGCTCTACCGATTGTGGCCACGCTACCTGGAGTTGATGGTGTTGGGCATGGCGACCGACCGTTCGGAAGACGCACAGGGCTCTATGGCGGCAGTTCCATGCGCGCATAGACTCTCAGGGGTCAGTCGCGCTATCGTCACCGCATGGCAAAGAGAGATTTGAGGTTCACCACCATGGCAAAAAGGTCGAGGAGCGTGGTCGTGGTCGCTCAGAGCGCAAAGGAAATCGATGAGTGCAGGCGCGACTCGCATAGTCGGCACGCTTGGTCGGCGGGGGCGACCGTAACTGTGCTGAAGCCAGTGAAGCGCATTCTGCTAATTGCGGCGGTGGTTACGGCGCTCATGTCGCCCGTGCGGGCGTCCGCGCAGGTAGCTTGCGTGCCTGCTGCAGCAGACGGTGGGGGCGGTATTGCGTGCTTCCGCCTGACTGACACCGGGAATGTGATGACTGACGCCGGGAATGTGACGCCCGACGTAAGTATTAGTGGGAGCGACACCACGCTTACAACGGGCACCCTGCGCTCGGTGTGGGTTGATAGCGCGGGCAATTACTATGCGAGCCGTGACGGTACCGACGCCTTTTTGTGGTTCGCCGCAGGCGCTAACGGGAACGTGGCACCAAGCTCGACGATTACAGGGTCGAATCTTACCAGCGGGCATCCATATCGCATCATCACCGATGCCAGCGGCAACATTTGGGTGGTCAGCTATACCAGCAGTACGGTTGCTAAATACGCGCCATGCGCAAGTGGCACCTGTAATACAGCGCCAAGCGTCGTGATCAGCGGATCAAACACCCAGTTGAACGAGCCGGACGCGATAGCATTCGACACGGCTGGTGACCTCTGGGTAGCGACGATAGGTTCTAACGCACTGATAGAATTTACCGCCGCACAGTTGGTGAGCGGCGGTAATGTCGCCCCAGCGGGTAACACTATTTCCGGCGATGCCACGGACCTCAACTTTCCGTATGACATGGCTATAGACAGCGCCGGAAATATCTATGTGGCAAACTACTGGGGTAATAGCGTCACCGTGTACGACGTTGGCAACCAAAGCGGGAACGTCACGCCCAACCAGAATATCGTGGGCGCCGCAACTCTGCTTAGTTCCCCCGTCGGTGTCGCAGTTGACTCCGCCTCGAATATCTACGTTGCCCAACCGGGCAACCTGTTATCTTTTGCGTCCGGCACGACCGGCAACGTAGCGCCTAATATTAATATCACCGGAGCCAGTGCGCTTGTAAACTGCGGTGTCGGTAGGATGGGAATTACGCAGCCGAAGCAGGAATCGATTCGCGCCGTGCGCCAGATTCAAGCTGTCGTGATACGTAGCGTGATGCAACAGCGGATAATGGCCGGAGGATAATGGCCGAAGACGGGTTGCCGGAGCTTAACGCGAAGGCTCTAACTGCCGCCGGGTCGCCCCTTTTATATCGCGTACCGCCTTCTCCGCATCTTCCGACTGCGTATCGATTTTCGATCTCATCTCCCGCTCCTTCTGCGGTTAAAGATGAGCCAAAAATCCTCTCTTCCTCAATCGCCTCGAGTTGTCCAACTTGTGCTGACGGGGAACACCGTGCACTCACAAAGTGGCCCGTCCAAATCGATGACATGGTATGACGTATGATAAATTATGGAAAGCGAAGAGATTTTAATGTGCCCATCGTGCCACGCTGCAGTACAGACAGGAGCATACTTTTGCCAGAACTGCGGGGCGGCACTTAAAGAGAAACCACCGCCTACTTCGGTTGGCGCGCAAATCAAGATCTATGCCGTAAGCGCACTTCTTCCTCCATTCGGGCTCATTTACGTGTGGAGATATCTAAAGCAACCGGACGAAACATCGAGAAGAATCGGCTGGGTCGCCCTCATACTGACGATCGTCATGACAATAGCCACGCTCTGGCTCACGTTCGTGGCTATTGATTCCTTTAATCGGTCGGTCAATGCGGCGCTCGGCGGTGGAGGCTTTAATTAATATGGGATCAGTCCTGGGCGGGCTGCATCATCACCACGTCAGGTGTCCCTGCTGAAAATTCCGAAA
>DLMJ01000010.1:16888-67541 GCA_002479255.1 Candidatus Binatus soli | reverse complement strand
GCGGAATCACGCCGAAGGCATCGTTGCGATCTATATGTTTGTCGTGGCGCCGTGATGACTTCCGTTCGGTTGATCCGGAAGAAGGTTCCGTCGTTTTAGGGATTATGTTTGACAAGGTTGCTAGATTACGTCAAACTGCTTAGAAATACCATGAATTACCTTGTTGGGTAGGATACGGAGCGGAGCGAACTGCCGACAGAAACAGCTTAATGCCTGGTCTGTCACGTATGACTGCCTCGCTTGCGTAACGCGGTCCGCGGCGCGGTGCGACTGCTGAAGCCGGGCAAGGGCTGAACTCTTCTTTGAAACTTGCGGCGCGGACAGAGCTACGGCCGCAACCAGCGTGCCGCACGATGGAGACCGGTCCTTATGCAATTGAACGTCAGGGAAGTGTCGAAACTGCTAAAGGTGTCCGAAAAGAAAGTCTATGACTGGATCAAGCGGGGAATCCTGCGAGCCGACCGGGTCAATGATCAGTACCGATTGCATCGCAGCGATCTGCTGGAACGGACGTCGTCGCGCGAAATAGACATTCCCGCGCAGATCTTCGAAGCTCCCTCTTCTACCGGAATTTCTGTCCCTCGATTGGCCGATGCGCTCGATGCGGGTGGCATTTTCTATGGCCTGCAGGGCGACGATAAGGCGGCAGTTCTAAGTGCAATCGTGAACAGTCTGGCGCTGCCGTCAAACACCGATCGAGAATCGCTGGCGCAGCTCCTACTGGCGCGCGAGGCACTTGGTTCAACCGCGATCGGCGAGGGCATCGCCATCCCTCACGTCCGCAGACCAATCTTGTTGAACAACTCCAGTCCAGCGATCGCGCTGTGCTTTCTCGAGACGCCGGTTGATTTCGGCGCTTTCGACGGCCAGCCGGTCTTCGCTATTTTCCTGCTAATCAGCCCAACCGCCCGCATGCACCTTCATCTGCTGTCGCGTCTTTCATTCGCATTGCACGACTCGCAGCTGAAGGCGGCTCTCGTACGCCGGGCGGCGCGCGACGAAATTCTCGCCCAGTTTGAGCGCGTGGAGCGCGCGTTCAAGGAACCGCAGATCGAAACCGAGGATCATGCCTGAATCATGTCGACGCTGCTGATAGCGGTACTGTCCTTTGGCGCCGGCGCAATAGGGGCACTGGTCTTCGCAAATCGTGGACGAGGATCGACGATATGCGGAGTAGGCGGAATCCTGATCGGCTGCCTGTGCGGAATTGTTCCCGCTGTGCGCGTGGTGCTTGGTGAACCGTCACAGTCAATCCGGATGGCGTGGGATGTGCCCTACGGCAGCCTTTTCCTCGAACTTGATCCGCTGTCGGGCTTCTTTCTGATTCCTGTTTTCGTGCTGTGCGCACTGGCTGCGATATATGGCGCAGATTATCTGGAGGCCTACCGCGGCAGGAAGGCGCTTGCCACGCCGTGGTTCTTTTTCAATCTGCTCGTCGCCAGCATGGTCGTGGTCATTCTCGCTCGTAACGGCGTCCTATTCCTGATGGCGTGGGAAATGATGGCGCTGTCCTCATTCTTCCTGGTGACCTACGAAGACGAAAAGGAAAGCACGCGCCAAGCCGGATGGATATATCTTGTCGCCAGTCATATCGGCACTGCTTTTCTGCTCGTGCTATTCATACTGCTCGGCAGAGCAAGCGGGTCTTTGGATTTTGATCGGTTCTCGGCATCCTCGGGTGCCGGACTTCTGTTCGTGCTGGCGCTGGTCGGATTTGGAACCAAGGCGGGCTTTATCCCGCTGCACGTATGGCTTCCCGAAGCGCATCCAGCGGCGCCGAGTCACGTCTCCGCCGTGATGTCGGCGGTCATGATCAAGACCGGCATCTATGGCTTGGTTCGGGTCATGATGCTTCTGGGTGCCCCTCAGGCGTGGTGGGGATGGGTACTGTGCGGGATTGGCCTCTCTTCCGGGGTCATTGGCGTCCTGCTCGCGCTGGCGCAACATGACCTTAAGCGCCTGCTTGCCTACCACAGTGTCGAGAACATAGGCATCATCGCCTTGGGGCTGGGGGTGGGAACACTCGGACTGCGCGCGGGCCTCCCGGCAGTGGCGGCCATGGGTTTCGCCGGCGCCTTGTTGCATGTCCTGAACCACGCGCTTTTCAAGGGGCTGCTCTTTCTAGCCGCTGGTAACGTTGTGCATAGCGCTCATACCCGCGAGATCGACCACCTCGGAGGTCTGCTGCGGCGAATGCCACGTACCGGCGCGATCTTCCTGATTGGCGCGGCGGCGATTTCAGGTCTCCCGCCGCTAAACGGCTTCATCAGCGAGTTTCTGATCTATCTCGCGAGCTTCAAAGGAGCGCTGACCCTCGATGGCGTCAATAGCGTGCCGATGCTGGCTACGATCGGGGGACTTGCATTGATCGGAGGCTTGGCCGCGGCCTGCTTCACGAAGGCTTTCGGTATCGTTTTTCTCGGTCAACCGCGAAGCGAGCACGCCGAGCAAGCACACGAAGTCGGGCTTGCCATGGTGATCCCCGGGGTCGTATTGGCGGCCGCATGCATATTGATCGGCCTGCTCGGCGCCAGCGTAGTGTACTCGATGACTCCGCTGATTTCGGAAGTGACAGGACTGTCGGCGACGATCGTGCGTACAAGCCTCTCGACTGCCGCACACTCCATTGCGTTGGTGAGCATTACCAGTGGGGCGTTGGTCGGAATAGCTACCCTTCTCGCGATAGGCCGCGCGATCGCACTTTCCAAACGATCGGTCTCCACAAATGTGACCTGGGACTGTGGCTATGCCGAACCGTCGCGGCGAATGCAATATACCGCATCGTCGTTTGCTCAACCTTTAACAGACACCTTCGATTTGCTGTTGCAGACACACCGCGTTGTGATTGCGCCGCGTGGCTTGTTTCCGAAGGAGGCCAGTCTTGCCACGGAGACTCCCGATCCATACCAGGAATACATTTTTCGGCCGCTGTTCCGCGCTATCGGCCGCGACCTGTTGCTGCTGCGACCGCTGCAACAAGGGCAGGTTCAGCTTTACATATTGTATATCGCCGTCACGCTCCTCCTGCTTCTGCTTTGGCAGCTGGCGTAACGCATGAGTCTGCGATCGACATTACCATTGATGCTTGCGATGGTGCTCGCTCCCCTCATTCAGGGAGTTATTAATCGCACCAAGGCCGTCGCCGCCGGTCGTGTCGGCCAGCCGCTCTTGCAGACCTACCACGACCTTTGGAAGCTGCTACGAAAAGGCGCCGTATATAGCCAGACGACTACGTGGGTCTTCCGGGCGGGACCAGTAGTGGGTCTTGCGGCCATGATCTGCGCCATAGCGCTACTTCCTTTCGGAGCTTTTCCGGCGCTTGCGCCATTCGCGGGCGACCTCGTGATGGCCGCATATCTTTTGGCGCTGGCCCGGTTCTTCACGGTCCTCGCCGCGCTCGATACCGGTTCCAGCTTTGAAGCAATGGGCGCCAGCCGCGAAGTCACATTCTCAGCGCTCGCCGAACCCGCCCTCTTTCTGGGATTGGCTGCGTTGGCCCGGCAGACTGGAACTCTTTCGCTTACTTCCATGCTCGGATCGGTTTCTACCGCCATGTGGATGCGGGCCGCGCCGGCGCTGGGTCTGACTATTGCGGGTCTGGGTGTCGTGTTTCTTGCGGAGAATGCTCGTATCCCTGTGGACGATCCCACCACGCATCTCGAGTTGACCATGATTCATGAGGTTATGGTGCTCGACCACAGCGGTCCTGATTTCGCGATGATCCAGTACGCAGCGGCGCTCAAAATGTGGCTGCTGGGCGCAGTCATAATCGCGATCGCCGTCCCCTGGCATTCGGGCAACCCTTTGCTCGACGGCGGCTGCGCGATCGCCGGGATGTTCGGTCTGGCGGTAGTAACCGGGATCATCGAATCTTCGATGGCGCGTTTGCGGCTGCTTCGCATAACGCAACTGTTGGTCGCCGCCATCGTGCTGTCCGGTCTGGCTCTGGCGCTGGTTCGAAGATGAAGAGATGAACCAGTTGGTAAACGCAATTCTGGTCTTCCTGGTGCTAACCGGCTTTCTGCTGCTGGCATCGAGCCGGCTCGTCGCCTGTATCCGCGCCGTTGCAATTCAGGGAATACTGCTAGGTCTCCTGGCCATCGCCGCGCAGGATGGACACCCATCCGTTGTTGGCGTGCTGCTTCCGCTTACCAGCGCCGCGGTCAAGGGTTTCATACTGCCGTGGCTAATAGTTCGAGCCATGCGCGACGCTGACACCGTCCGCGAGATCGAGCCGGTCATCGGCTACAACCTATCGGTGATTATCGGAGCGGTAGCACTTGGGGTTTCGCTGTGGCTGGGTCAGCGCCTGCCCCTTCCCAACCAACCCACTTCGTTCTTGTTGGTGCCCGCGGCGTTCTTCACGTGCCTGGTGGGCCTTGTACTGCTAATCACACGGCGCAAGGCAATTACCCAGGTGCTAGGCTACCTGACTCTGGAGAACGGCGTGTATGCATTTGGGGCCGCAGTTGCGTTGGAAATGCCCATCCTCGTGGAACTGGGTATTCTGCTTGACGTCTTTGTTGGAGTGTTCGTGATGGGCATCGCGATATTTCATATCAGTCGCCAGTTTGATCATATTGATACCGGCCGGCTCGTAACTCTTTCCGACCGGGTCCCATGATCCTGTTAGTGATATTGATTCCGGCACTGGCGGGTGCGGCGGCATTCTTCATCGGGTCAGATCCGCTCCGCCGCGGGCTTCTTGTGTCCACTGCGCTCGTGCAATTCGCATTGAGCGTTGCAACCTGGATACTGCCGCCTGCGCCCGCTCTTAGCGGTTGGCTGGCCGAAGACGCACTGGGGCGGCTGTTCCTGACGCTCACCAGTCTACTCTTCCTGGCATCAAGCTTTTACGCGGTTGCTTACCTGCGCGGAGAGCGCGGTGAGTCGCACTCGGATTTCGAGGAAGGGTTTCTTTTTTCAAACGCACGCGAGGCGAGCTTCACGGGTTGTCTCCTTCTCTTTCTTGCCGCGATGACTCTGGTCACCCTGAGCCAGCATCTGGGACTTCTTTGGGTGGCGGTCGAGGCAACCACCCTGGCCAGTGCTCCACTGATTTACTTCCATCGGCATCATCGCTCACTTGAGGCGACGTGGAAATATCTGCTGATTTGCTCGGTTGGGATCGCGTTGGCGCTGCTGGGGATTTTCTTCCTTGCGGTAGCTGCGACTAGTCCCGGGACCGCCGCCGTCTCTTTGGTTCTGAAAGATCTGCTTTCTGACGCGCCGCACTTGAATCCTCTCTGGCTGAAAGCGGCGTTTGTGCTCATGCTGGTCGGCTACGGCACCAAGATGGGGCTCGCCCCGTTTCACACCTGGCTGCCCAACGCCCACAGCGAGGCGCCTTCAGTGGCGTCGGCGTTGCTTTCCGGCGCTCTGCTCAATTGTGCGTTTCTCGGGATTCTCAGAATCCATCAAATCTGTGTCGCGAGCGGTCTAGTTGATTTCAGCCAGCGGCTGCTGCTCGTTTTCGGCCTGCTCTCGATGGCGGTAGCTGCCATATTCATCACCGGCCAGGTTGACTACAAGCGCATGCTTGCATACTCGAGCGTCGAGCATATGGGCATCCTGGCGGTGGGCGTGGGACTGGGTGGTGCAGGGCTGTTCGGATCGATGCTCCATGTGATCAATCATTCGCTGACCAAGGTGATGCTGTTCATGGTCGCTGGCAACCTGCTGGCTGTTTACCATACGAAGACTGCGAAAAATGTCTCCGGAGCTTTGCAGGTCTTGCCGGTATCCGGACTGCTGTGGGTGTTAGGCTTTCTTGCGATCACAGGCTCGCCGCCATTCGGCCCGTTCCTGAGTGAATTCACGATCCTGAAAGCCGCGCTGGATCAGGGCCGGTCTTTCGTCGCGATTACTTATCTGATTCTGTTGGCGATCATTCTGGCGGGAATGGCTACGCCCGTGCTTGAAATGGCACAGGGAACTCCGCGCGAAGATATCATTGTCCCGGCAGGCCGAGGTGTTGCGCTGAGCGCAGTCCCGGCGATACTCGGCGCTGCAATTCTGCTAATGGGCATCTACGTTCCTCCGGCCCTGAGTCGGACAATCCATGAAGCCGCGCGCCTGCTTGGTCAGCGTTGAAATGGTGACTCCGCTTTCATCATTTCACACTGGCGAAGCAATTCCGCTTCGAGAGATTCCCAATCTTTCGATTGCCGAGTTCAGAACCGCGATTCTCTCCGCGGTGAGCAGTACCTGCAGCCTGGCAGCGCTGTTCGGGATGCCTGGCGAGAATGGCCATGTTCGACTGATCGCCGTCGTGGCTGATTCGGTGACGAATAGCCTCTCGATCCTCAGCACCAAAGTCGACCAGTCGTACCCATGCCTGACGCTCGAATGCCCGCAAGCTCATTGGTTCGAGCGTGAAATCGCCGAGCAGTGGCAGGTTCGTCCGGAAGGGCATCCTTGGCTGAAGCCGATTCGATTTCACGCGCCCTATAGGTCTGGCAACAGCTTATCTTCAGCACCAGTTCCGGGTGTAACTGATTTCTTCGCGATGGCCGGACCCGAGGTTCACGAAGTCGCGGTAGGCCCCGTGCATGCGGGAATCATCGAACCCGGCCATTTCCGTTTCCAATGTCATGGTGAGGATGTTTTTCATCTGGAGATATCGCTTGGCTACCAGCATCGGGGGGTCGAACGGGCACTCGTGGGAGGACCCGGCAAGCGAACAATCCATCTGGTGGAAACGCTATGCGGTGATACCTCGATAGGACATTCGACTGCGTATTGTGAAGCAATCGAAGCCTTGGGCGGTGCTGCGATTCCAGCCCGGGCGCAAGTGCTGCGTGGGGTAGCGCTGGAGCTCGAGCGTCTTGCAAACCATACCGGCGACCTAGGCGCGCTGGCGGGAGATGTCGGGTATCTCCCGACCGCAGCGTATTGCGGCCGCATTCGTGGAGACTTCCTCAACTTAACGGCGGCACTATGCGGAAGCCGCTTCGGCCGGGGGTTGATCAGACCTGGCGGGGTCGGATTCGATGTGGGTAAGCCTCTTGTCGCCGAGCTACAGCAGCGGTTGGAAGCGGCCTTGAAGGATGTCGAGGACGCGCTCGCACTGCTATGGAGCGCAGCATCGGTCCAAGCGCGTTTCGAGCACACCGGGACGATAACGCGAGAAACATGCGAGGCGCTTGGGCTGGTTGGTCCCGCGGCGCGCGCCTGCGGGGTTGAGCGAGACATCAGACAAGACTTTCCCAGCGGCATCTTCAGATTCGCGCAGATACCTATATCCAAGTGGCCTAGCGGGGACGTCTTTGCGCGGGCCTGGTTGCGATGGCTTGAAATTCAGCATTCGGGCGCATTCCTGGGAGAGCAGTTCGCCTCCGTGCCCGACGGACCTATACTGTCGCCGGCAGGGCCGCTACTCGGCGATCATCTTGTAGTGTCTTTGGTCGAGGGATGGCGCGGAGAAATTTGCCACGTCGCGATCACTGACGCAGACGGGCGCTTCGCACGTTATAAGATAGTCGATCCCTCGTTCCACAATTGGATGGGATTGGCGATAGCAATGCGCAATCAGCAAATCTCCGATTTTCCTCTGTGCAACAAGAGCTTCAACCTCTCCTATTGCGGTCACGATCTCTGAGGATAGCCAGTGCCGAGCTTGATACTCACTCGACTGCGTCAGGGCAAACGCACGTTGTCATTTCCCGAGACCGAACCGGTTCTACCGGAGCGATTCCGCGGTCTGCCCATGCTGGATCAGGCACGATGTCCTTCCGGTTGCACGAGTTGCGCGGATGCTTGCCCGACAGATGCAATTACCAGCAACGGAGATTTGCAGATCGATCTCGGTCGCTGTCTGTTCTGCCCCGAGTGTGCCAACGCATGTCCCGAAGGAGCGATCCGTTTCACTTCGCAATATCAACTCGCGGCCAGCAATCGGAATGATTTGGTCTTGACCGAAGGAGAAACGCTGCAACTAGCGGGTCGTCTAGCTGAACAGACCCACCGGATCCTTGGCCGGTCTCTCAAACTTCGACAGGTCAGCGCCGGTGGATGCAACGGATGCGAGGCTGACGTAAATGTTCTGAATACCGTAGTGTTCGACCTCGGCAGATTCGGCATTCAGTTTGTGGCGTCCCCACGCCATGCAGATGGACTTCTGATTACCGGTGCCGTCACTCAGAACATGCGCCTGGCCCTTGAGAAGACCTACCAAGCCGTGCCCTACCCGAAAATTGTAATCGCGGTGGGCGCTTGTGCAATTTCAGGCGGTCCATTTCGCGATCATCCCGAGGTTCTCAACGGCTCAGACAGCATCGTTCCGGTGGACCTTTACGTTCCTGGCTGCCCGCCACACCCTGTGACAATCCTTGACGGCCTCTTGCGCCTCGTCGGGAAAATTAAAGAATCTCGAGCTACACCCCAGGTCGCCGCCGTTTTGAAGCCGAAAGAAACAGGGTGACCCAAAACCCGAAAACTAGGACAGCGATAAGTTGAGGCATTGGCGTTTGGTGTGGTCCTCTGAGCACGAGGAAGGAGGACCAGGATGTCGAAGCGAGGTCACACGGAAGAGCAGATTCTGCGGGCGCTGCACCAGGCGGAAGGCGGCACTAGGGTAAGCGAGCTGTGCCGCGAGCACGGCATCAGCGAAGCCACGTACTACGTGTGGAAGAAGGAGTACGCAGGCTTGGGACTGAGCGAGCTGCGCGAGCTCAGGCAACTGCGCGGGGAGAACGCGAAGCTCAAGCGGCTGGTGGCGGATCTGTCGCTGGACCGGCACATGCTGCAGGAGATCGTCCGAAAAAAGCTGTAAGGCCTCGTCACCGGCGCGAGTTGGGGCGCTGGACGCAAGCCGCCTTTGTGGTGAGCGAGCGTAGGGTGTCGAGGCTGTTGCCGATCCAACTGGCAACGCTGCGTTATCGGAGTCGCAGGGACCCGCAGACAGCATTGAGGATGCGGCTGCGGGAACTGGCCGCCAGCCGGGTGCGTTTCGGCTACCGGCGTCTGACGGTGCTGCTCAGGCGGGAGGGCTGGGCCGTGAACGCCAAGCGCATCTACCGGCTATACACGGAGGACGGATTGGCAGTGCGAACCAAGCTACGAAGGAAAATCGCACGGCGCCAACGAGTTCCACTCCAAAGGGCGACTCGACCGCACGAGCGCCTGAGCATGGACTTCGTCAGCAACCGGCTGCTCGACGGCCGCTGGTTCCGCGTGCTGACCATGGTCGACCAGTTCACCCGAGAGTGCCTGGCATTGCTGGTCGACAGTTCGCTAACCAGCCAGAAGGTAGCATTGGCGCTCTCCGAGATCGTCGCCGAACGCGGCGCGCCGGTCTCGATTACAGTCGACAATGGCACCGAGTTTCAGAGCAAGGCGATGGACGTGTGGGCATACCAGCACGGGGTCCAACTTGACTTCATCCGGCCCGGCCGGCCCACCGAGAACGGATACATCGAGTCGTTCAACGGTCGGCTGCGCGATGAATGTTTGAACGTACAGGTATTCTTTAGCGTGGCGGATGCGCGCGACAAGCTCGAGCGATGGCGGCAGGACTACAACCGGGTCCGTCCGCACAGCGCACTCGGCGACAGCACCCCGGAGGAGTTCGCCAACGCTTGGCAAACCGCGGCGGCGACCGCGTCTTCGGACGGTTTGCAAGAGGGTCTCAGTTGAGCTACTGGAGGTTTCAAACTGCCGGAAACACCGGCGCTAACCGACCACGCCAGGTCGATTTCTCAACTCCTGGTGGTAGTAGTTTCGCGGGGCGGATCAGCAGAAATCGCCGCCTTCGAACCGTCGTCCTAGTTTTGCGGGGCAGGTCAAAAAATGACCGACTCTACTCATGATTGGCTGGAAATTGGCGAGCAACACCAAGCACTAAGAATCCATTTGATCCCCAGTTGGAGAACCGGGTAGCGTGAGCATCTATGGATCAACTGATCTCTGCGTTGGATCGCAAGGCAAAGGACTTGGCATCTCGAGGTTCGCGCAAGAGTCCACTGCGTGGTTCAAAAGTAGTGGCGCTACCGCCATCAGCCACCGAACTTGCCCGATTACTGGAAACCTGTCGCTGCTCATAATGCCCTGTGGTGCGTGATCGTCGGAGTTTTGCGCAAGCAAAGTGACGGCGCTTTCGATCTCCCGCACTATTCCGCTATGTCAATATGAGCGTGAGGGACCTCGGTCATGGAAAAGCGAAAACTTGGTGCGCAGGGACTCGAAGTATCGGAGCTGGGCCTGGGATGCATGGGGATGTCGCAGTTTTACGGCCCGCGCGACGACATCGAATCCATCGCGACGCTTGAGCGCGCCGTCGAGCTTGGGATCAATTTCTTCGACACCGCCGACGTTTACGGCGTGGGCCACAACGAGGAGCTGGTCGGCAAAGCGCTGAAGAAATACCGCGACCGCGTGATTATCGCGACCAAGTTTGCCAACCAGGTCCTGCCCGACGGCAAGCGCGCGATCAACGGCAGACCCGAATACGTGCGCTCCGCCTGCGACGCGTCGCTCAAGCGCCTCGGTGTCGATCACATCGATCTCTACTACCAGCATCGCGTCGACAAGAAGGTGCCGATCGAGGAGACCGTCGGCGCGATGGCCGAACTGGTGCGCAAAGGAAAAGTTCGCTACCTGGGCCTGTCGGAGGCTGGCGCCAATACGATTCGCCGCGCGCACGCGACGCATCCCATCAGCGCTCTACAGTCGGAATACTCGCTCTGGACCCGCGACTACGAAGACCAGGTGATTCCGACTCTGCGCGAGCTCGGCATTGGATTTGTCCCGTTCAGCCCGCTCGGTCGCGGCTTCCTCAGCGGAAACATTCGCGAGTTGCCCGCCGACGATATGCGCCGCAGAATCTCGCCGCGTTTCGACGCCGAGAATATACAAAGGAATCTCAAGGTCGTCGATCGCATCAAGGAAATCGCCCGCGACAAGGGAATTACGCCGAGTCAGCTCGCGCTCGCGTGGGTGCTCGCGCAGGGCCACGACATGGTCCCGATTCCTGGCACCAAGCGTCGTACCTATCTCGAAGAGAATCTTGCGGCGGCCAAATGCCAGCTGTCGAAAAGCGATCTTGCCCGCATCGAGGAAGTCGCGCCCAAGGGCTTTGCCGCCGGCGCACGTTATAACGACATGAGCACCATCAACGTCTAGATAAAGGTCGCCGGTAATCACCTGGCGGAATTTAACCAATTCAATCGGCGCGTAATCGACGAGTTTCCAGGCAATGCTGGCAAGCTCGGCGGCCCCCGTCGCCACGGCGCCCGAATTACCGCGCCGGCGCCTGGCTCGGTGCCTTGGGCGTGAGCGTTAAGCGATAGAGCTGCGACGCGGTGCGCTGGAATAGCTGTGTTTTTTCGTCCCTCGTGAAACCCGCCGCGATCTTCTTGAACGCGTTCCACAGCACGACGTACGAGCATGAAACCCGGTCCACCGGGAAGTTGCTCTCAAACATGCATCGTCGCGGTCCAAACTGATCGATTGTGTGGAGATAGTAGTCCCGCGTCGCCGCCACGAGAGCGTCCGAGTTCGGCGGCGACGGCCTGCGATGCCAGCCGAATCCATTCACCGGCATGTTGATTCCACCGAGCTTGGCCACGACATTTGGACATCGCGCGAGTTCCGCGATGTTCTTCTTCCATTCGCCGAGTATCTCCGCGCGCCGGCCTTCGTAAGGACCGATTCCCAGCGGGCCGCCGAAGTGATCGAGCACGATCGTCGTATCCGGGAACGCTCTTGCAAGCTCGATCACCGCCGGCATCTGCGGATGGTACTGCCACGCCTCGAAGCTGAGACCCAAGCCGCGCAACCTGGCAAAGCCTTCGCGGAAACGCGCCGATTCGTACAAATCCGCGGGCGGGTTGGTATGCGAATTCCTCACCTCTGGACTCGCGTCGAAGCCCCCCGCGTGCCGGATGCCACGAAAACGCGCCGGTGCGGCGGCGATATGCGCCTGCAATACCGGTTCGACCGCGGCTCCCAAGGTCAAATCCGCAAAGCCCACAATTCCCGCCGCGACCCGCGTTTCGCCATATTGCCCGCTCGCGCTTTGGGCCGCGATGCCGTTGACGAACTCGGTCTCGCCGACTGGCCGCATCGGCTCCGGGCCGTCCGCGCGATACATCGAAAGGCATTCGACGAACACCGTCGCGAGCACGCGATGCCCCGACGCCGTGTCACGGACTATCTCATCGAGCATGTAGCGGCTGCCGGGATGGTCCCACAGGTGATGATGCGGATCGACTATCGGCAGTTCCGGCTCGAGTGCAGCCTCACTGACTTGCGCGAGCCACGCGTCGCGTTCCTGTTCGTTGTTCGTCACCGGGTAATTTTCTCCCTGTTCATCGTGAGTAAGACTGGCCCTCAGCTACCTCAACTAACACTGGATGTGATAGCTCGACAATCGTCACGTTGCGTGCTCGACACGGAGAATTGAAATGGATTCACTGAAAAGACTCGATCGCTCGGCTAAGGGGCGCGCCGTGCTGGTCTAACGCAGGGTCCACGTGAGGTTCCAGGCGGATTCGATCTCCAGATCGTGCGGCGGTCGTTCAGAGGCCTCTACATCGCGAATAACGGCTATGATTTGGACTTGGCCCGGAAAGCACGCCGCCGCAATCTGGCCGACTTCATCGCCTTCCGCCGACTCTACATCGCCAATCCGGACCTCGTGGACCGCCTGCGTATGGGCGCCCGGTTGAACGTTCCCGATCGAGCGACCTTCTTCGGCGGCGCCGCCGCCGGATACACCGATTATCCCTTCCTGACGGCGGCCGAGCGCGGTGCCCCGTGAGAGTACGCTTTGCGGCGACCACTATCGCATCCTCGACTTCAGCTTGATCGTCTCGCCATCGACGATGAACTTGCCGTATCCCTGATGGTGGATGGTCTTAGGATTCTTCTGTGCCGGATCTCTCCAGGCCTTGAGCACTTCGAGGACGAAGAGGTTGTATCTCTTCACGAGGCTGGTGTCGGCCACCTTGCATTCAAGATTGGCAAAACATTCGGCCACCAGAGGCGGCGCAACCCGTGCGGCCGGTATCGGCGTTAGTCCGAACGCCATAAACTTGTCGAGGTCGCGCCCCGAGCAGTTCCCAACTTTCACGACTTTGGGCGCCAGTTCCAGCGCTGGCACGGCGATCACGCATTCGCCGGTTGACCGCAGGGCGGCAAAGCTGTGATTGGCGCTGCTGACAATGCAGGCCACCAGCGGCGGCTCAAATTCGACCATCATATGCCAGGACATCGTCATAACATTGGCGCGGCCCTTGCGGGCAGTCGTGAGCAGGACCACCGGACCGGGTTCGAGCAACTGGTAGACCTTGGATAAAGGCAATTCCTTCATCATGATTGTGCCCTACTCCTGAATTCGCCGCCGGGCGTCCGAGCGTGCGGTCAGTGAAAGTCGCGCGACGAGGGCAGGGGACCCTCGAGTTTCATCTCGGCGAAGCCTGCAAATGCTGCGCGCTCCGGTTCAACGGCGATAAGCTTCCTGCTTCTCCTGGCTGAATTTGCAGCGTTCACCATTTGCAAGACCGGGCATTGTCAACTGCGCGAAAAACCGCTCTCCGCGGTATCGTTTGTTTTTCTCATCGTAGGCAATCACGAGATGGGATGTTGTGCCATAGATGTTGTGATACCTCATAGAACTGACGTCGCCATCCTTGCGATAAGTATCGAATTCTGGTTCGTAGAGAGCCGAGCCTGAAATCTGTACCCCATTCTTAATTGTTCTACTCATAAAGAGAATGTTAAGCGGAAAAGCGGACAACTCGGGCCTACGTGGTATCTCGAGGCGATGCGGAACGAATCCCGAGAAAGCTACTCACCGCATCGCTTCGCTGCTTCTTTTGTCGTCTATTCCCATAAACGAGAACTATTCTCTGGAGAGAGAAGCGTGATTACCAACGTCGGAGAGAAAGTACATCAGCGGGAATGAAAAGTCATCCGATTGGGGCTGGGGCTTCTCCGCAGCGAACTTGACTGGGTTGCGAATCGACGCGATGATTTCGAGTTCGGCGGCGCTACTGTCTGTCATAAGCCATCTTGCGCCTCATCCCTTGGTTTCGTCGCCAGAATGGTGCGCGCTAGTTCAACATCGGCCGCGCTATACGCCGGCGGCTCTATAGCTATCGGCGGCGTATCAACCACTGGCGTAGCCTGAACCTCGATGCTAGGCCCATCCGGAATTTTACCCTTAAGGAGCTTTAGAAAGTCAAGGATAGTAACGGGGCCGCGGTCTTTAGCAGTCAGCTTGTGCCGCTGCGGTGCGGCGTAGCCATTGATTTGTGCCGTGTGGCGCAGAACTTTGACTCCCGCTTCGATCGAACGCGGGTTGCCCTTGCGGATTCCGGGCTGCAGATTTAAAAACATTTCCTCGCAGCGGGCGGAATCGAGCTTGCGGGACTCCCTCACCGCGAGCGATGGCTCCCGCGCCACCGCCTTCTTGAATGCTTTGTGGCAGGCCTGCCGAGAGATCTGAAAGTCAGGCGGGAACGTCACGCCGTCGGCGATCGTCACGATCGCCTGTGCCTGGCGACGCCCGACGCGGGTGATCTGTTCGGCGATCGCATCGAAAGATAGCCCCATGCGCTTGAGGTGAATCGTCTCGGCCTCGACCCATCGAGCCCTCAGAACCGCTTCTGACACGACCACCGGCTGTCTCGCACCCCGCCAGGTTCCATTCGGATGGCGCTTCATCGATGATCCGCGAGCTCCGGCTTGAGACCGAGGGCGGCCATTCGCTCCAGGACTACCGCGACGAACGGCGGTGACTTTTCAATCGCATAACATCGGCGTCCCATCTGCTGCGCGGCGACCAGTTGCGAGCCGCTACCGGCGAATGGTTCGTAGCAGACATCGCCGACACCGGTATGCAGTTCCATTGGCAGCGCAAAGAGTCTGCAGGGCTTTGATGTGGGATGAGCGTCGGTCTCGACCTCGGAGCTTGGGACATTCCAAACGGTGGTCGGAAACTCCCCCGCCCGCTTGCTGACCTCCGTTCGGAATACCTTTGGCTTCTCACCCCTGATCCAGCCGAACAAGCATGGTTCGTGCTGCCAGAGATAAACCGAGTAGGTCAGCACCGCCCGGGTCTTAACCCAAATTATCTGTTGATGCACGAAAGCGCCGAACTCGGTCCAGACACTCTCCACCATCGCGTGGCGCTTGCTCGCGTGCCAGCAATACCAGGCCGCATCCCGCTTGATCGCATGCTTGATAGCCATATTGATGAAGCCGCGATAGAGCTCGACGCCGGCCTCCTCGCTGTTCTTCACGTCGGCGCTCTTTGCTTCGACGTATTGGGCCGACCAGTCCTTGTCCCGATTTGAGGCGCCCCCGTTGGCCCAGCTCTGGGGGTGCGAACCCCCGGTATAGCCGACCGCATACGGCGGATCTGTTGCGAAGAGACCCGCCCGCTCGCCGTTCATCAGCCGCATCACGTCCTCGGCGTTGGTCGAATCGCCGCACAAGAGGCGATGGTCGCTGATCTGCCAGAGTTGACCTGTGCTAGTGCCCCACTTTTTCTGCAGCTCGGCGGCCTGGTCGAACTGCGCCGGGGGCTCGAACGTGTCTTCAGGGTGAATAATCCGCCATACCTGTTCCCCGGCGGTACGTCTCAGGAGGCTTTCGACGGCTTCGCTGTCGGTCCGGACGGTCTGTAGAAGCGCCGTGATCCGCTCGGCGTCCGACTCCGCCATTGCAGCCAGCGGATCTAACGTCAGCAAAAGCTTGTCGGATTCCTTTTCATCGAGATCGAGCACAAGAACTGGAACTTGTGCGTCCGGCGTCGTCTCCGCGCGGAGGTGACCATCGATGAGCATGAGCTTACCGTCGGGTAACTCGCGGACGAGCAAGGCGTCGGCATAGCCGATCTCATCAAGAAGCCCGCGTAGTGCGTCGACCTGTAGCTTCGGATGTCGCCTCCAGTTTTTTGGATTCGGCAGCAGATCCTTCGCAGGGACACGGCGCAACTCGCGAATCCGATCTCTGATTTGGATGCGATCGTTCGCACCAGGTGACTGACGCGTTTCCCTGGGACGAAGCGCCACGTCACCTGATTCGCGACCGCGACGGGGCCTTCGGCCCAACCTACACCCGCCGCATTCGTGCAATGCGAATCCGCGATCACCCGACGGCGCCACGCTCACCTTGGCAGAACGGCTACGTTGAGCGCCTAATCGGATCGATCCGCGGCGAATCTCTCGATCACCTCATCGTGTCCGACGAAGCACAGTTGCGTCGCGGTCTGAAGAATTACGCTTCCTATTACAATCAGGTCCGGACGCATCTATCACTGGAAAAGAATGCGCCGAATTATCGGTGGCCGCAGAAGCTCGGCGCCATCGCAAGCATCTCAATTCTCGGTGGGCTGCATCACCAATATGTCAGGGTTTAGCTTTTGACTAAGCACAGCCGCCAACCTACCCGATTTCATGCGACCTGTTACCCAGATCGCATTTTCGATAATGACAGCACGCTGTGAAAGTCCTTTTTTCAACCTGCTTAAGACCTTATAAGCCCGTTTGTATCCAGTTCGTCCCGTTACAGCGAATAGCACAATGCGTGGTTCCGCCACTGGTAGCTGTAGCTCCTAGCGAACACGCTGCCGTTGAGTTTGATTCCGTTTGCATTTCGCCTTCAACAGAAGGAGCACAAGTACCAAAAGTTGCCAGCGGTTGCGCGATGCCCGGGATAAGTATTCGATAGAGCGGCTTGAACGCTACAAGGTCGGCTACCCACTGCGCTGATGATCTCATAGCTGCGGTTTCTGTACCTGTCGCGCCTATTGGGTATGCCCAAGCCTGCGTCGCAAGGTTCCGAAAGTTCGCAGGACCGCTATACGCATAGTCGTTCTCAACGGCGACCCCCATGTTGGAGGGTTGTGTCCAAGTTCCCGACCCAAGGCTCGCATAAAAAGCCATAAAGTAGTCGCCCACCTCAGTCGTCATGACTCCGCTTGCCGTCAGCGTCGTGCCGTTCCCGCTGTTGTGGGAAGCCACGTCCACGGCCGACACATTCGAGATCACGTAGGTCCTGATGTCATAGGGTACTGTGACAAACCAACGAAACCTGTATGGCAAGCGTTCATCCGCCTGGAAGGTGCGGTAATAGAGCACCTGACATAGCCCGTCTCCCTCGGCCTCTGTATTCGAGATGATTGTCCAACGGTAGTCCGCCGTGGCCCAAGCGCAAGCGGTTGAGCTTCCGAGGATAAGCTGGACCACGCCGCCCAGGTTTTGCAACGCCGGTGGATTCATTCCCAGCGCAGCAAATCCTATCGACGCAGCACTCCCATTGCCGGACCAGGTCGCAACGAGAGAATCCTTTCCCGTGAACGATGAGCCACCGATAAATTGTGCCTGTGCTGATGTGAAACGCATCAAGAGCACTAGAACGATTCCCGCCAATATTTGTGGTTTCACTAGTTGATAGGAATCTCCTCATTATAGACACTGTTCCATGTTGCGTAGGCGGCTGCCGAGTTGCCGGGATTTATGTAGCACACATGGCCTGTAAACACGCGCAATGCAGGATCACTCCAAGCAATCATCTGTACCTGAAATTCAGTACACCCTCCCGCTGGAACTTGAGCGGGAGCGGTCTGCGCGATGGCCGAGGGCCAGTCCCCCACCGTGTTACAACGAAACGTCGCAAGCGTGGTGATCGCATCGAAATTGCAGAACTGGATGACGCCCGATTGGATCTCATAATAGCTGACAACACCGTTGCCTTCTGGCCCAAAAAAACCTCCATTATCACCAAAGACTCCTGTCTCAGTATTGGCTGGAAGAAAAAGGGCTTGCACTGAACTCGCATTACCCGGGTGATCGCCTATGTTCGTACCGGCGCCCTGAATTGTAGGAGCAATCTGCTGGATACCGGAGCGAGACAAATATATCCATTTCGATAGCACATCGTCATACTGAAATAGAATGTTTTCAGCCGAATTGGGAAAAGAGAGCGGAACGAAGGTATTCGCAGAGTTAGTGCTGAAGTTCTGGAACAGGAACATACTGCCCCAAGTCGGGATGCGGCCCCCGGTAGAATCCTGGGTTAGTCGAATTGTGAAGTATTGGCCGGCTAAGGCACCCAATCCCATCGTGATCTGCTGAGTGTCTGTCAGGGTAAGCCTTCCGATACTGAATCCAATGGGGCTGCATGTCCAAACATTTGATGCCAGCGTGCAAGCATCCTTGGTAGCACTCAGCGGGGTTGGCGCCGGGTGGCCAGTCTGAGCCAGGACTGGTCTTATAAGTACACAGAATAGAAGGACGGTCAGCCTAAGTATTTTACGCATGGTCCAAAAAGCGGCCCATCATAGACCCTCCTTGGGGCAGGCGTCATCCGCCAGAAAACCCGCCCCTCGCGGGCTTCGTGACTGAGGGTCATCGTCGGAATCAGGCGCCTATTGTCGAAATGGTTTAACAGAGAGTCGCGCGACGGACAAATGGCGAACAGAAAGACTCAGCGCGGCTCCGGCCGTTTCGACTTCGGCGGCCCGGTCAGGATTGGAATTTAGTTCCCCGATTTCGCCTCTAGCACCCGAAAGACCACCATCATCGTAGGCGGTTTTGACGAGCCGCCAGCCCTCGCCCGTCTGGCCACATGTTCGGGCAGCTACTGGCGATGCTTTTCCCGCCGATGCTGCCCGGAGTGGCGGTTCTAATGCGCGTCTACAGTCCCGATCTGAATTGGTGATAAAGAGCGAATCCCAATACGCGTCGACGAATAGCCATTTCTCCACCGTCTCAGCGTGGCCGGAGCTCCCGAATCTTCGGAGTATGAGCGGTTGCTTTCGAGGAAAAGTATGCGGCCAGAATCGCTTGCGCCGTTCTGGCGAACTCGGCTACGTCGGTTCGTTCATCCCATGCCTGCTGAAGGATCAGCCCATAGAACATGGCAATCAGAACACGTGCCGCGGCCTCAGGATTCAGCGTTCTTGGCAACCGTCCGCCGCCCTGAGCTTCTGCGATTGCATTCGACAGCAGCTTTAGCGGCTGATTGATCCCGCGTCGGATCAGCGTGAGAACCTTCGGGTTGCAGAGAGCCTCGGCCCACAGATGGATCCCGAGCCGGCGCTCCTTGCGAACACTGGATGCGGTAAGCAATTCGGAGGAAAAGCTTCGGAACAGCTCGCGAAGAGACGCGGCCCACTCGTCTCGATTCAGCGCCGCTTCGATGATCCGCTTCTCTCGTTCATGCCGCTCGTCAGCGAGCGTTTCGATGATTTGGTCTTTGCTCTGAAAGTAGCTGTATATTGCACCAGCGCTCAAGCCCGCCTCCCGGATGATGTCTTCCATAGTCGTGCGCTGAAAACCGTCGTGCGCGAAACACTCAATCGCCGCGTCCAGAATCTGCCGCCGGCGATTTTCTCGATGAGCTTCACTTACCTTTGGCAACTCGTCTCCTCCTGTTTCCGAACCTCTGCGATTGCGACATGGTAGAATTCATAGCCCTTCATTTTGTCTTTGCTTGCGCCCATGCAGAGAGCTCCGTACTCGGTCGCTCCGAGATCCTGCTTCAGCTCAAGGCCGCGCGCGTGTAAGTACGACGGAAGCTCTGTGGGATAGAAGCCGAACGTCCATGGCTCTCCCGCGCGCTGCAAATGTCGAATCACGTTGGGACTCACCGAGAAGGCGCCGGAGCCATCCAGCAGCCCGCGATGTATGTATGTGAACGCAATCTGGCTGCCAGGCGCATCGATGGACTCAGGAACATCGCGGCGAATTCATCGGTGAAGAGCCTTTCCTTTGGTGGGCGGCCGGATTCGAGCGTTCGAAACATGGCCATCGATTGGGCGGTGCGGCTTGCTTGACTGTCTTTCATCGTGACACTATAAAAAACGACGCTTCATTCTTTATTATCAGAGAAGTTAGTAGCATGCCATCATGGGAACGGCGGCACGACCGTTCAGGTTCAATTCATCCCCGAACACCTCGCCACGTAGTCGACCTGCCGCTTGCGATTGCCCTTCTTGCTGAGATCCCGGCCATTGAGCAGCAGAGCAAAATAGCGTGCCGCCATGGTAAGCTCGCAAAGATCGGTGAGCAGAGGGACCTCGTTTGAATCGAATCTCAGGTCGATTGGCATATCGGTCCTCCATCAGATCCCCCAGGAGAGTCAATCTTTAATGATCTCCGAGACCATCGAAAAGCCGAAGCGCGGATGGGCGGTCGCCCCGAATCTGCTCGATTACGAGAAAATCTGCGCCGGATTTTCGTGGGACGCGGCCCGGGGCGAACTCGACGGCCTGCCCGGCGGGCGCGGGTTGAACATCGCGCACGAGGCGATCGATCGTCACGCGGCCGGTGCGATCCGCAATCACCTGGCGCTGCGATGGATCGGCAAGGGCGGCGAGACGCGCGATTTCTCGTATGCCGACCTGCGGCTGCTCACCAACCGTTTTGCGAACGTGCTGCGGCGTCTCGGTCTGAGCAAGGGCGAGCGGGTGTTTATCCTCGCCGGGCGTATTCCCGAACTTTATATCAGCGCGCTCGGGACGCTGAAAAAAGGCAACGTCTTCTGCCCGCTCTTCTCCGCCTTCGGCCCGGAACCGATTCGTCAACGGATCGGCATCGGCGATGGCCGTGTGCTGGTGACCACGGTCCTGCTGTACAAACGCAAAGTCGCCGACATGCGCGCCTCGATACCGGGGCTCAAGCACGTGCTGCTGATTGGCCGCCCCGAAGAAATTCGCGCGATACCACGCACCGAAGATTTCCATCAGTTGATGAACGACGCGAGCGACGATTTCGAGATCGCGCAGACCGATCCCGAGGATCTCGCGCTGCTTCATTTCACCAGCGGAACCACCGGCAAGCCCAAGGGCGCGATGCACGTCCATCAGGCTGTCGTGGCGCATCATATGACCGGCCGCTTCGCGCTCGACTTTCATCCCGACGATATTTTTTGGTGCACGGCGGACCCCGGATGGATCACGGGTACGTCATACGGAATCATCGCGCCGCTCACCAATGGCATCACCAGCATCATCGATGAGGCGGAGTTCGACGCGGAACGATGGTACGCGTTGATCCAGAAGCAGAAGGTCACCAACTGGTACACCGCGCCGACCGCGGTTCGCATGATGATGAAGATCGGGACCGAGGTGATCAGCAAATACGATCTTCGCCATCTGCGCTTCATCGCGAGCGTCGGCGAGCCGCTCAATCCCGAAGCGGTGATATGGGGGCAGAAAGCGTTCGGCCTTCCGATTCACGACAATTGGTGGCAAACGGAGACCGGCGGCATTATGATTTCAAACTTCGCCGCGATGGATATTCGCCCGGGCTCGATGGGGCGCCCGCTTCCCGGCATCGAAGCAGGCGTAGTGCGCCGCCTTAAGGACGGCGCCATCGAAGAGATTCGCGAAGCCGGCGTCGAAGGCGAACTCGTGTTGCGGCCCGGTTGGCCGTCGATGTTTCGCGGTTACCTCAATGAAGAAGAGCGTTATCGCAAATGCTTTGCGGGCGGATGGTATCTCACAGCCGACCTCGTGCGGCGCGACGGCGACGGCTACTTCTGGTTCGTTGGACGCGCCGACGATGTCATCAAGTCGTCGGGTCATCTGATCGGGCCGTTCGAAGTCGAGAGCACGCTGATGGAGCATCCTGCGGTAGCGGAGGCGGGCGTCATCGGCAAACCGGACCCGATTGCCGGTGAAATCGTGAAGGCATTCGTCTCGCTCAAGCCGGCGTTCGTAGCGAGCGACGAGCTTCGCAGCGAGCTACTCGGCTTCGCGCGCAAGCGGTTGGGCGCGGTGGTCGCGCCCAAGGAAATCGACTTCATCGCCAACGTGCCGAAGACCCGCAGCGGAAAAATCATGCGCAGACTGCTCAAGGCGCGCGAACTCGGCCTTCCCGAGGGCGACATCTCGACGCTGGAGAGTTCGTAGATCGTGGCGTTGCAACCAACCATCGCGACACCAAACCTTGACGCCGGGCACGCGATCGCCTTGCTGCGCGACATGGTCCGCATCCGCCGCTTCGAAGAAAAAGCCGCCGAGCTGTACAGCGCGTCCAAAATCCGCGGATTTCTCCATCTATATATCGGCGAGGAAGCCGTCGCGGTCGGCGCGATGCGCGCGCTGAGGCCGGAAGACGCTGTCGTCGCGACCTATCGCGAGCATGGACATGCGCTGCTGCGCGGCGTTTCGGCCGACTCGATCATGGCCGAGATGTACGGCAAGCAGGAAGGATGCAGCCGCGGGCGTGGCGGCTCGATGCATCTGTTCGACGCGGCGACGCGATTCTACGGTGGCAACGCAATCGTCGGTGGCGGGCTGCCGCTGGCGATCGGTTTCGCGCTGGCCGACAAGCTGCAACATCGCCAGCGCGTGACCGCATGCTTCTTCGGTGACGGCGCTGTGGCCGAGGGCGAGTTTCACGAATGCATGAACCTCGCGGCGCTGTGGAAGCTCCCGGTCCTGCTGTGTTGCGAGAACAATCTCTACGCGATGGGCACGGCGCTCAAGCGCGCGCAGTCGCAAACCGATCTGAGCCTGAAAGCGGCGGCATACGAAATTGCCTCGTGGCCGGTCGATGGGATGGACGTCGTCGCGTGCGAGGAAGCCGCGCAGCGAGCGGCGCTCGCCGTGCGTTCCGGCGAGGGGCCGTGCTTTCTCGAATTCCGGACTTATCGCTTCCGCGCGCACTCGATGTACGATCCGCAGCTTTATCGCGACAAGCGCGAAGTCGAGGAATGGAAGAAACGCGACCCGATCGCGACCTTTCAGAATCGTCTGACAACACAAGGCGTTTTGGATGACGCGAACATGAAGCGCATCGAAGATGAGGTCGCATCAGAGATCGAAAAAGCGATCGCATTCGCCGAGTCCGGCACCTGGGAGCCGATCGAAGACCTTACGCGTTTCGCGTACTCGGGAGAGAAGCCGACGTGAGCCCGGACGCGCAGAAAGTGAAGATCACTTATCGCGAGGCGATGCGCCAGGCGATCCGCGACGCGCTTATCCGCGATCAGCGCGTCTTCCTGATGGGCGAAGATGTCGGCGCTTACGGCGGATGCTACGCAGTTAGCAAAGGATTGCTGGAGGAATTCGGCCCCGATCGCATCCGTGACACCCCGCTTTCCGAATCCGCGTTTGTCGGCGCGGGAATCGGCGCGGCGATGAACGGCATGCGGCCCATCGTCGAAATCATGACGGTCAACTTCAGCCTGCTAGCGCTCGACCAAATAGTGAACAACGCGGCGACGATCCTCCATATGTCGGGCGGCCAGATCAACATTCCGCTTGTGATCAGGATGACCACGGGCGCCGGCCGGCAACTCGCGGCGCAGCATTCGCATAGCCTCGAAGGATGGTACGCGCATATTCCCGGCATCAAGGTGCTCGCGCCGGCCACCCTGGAAGACGCGCGCGGGATGCTATGGACGGCGCTCGAGGATCCCGACCCGGTGCTCATCTTCGAGCACGGCACGCTGTACAACATGGAGGGCGAGATGGCCGTCGATGCGGGCGCGGTCGAGATCTCAAAGGCCGCAGTACGGCGCGCGGGGACGGACGTGAGTCTGATCACATACGGCGGCACGCTGGGCAAGACGATTCAAGCTGCCGAGCAACTTGCGGCATCTGGGGTCGATGCGGAGGTCGTGGATCTTCGCACGCTGCGGCCGCTCGACACCGAGTCGATCCTCGATTCGGTCATGCGCACGCATCGCGCGGTGGTTATCGACGAAGGATGGCGCAGCGGTAGCATCTCGGCAGAGATCAGCGCGCGCATCATGGAAGGGGCGTTCTACGAGCTCGACCTGCCGGTGGAGCGCATCTGCAGCGCCGAAGTTCCGATGCCCTATGCCCGGCATCTTGAGGAGGCGGCGCTGCCGCAAGCGTCCACGATCGTCGCAACCGTGACGCGGATGATGGGCGGTCATGGCTGATTTCCTGATGCCTTCGCTTGGCGCCGATATGGAAGCCGGGACTGTCCTGCAATGGCTGGTGAAGCCGGGCGACGCGGTCAAGCGCGGCGATATAGTTGCCGTGGTGGATACCGAGAAGGCCACTATCGAGGTGGAAATTTTCCAGACCGGCGTCATCCAAAAGATCGTCGTGCCCGAGGGAGAAAAGGTCCCCGTCGGTACGCTGCTGGCTGTGCTTGCCGTAGATGGCGAGGCTGTCGCTGCCGCTCACGAGGCCAAACCGAAACCCGCTGAGCACGCGCCGGTGGTTCTCGCGCCCGCTCCACCGACTCCGCCTGCTGTTGCGCGTGTCATGGCGAAGCCGATGCTGAAGCCTGCTGCGCCCCATCGCGCGCGTATCTCGCCGCTCGCGATGCGAGTCGCGATGGAACTCAAGGTCGATCTCGCGACTGTCAAGGGGACCGGTCCCGAAGGTGCGATCACCAAGGCCGATGTCGAGCGCGCCGCTGGGGCTCCGCCGACACCAGCTCCTGCACCTCGGGTTGCCGCGCCCATTGAAGGACCAGCACCAGCGGCGCGGCCGAAGGCCGCGGTCGCGCCGATCGATCATCACGCGGCGATGCGCAAAGTGATCGCGGCGTTGATGGCGCGCTCGAAGCGCGAGATACCTCATTACTACCTCGGCACTCACATCGACATGAGCAAAGCGATGGGGTGGCTGCAGGCGGAGAATTTCAAGCGTCCGGTGACGGAGAGGCTGCTCTATTCCGTGCTGCTGCTGAAGGCCGTCGCGCTCGCCGCTCATGAGATACCCGAGATGAACGGCTTCTGGATCGATGGCGCGTTCGAACCAAGCGAGGCGGTTCACGTCGGCGTCGTGATATCGATCCGGCAAGGCGGCCTTATCGCGCCGGCGATTCACGATGTTGACAGGAAGAGCCTCAGCGAGATCATGGCGAGTCTGCGCGATCTGGTTAAGCGCGTGCGCGCGGGAGTGCTTCGCAGTTCCGAAATCGCCGATGCGACAATCACCATCACCAGTCTCGGCGACGAGGGTGTCGAAAGCGTCTTCGGAGTCATCTATCCGCCGCAGGTTGCGCTGGTCGGTTTCGGCAAGATCGTCGAGCGCCCGTGGGCCAGCGGCGCAATGGTCGGCGCGAGACCGGTTATGATGGCGAGCCTGTCGGGCGACCATCGCGCGAGCGACGGTCATCGAGGCGCATTGTTCCTCACCGCCATCGAGCGTCTATTACAGGAGCCGGAGAACCTGTGACCGACGACGAGATAAAGGCGCTCTTTCTGCGCGAGCTACATAGGATCGCGCCCGAGGTCGAGTTGAGCGAAATCGATCCGGCCGTCGATCTGCGCGAGCAAATCGACCTCGACTCGATGGACATCCTGAACCTCGCGATCGTTATTCACGAAACGACCGGAGTCGATATTCCGGAAGCGGACTATCCGCGAATGACCAGCTTAAACGGCTGCGTGGCCTACCTGCATTCGCGCACCAGCTAGAGAGAAAAGGAAGACGGGAGGGACCGCTTTAAATTGGCTGTCGTTACTAAAAATTTCATCTGAACCGGAATTCGAGCGGCTGCGAGAATCGCTATCGAATTGATGCGGCGGGTGCCGCTCCTCGAAGGGCTGCATCATCAATATGTTCGGATCTAATTTTCGGTAACGACGCCGAATGAGCGAGCGGCCGCGCAGATGCGGGCGCAACGGCGACTCTTGAAAGCTCAGCGCACGGTTCTGCCGGCGTTGCGCATCAGGTACCATCTGTAGAGCCTTTCGAACACGATGCGAAGACTGGCGGGGCCGAGATAGGGCATCTTGTGATTCACCACGAACAATTCGGTGAATTCGCTTTGCTCGCCCGCAATCAGTTCGGAGATGATACGTCCCGCGGTTTGCGTGAATGCGACGCCTTCGCCGTTGTAGGCGACTCCATAGAAGATGTTCTTGTGATCTCCCATCACCCCTACCGACGGCGTGAAATCCATCGTGAAGCCCATCGTGCCGCCCCATGCATGATCGATTCGCAGTCCTTCCAGTTGCGGAAACGTCCTGAACAGGCTGCGGGTGAGTAATTCGAGGGCCGGCCTGTAGTTGCCGGAACTCGGCGCGTCGCCGGCGAAGTAGGGCGCGTCCGAACCGCCGATCACGATGCGCCCGTCCGCGGTCGGACGCTGGTAGTCGAAGAGCACCCGCAGGTCGGAGAGGCCCTGGCGGCCCTTCCAGCCTATCGATTCCCACTGCGCCTTGGTCAACGGCTCGGTGGCGATCACATAGCTGCAAAGCGGCAACACGCGATCGCGGAAGAAACCGAGCCTCGGGGAGTATCCGTTGAGGGCGAGCACCAGCACCGGTGCGCTTATGTCGCCCATTTCAGTTTCCACGCGGTGCACCTTACCCGGAGTCACACGCATCACCAGGGTCCGCTCGCGAACCTCGACGCCAGCGCGCTCGACCAATGGCTTGATGCCGCGCGCCAGCTTCGCCGGGTTGAGAATGCCGCCGTAGGGGAACTTGAGGGCGGCGATGTAACGCGGCGATCTGATTTCGGCCTCGAGTTCCTTGCCATGCAGCAGCGCGGCGTCGAGCCCCATCGACTTGTAGGTCTGAAGCCGGCGCTCGAGCTGGGCGGCTTGCTCCTCGTCGATGGCGGCTTCGAGCACGCCATTTTCCTCGAAGTCGCAGGCCACGCCGTGTTCCGCCACCATCCGCTTGATATGTCCGATGCCGTAGAGGCTCGCGTCGAAGGCCTTGCGGCCGAGCTCCGGGCCCACCTTGTTCACCCACTCCATCAGTCCCGAGAAGCCCGCGTCGCAGAAGCCCCCGTTGCGGCCGCTGGCGCCGTATCCGCAGCAGGCGCCTTCGAGCAGGACGATGTGCTTGTTGGGAAATCTGCGGCTCAGATGGAAAGCGGAGGAAAGCCCGGTGAAGCCGCCGCCGACAATGACGATGTCGGCCTTGTGGCTGCCCTTGAGGGGAGCGTTTATCTGCTGGTGTTCGAGGTCGGCCGCCTCGAACCAGAAATTGTCGAGGAAGTATTCGTACAGTTGCGGCGGCTTCGCCGGATCGTCGCCGAGCTGTTCAAGGCCGTGGGAGAGCGCCCATGCGCCCCCTGCGCCGGCGGCAACGCCGCCCAGGAATGCGCGTCTCGACACTTTCCTCGCGCCGCTCGGCTTCGCGCCGCTGAGACTTCCGCTCATCGCACCTTCCTCCCTTATTGGAATCCCGGGTTTTTATCGCGTGCACGTGACGGTTCAAAACTCTCCGGTCTCTGCACCGCTCGGCCGGGGCGTGGTGGTTTTGGATAATTCTTATGGAATACATAAAGGGGTAAGGCCATGTGCCGCAAGGAGGGCATCAACCAGAACCTCTATTATCGCTGGTCGAAGGACTTCCTGGAGGCGGGCAAGAAGCGGCTGGCAGGCGAAAAGGATCTTCGAGCGGCTGCGGGATGAGCATGGATATGATGGCGGGATCATGATCGTAAAGGACTACGTGCACGAACGGCGGCAGCGGCAGCGCGAGATGTTCGTGCCGTTGCGACTCGATCCCGGGCATGCCCAGGTCGACTTCGGCGAGGCGCGGCCGGTGATCGGCGGAGTGGAGCCGAAGATCCACTTCTTCGCCATGGATCTGCTGTACAGCGACAGCTGCCGGGTGCAGGCCTATCCGGCGGAGGTCCTCAACTCTCTTGCCGCCGCCGCACTGGCATGATGAAACCTTGCGCGGGACGGTCGCCATCCCTCTACGATCCAGGCCCGCGGGCCCGCATCCTTGAATCCAACGACGGAAGGTTCGTCAGCCGAACAGGCGCTTGCTCGCGATGGCGGCGCCGTCGCTCAGCGCCCTGAGCTTGAGCCACACGACTTCATCGGCAACCTCGCCGAGCCCGGCCGAGGTCGCGAAACCGCAATCGGTGCCCGCCATCACCCGGTTGGGATCGCCGATCGCCAGCGCGACGCGCTCGATTCGCTCCGCGACGACCTCGGGATGCTCGACGTAGTTCGAGGTAGTATCGATCGCGCCGACGATCAGTCTGAGATGGCGCGGGAGCGGATGCTGCGTGAAGCAGCGGTACTCGTGGGCGTGTCTCGGATTCGCCATCGAGAGCATCAGCGCGCCGACTTTGGCCTGGTAGAGGTGCTCGATAATCGCCTCGAGCGGGACGTCGTCATTGTGCGGCCCTTCGTAATTTCCCCAGCAGACGTGCATCCGGACGCTGTCGCGCGGCAGGCCCTCGATCGCGCGGTTGATCGCCTCGACAACCAGTGCGACAAAGGCAAGAAAATCGCGCAGGGGCTTGCCGGCGAAGCTCGTGTGCCGCTCCATCGCGAGGTCCGGGCAATCGAGCTGAAGGACCAGGCCGTGCGCGATTATGGTCTGGTACTCGACGCGCAGAGCGCCAGAGAGCGCCATCACATAGTCGCGCATTGATTCGTAATGTGAATTGAGCATCGCGGCCGCGACGATTCCGGGCGAAGGCGCGGTCATGAACGCGGCGGTGAATTGCCGCTCCTGCGCAGCGAGCGCATGGCGGAAGTCGTCGCACTGCTTTTCGATCGCCCCGCGCGCCACGTAACGCACCTCGCCGGTGGCCATCGGCGCGTGCATCAGGTCGACCTGAACGCGCGCGAACTCGGGCGCCTTGAGCGCGAGGAAGGTCGGATAGTGCACGAGATCGCTCATCACCGGGCGTTGGCTGCGCCCGGAGAAGCCGGTCATCCGGTGCTGTACGTAGGTGAAAAAGCTTTCGCGCCCCTGTTCGCCGTCATTGCCGATGTCGATGCCGGCTTCGAGCTGGCGCGCGACGACCGATGCGGTCGAGCGGAAGACGAGCTCATCCAGGGCGCGTTCGTCGGTCGGCTCCTGGCGGCTCTTGCGCCCGAGCAGTTCGGAGAGTTCGTTGGGGCGCGGGAGACTGCCCGCGTGGGTGGTCAGAATTCGCCGCTGTGAGTCCGCCATATGCCGCGCATGATTTCAAAATTCTCCCCTCGGCGCGAGAGTGGGCGCAAGACAGCGTCACCGGCATTTGCCCGTGGGACTCATCGCGGATTGGGTTTTGAGGAACCACAGGCGGACGCCATGCAGAGCACGCGTTTGGCGGGAGCTACAGGGCAGGAATTTGTCGTCCTGCCCGAAAAGCGCGGCGGACACGAGCGAGCTTAGGAAGCGTTCTTCTTTTTTTCTGCCCAGCGCTTCTTCATCGCTTCAGAGAGCTTCTTCCGGCCCGCAGCAGTGAGCCCGCCACCTCGCTTGGGCGCAGAGGCCTTACCGGTGGTCTTCCCTATACGACGCTCTGCCCAGCGTCTTTTCATCGCCTGTGATAAACGACGTCTCCCCGCTGCAGTGATACCGCCACGCCGCCGTTTGGGCGCACCCGCCCTTCGAACAATACCGCTGACCGCCACCTTCGCATCCTCGAGAAGGACGTCAATAGCCCGGCCCATCCTGTCTCTTTCCATTTTCAACTCTGTGATTATCCTGTTCAGGTCCAATTTCGCCTCCTGTTTGATAGCGGGTGCCGTAAGTATCCGGTCTCCGCCGAGCAACTACAACTCCCCCGCAGCTTAGACAACGTGGGGGGCTGCGATCCATCACATATGCCGGTCGGACGAAATATCTGATGGACTTTGGCCTCGTCAGATGCTGCAACCTAGATCGAGCCTCCCACGGTTCAACATGTACTTGGGGACCGTGGCTCGGCTGACGTCAATGCCGAGCTTGAGCAGCTCGCGGGGATCCACCAGGAATGCCAGTCTCGACCGATCCGCATGCCCTGTCGAAAATTGGCCTGCTCCCTTGGTCGTACCCACTTAAGTATTCTATCGGTAGGTTAGCGGCGACGAATCTATTCGAGGTGTCGAATATGCGTGCTGAAGGAACGGTGGGACAAGGGTTCGAGGCGGTGCGCGACGCATTCGCGGAAGGACAGGCCCAAGACGAAGGCGGCGCGCAGCTATGCGTGTATCGGCACGGCAGGAGAGTGGTCGATCTATGGACGGGAATGGATAAGCTGAATGGCCGTCCGTTTACCGCGGACACAATCACGATATTGATGTCGTGCACTAAGGCGGTCACCGCCGTGTGCGTGCACATGCTCGCCCAGCGCGGACTGATCCACTATGACACGCCCGTTGCAAGCTATTGGCCAGAATTCGCCGCTAAAGAAAAAACGGCAATCACGGTTCGCGACATCCTTGCACATCGAGCGGGCCTTATGGGCTTCGACGAGGAAACCGGAATATACGGCCGCAATCTATTCGACTGGAACCGCTGCACCGCAGCGCTCGCGAACATGGAGCCATGGTGGAAACCGGGCTCGGCGTACTTCTATCACGCTTTGACTTTTGGCTATCTCGCTGGCGAGCTCGTCCGGCGCGTCTCCGGGAAAACCATCGGCGAGTTTGTCGATTCGGAAATCGCTGCGCCGCTCAAAATTGACCTGTGGATCGGGCTCCCGTCCGAGCAGGAGTATCGCGTCGCGCCACACATCGTTCCCGCGACGCAGCTAACCGAGGAGCAGTGCAGGGCCCTGTTCACCAGCCTGGGACTGGATATGAACTCCCGCCCGGTGCGTGCGGTGTTCAACATGATCACAACCGGCATAGAAGGCTTGGGCATTATCAACACACGCGAAGCTCACGCCGCCGAGTTGCCATTCGGCAATGGCATCGCGAATGCGCGCGCGCTTGCAAAGATGTACGCCGCCTGCATCGGCGAGATCGACGGCGTCCGCCTATTGACGCGCGAGACGATGGAGCGCGCACGCGAATCGCAGAACGAGAGGCTTGGCGCCCCCGCTTCGCTGATGCCGCTGGTCGGGCCGGGGCCGCAGAGATTTGGCCTGGGTTTCGAGCTGCCGCGCGCGATCGAGCCGATGCTGGGTGCAGGATCTTTCGGGCATGCAGGCGCGGGCGGCCGTATGGCGTTCGCGCATCCGGAATCCGGCATCGCCGTGGCCTATGTATGCAACAGCATGTTGTGGGACGGCATTAGCGGCCCCGACCAACGCTGGCTCGGCTGGACAAAGGCATTGCGCGACGCGATCGGCAACTTTGGATTTTGATGATCAGAGAAATCCATTTTTCAATTTCTTCAGAACCACATAATATGCCCCCGCAACGGTGAAAAGTCTGAAGCGAGGCGGAATCATGCGCTTGGTGACGTTTGCAAATAAAAACGGAGAAGAAAGGCTTGGCGCCTTGTTCGATGGCGACTCGCGAGCAGGTGACCTGGCTGAGGCGCATCGGATGAGAACCGGGAAGATTGCGCCGCAGTTGTCCTCGATGCAGGCGGTAATCGAGGGTGGTCTGCCGGCACTCGATGTTGCGCGTGCTGCGCTCGAGCACGCGCGTTCCCGCGGCGATGGAGTGCTGGCATTTGGCGATGTTCGCCTGAAAGCGCCACTGCCGCGGCCGGTTCAGATGCGGGATTTTTTGTGCTTTGAGGAGCACCTGAAAAACAGCTTCGCCAGGGCGATCGAGGTGGCCACAGCAGGAGCATCAGATCCGGCCAAGGCGCGCGCCCAGCTGGAAGCCTCTGGCCGTTTCACGATTCCTCCCGTTTGGTACGAATTTCCCATCTATTACAAATGCAATCGGATGTCGGTGGTCGGGCCGGACGAAGATGTAATCTGGCCCCGCTACGCCCATATGCTCGACTACGAATTGGAATTGGCCGCAGTGATCGGCAAGCGCGGCGTTGACATCTCGCGCGAGCGCGCACGCGAGCACATCTTCGGTTACACGATTTTCAACGACGTGAGCGCACGCGACTACCAGATGCGGGAAATGACGGGTTCGCTGGGCCCGGCGAAAGGCAAGGACTTTGACACCGGGAACATCCTGGGTCCATGCATCGTGACCGCCGATGAGATCGACCCCTACAACCTGACGATGACCGCCCGCATCAACGGCGAGCAACTATCTCGCGGCTCGTCGTCAACCATGCACCATCGTTTCGAGGACTGCATTGCGCACGTCAGCCAGAGCGAAACGCTTTATCCCGGCGAGGTGCTATGTTCCGGGACGGTTGGCGGCGGCTGCGGGCTCGAGCATGGGCGTCTGTTGGCGCCGGGTGATACGGTCGAGCTGGAAATCGAAAAGATCGGCGTCCTTCGCAACCGAATTGTAAAACATGGCTGAGAAAAAGAATCCCATGAGCGAAGCCATCGATATTCTCCTCGCCTTGCGCGTGCGTGCGCTGGTCCACAAGTTCTGGGCGGCGGTGCGCGGCCCATCAGGAGAACGTTCGTGAGCAAATGGCAATTCACCAAAGGTCTGCATGACCTTGGACGTGGCGCTTATGCATACCTGCAGCCGTCAGGAACCTGGGGCTACAGCAACGCCGGCCTGATTACCGACGGAGATGAATCGCTGCTGGTCGATACGCTTTTCGACGAACGGCTGACCGCCGAGATGCTTGGCGTGATGCATGACGCGACCGGCTTTGGAGCCGACCGCATTGGCCTGGTGGTGAACACACATTCGAACGGCGATCACACCTTTGGCAATCGGCTTGCGAAAAATGCGGTGATTATCGCGTCGGAAGCGGCGGCGCACGAGATGCGCGAAGAAGGTAATCCGCAGATGCTCGCCGAACTGATGAGAAACGCGGCCGCGATGGGAGAGGTCGGCGCTTTTTTCAAGAGGATCTTCGGAGCGTTCGATTTCGCCGGGGTGACACTCAGGCTGCCCGACCGGACCTTTGCCGGAGAGGAAACGCTCAGAGTCGGCGACAAGCAGGTAAAACTCGTCCAGGTGGGGCCGGCGCACACAGCGGGCGACGTGATCGCCTTTGTGCCTGCGAATCGGGTCGTCTACACGGGAGATATTCTGTTCATAGATGGGACTCCGATCGCATGGGCGGGTCCCGTGAGCAACTGGATCAAAGCCTGCGATCGAATTTTGGGGCTGGATGTTGACGTGGTTGTTCCCGGCCATGGCCCGATCACAGACCGGGCCGGCGTCAAGCGGATGCAGGATTATCTGGTCTACGTCGACCAGGAAGCGCGCAAACGTCACGCCGCGGGAATGAATTCATGGGAGGCCGCACAGAATATCGCTCTGGGCTCATTCGGTGCCTGGGAAGATGCGGAGCGGCTGGCCGTAACGGTGGATACGATTTTTCGCGAGATAAACGACGATCACTCACCGCGCAACATCATGGACCTGTTCGCCCGAATGGCGCAGTTGCAGCGCCGCTAGAATGGGTCACCCAAACGGCTCGCGGCGTTGCTGACGAGTTCGAGGTGTCAGCCCTCTGATGGTGTGTGCCGCCTGACAACTCCGAAAGGTCCGAGAAAAATGGAATTCAGGCCGTTTTTAAGGCTTTTAGTTTTAAGGCACGGGAAGGCGGCATACAAATTCGCGCTGACCTGAGATAGAGTTCGGCCACTTCGCTCAGGAGTCTGCACAGATGGCTGAACTCAAGCACCGCGTGGTAATGGCCAACGGTATTCGCATCCACCTCGTCGAGGCGGGCAAGGGTCCGCTCGTTCTGATGGTCCACGGCTTTCCCGAATCGTGGTACTCGTGGCGGCATCAGCTTCATGCGCTCGCTGATGCGGGCTACCGCGCGGCGGCGATCGATGTGCGCGGTTACGGTCGCTCGTCGGCGCCAGCGGGGATTGACGAGTACCGAATGACGAAGCATGTCGCCGATAACTTGGGCGTGGTCGAGGCGCTTGGTGAGAAGATCGCGACTATTGTCGGCCACGACTGGGGCGCGCCGATCGCGGCAAACTCCGCACTGTTGCGTCCCGACGTGTTCCGCGCGCTGGTGCTCCTGAGCGTCCCTTATTCACCCCGAGGAGCGCGCCGGCCAAGCGAAGCATTCCGCGTGATGGGTGGCAAGGAGGAATTCTACATTGAGTACTTTCAGCAGCCGGGTCGCGCCGAAGCCGAGATCGAGCCGGATGTCAGCGGGTGGCTGCTGGGCTTTTACTACAGCGCCTCGGGCGGTGCGAATCAGCCCGCCCACGCGCGAATTTGCCGCTATCTCCGCTCTGTAGTGAAACAATACATACTGTGTGGCGGATGACGCAGTCTTATGCGAACTGCTCTCTGCGTCAAATTCCCTGATCATCAGGGAAAATACAGGGAATTTTCGCGATTTCGGCCGCCTTGGGGTCGAATTGAGACCAAATAAGTCTTGTCTTCTCTCGGGTTTTTGAGGAAATTCCCTACTCAACCGAACAGGGAATTATTTTGGAGGAACAGGGAATTTTTTCCGCGGATCAGGGAATTTACAGGACGGATCAGGGAAATCAGTAATTCGCCACACACAGGGGACGAGTAGTCTCATCTTTACCCGGTTCCGGCCCTCCTTAGAACTTATGCGGCCGGAGAGGCGGTTGCCGTCGGCACGGCGCTTGCCGGTATGGAGTAGCCGTTGTTCGTGCACCAGATCTTGACACCGTCATTGAGGAGGGCCGTACCGATTTTACCGCCCTCGCTGCCTGCCGGCCCGTACATTGCCCCCGCGACGAGTGGTACGATTGTTGCGTCCACCGGGTTACCGCTCGCAACGTCGCCACACGCAGCCTCGACGGCATCCTCGGTCGCGCACGCGAGAGGATTACGAGTAGATGCGTTGCATCGCGCGGCCAAATCACTCTTGGTCGGCGCATCGAAGACTTTCAAGGTCAGGCACGCGGCTTGATCAGGAGTGGGTGCATGGCATCGCGCGGTTAAATTATTCTTGGTCGGAATCAGGTCTGCCACCGTCTGGATTGGCGCCGGGGAATTTGTCGAGCAGCCAACAATCGCCAGTGCGATTACGCACCCTAGAAGTACCACTCTCCGTTCCATCTTTCTTTGCTCCTGCTCGGCCTTTTGCCGCGGTTGGTTCAATTTTCGCTAAGCGACATTGATGGGGAATTCCTTTTTCTCTTTCAAAACAGGCTATTCGTAGCCCCTAATTGAACTCAGAGTCAAGTCGTTGCCCTGCTGACGATCGCGGCCGACGCGGGCATCCGCAGGGAAGCTGGGTTTGAGCCGCGCGACCGCTTCGCAGGCCGACTCCGCTGCTTTTGGGAACGGATTCTTCACACACTTCCTGTATCCATCGTTCAGGTCTGCCGCGCTTATCGTAGAATCGCACCACCGCTGTCATAAGCCGCGAGGGCGGTCACGATGAAGCCGACGCGAGGGAACAACTCCCCAAAGTGGGACTCCACCTTCGCCACGACCAGCCGCGTCCTATTTTAACGGGAATCGGCGCGGTAAAGAGCGGGCGATTCACGCCAAGATAATCTCGACGCATCACGAGCAGACAGGATTCGCAGAAGCGGGGTGATCGTCGTCACCAAAAGGGGCCGTGGAAAACCGTCGGCCAGCAGAATTGATCCTTCTCCTGGCAAGCTGCGACTCCAAGTGCCATTTGCTAGGGGCACGACAGTTCGCCGAGATGGCCCGCCATTCGCGCCTGTTTGTAGTAAGTCGCAGCTTTGCTTTTGTCGCCTGTCCAGCAGTACGCCGTGCCCAAGTTACGGTAAAGCCCTTGTGCGAATTGCTTCGGTTGGGCGGGTGAGTCATAGCGATCATATTTGGTCGGATCTTCTTCATAAGCGGTCCGCGCCTTTTCCAGTAAGGGTTCCGCCAGTAGAGCGGCAGACTTCTGCGCGGAGGCTACAGACCCGCCATCCCCCGTCCCCCGTGCACTCGCGTCCTCTAGGCGTGAAAATGCCGCGTCGTTCAAGTTAAAGATGTAATCTAACTGGTCCAGCTGGCCACAATCGCGGGCCGTGTCGCTTGCAGCCGCAGTATCAATCGCTGGCTCGGACTTCTGCGCTTTCCGAATTTCGGGCCATGTCAGACCTGACTGCCGCGCTACCTTACAGTTAAGTTCCTTGAGGTCATGCGTAAGAGCCTCTCGCTCAGATTGCGGTACCAAAGATGCCACCGCGTGCACGTCTACCGGGGACTTGGAAATATTTGCCAACGTCTTGACCGCTTGATCGCTGGCCGAAGCCTTCTTCGCCGCCTCGCCGGCAGACCACGCCTGCAATTCGTACTGCATCTGGTGATTCAAATACTCTAAGAAGGTCAGATCGTCCGGGAGAGAACCATGGTCACTGTGGGTGTATTGCACCTCGAACCATCTCCCAGCTTCATCTAAAGAATCGGGTATGGCTCTTCTTCGAGGTACGCGCCCATCTCCGCTGTTGGAAAGCGGGTCGACCGTTAGATGGAAGGATCCCAGCGATCCGTCGATGATGACTCTATCCACGGTTTTGAAATTCTCGCTCACGAATATGGTAAGCGGGACGTTTTGTTCGTGTTGCCGATCGATATCCAACTCGCGGCGGAAGGCTTGGGCTAATGCTATCGCCTTCGATCGCCGCTGGTAAAAAAGGTCTCGCGCCGCTTTGTCGCTGCTACTATTAGGGAAGTCGTAACTCCAGGTACTCTTGCTAAATAAGGCGCCCTCGTTCAACAAAGTTTTCTCCACTTGCGGCAACTCCCACTCTTGCTCACTCAAGAGATTTCTTGCTCGTGGGGGGAAGGTCTGATCCATCACACACGCGCGGTCCTGGTCAGTCTCTGGAGGCAACAGTTCAAAAATGGATGGAAAGGTATAGGCACTCGCCCTCAACTCTGAAAAATAATATTTGTACACCAAGTCCAACGGTGCTGCGGGCAGACCTTCAGAGTTTGCGGGAATGTCTTCATAGCCGTGAGCCATTATTCGTACCATCTCGCAGGAACCATCGAGCGGAGAGCCGAGCAGCAGCAGGTGTTTTAGATGTACCTGGGGCGTGTAGTAGTGCTGTAGCCAGTACCACGCGACCAACCCACCCTGACTATGGGCCACGATTACGAGGTCCCGGTCTCGCAAATCCTCTTGACTCCGCAAGTGTTTGTCTAGGTCGATCGCAGCGTCGCGGATATCTCGCCGCCAGTCGTAAGGAAACGCGTATAGATCCTGACGACCGCTGGTGGTTGAGCACATTGTTGTTATCGCTTGGCCATATATGTGTACGGCTTCAATCGCCTGGTAGTCGAGGAGAAGTTCGGCACGGACGTTTGCTGGACATTCGGCTGGATCAAAGACCAGATCCTCCGCGCTGACTCTTTCCTGTCCCCATATTGTCTTACCTCCTTTGGTGAGTTTGGAACCTAGTATGCCGGGAATGAAAATGATAGCGGGTCGGTCTTGCCGACTGTTTGGTACATCGCTCTGGGCGAGCACCGACTGCAAGTGTTCGCCAGTCAGCTTCGCAGGGAAGGGCTCTAACCGTGACGATGGAACGGGAAGGGCGGACGTACTATTGCCCGAACAGAGTAGCGGCATGGGCGTAAACTGGTCATCGCATGCCGGTCCGCCCGCGTGAGTGTCGGCAACTGTACTATTGGCAGCAGATGCGCCTCCAGGTATCACATGTGTCACACAACCTGCGAATAGAGAGGCGCTGCTGAGCGATAGTAACAGAAATAAAGTCGGTGCCCGCATGCTGGGTGTGCCTCCTTCGGCTCGTGACGCACTCCGAGCATACTCGCCCCCTTGCCGTTTGGAATCAAGCCGGGATTTCCGTTTTGACTCTCCGATATCGGGTTCTCGACCAATCAGGCGGAGAACTTTCGAGGCTATGGCCTGCACCCCAATTTCCAACCAATCATAAGTAGAGTCCGCCGGTTATTTCGCCCCTCCTGGAACATGTTGTTTGAGGCTTTGGTTTCATCTTCATCCCAGTTTTTCTGGCCGCGCTTCACTCTCTGAGGGCGGCCGAAAAACTGTCCGGTTTTGGATCCTCGGCCGGGGTGCAAGCGACAGCTATGTGCGCCATCTGGTGCCGCTCGCGCTGCTCGCTCCAGCAATCGTGGAATCCATCTGTGCAGGGCGGCAAGGCGTATGCCTCTCCGCCGAGCGTCTGAAGACTCAGGCCGGTGTTCCGATCGAATGGGACGCGCAGCAGCGGCTCCTTGCGGATTAGAGGGCCGGGCCTCTTCGCTTCTTGCCCACTAAGGACCTTCGATCTAGCGAACCGAGAAGCGCCAGGGCGCGATCGGACACAACCCGCTCGTGGCACCGAATCTCTTCTGAACAGAGAGGAATCGGGGCGAATTGGCGATTTGCAAGATTGGTCGCTCTCTCCGCTGCCACAAGCGGTGCGAATCAGCCCGCCCACGCGCGAATTTGCCGCTATCTCCGCTCTGTAGTGAAACAATACATACTGTGTGGCGGAGAGGGGGGGATTCGAACCCCCGGAGCCGCAAGGGCTCACGTGATTTCGAGTCACGCCGGTTAAACCAGACTCCCGAACCTCTCCGCGGTAGACGAGCATCGATGTTTGCTCCCGCGCAGTCAAGCTGACCCTGGCTCGGATTCGTTCTCGCGCCGCTCGTCAACGAAATGCCGCGCTTGGAACATTCTCGATCGGACGATTTTGCGATCGCAGCGGAATTTGATCCCGCCGGAATTTCCGGGTCGCGAGTTACTCGCGGCGGAACGCATACAATCCCATGAAGCCCGGCGGACGCCATCCTCCGTTCGCGCACGCGTTGCACACCACGTACTGCTTGTGGCGCCCGTCCTCGACGCCCGTGAGCGCGACTGCGCTTTCCGTGGATACGGGCTTGTTGCAGGCGACGCAGGTCGCCGTCAGCGCCTTGTTCTGCTTGGCCTTATCACTTGGCATCGCGGCCGCACCACTTTTCTGAAGATGTCATTTGCATTCGAGCACCAATGAGTTCTTTCATATATTTCTCGCCGCGTCACCCACCCCGAAAAAAAACGTCAACTGATCGGAAAACAAAATGGACCCGGGAAGATCGAAACGCGCCGGTAGAATCTGAAATTTCCCATCTCGCCTCAGTTCTCTGCTCGGCGCGCGCGAAAGAACTCGCGCATTATCTCGGCGCACTCCGGTTCTATCACGCCGGCCACTACCTCGAATCGATGGTTCAGGCGGCCGTCGCGGCCGATATCGTATACTGAGCCGAGCGCACCTGCCTTGTCGTCGCGCGCGCCGTATATAACCCGTGCGATTCGCGCGTTTACCATCGCACCTACGCACATCACGCATGGCTCGAGAGTGACGTACACCGACACCGCCGTCAGCCGGTACGTTTTGAGCGTCGATGCGGCTGCGCGAATTGCCAGGATTTCCGCGTGCGCCGTCGGATCGCCGAGCCCTATTGGCTGGTTATGCCCTGCCCCGACGATTTGCCCATCAGCGACCGCGATCGCGCCGACCGGGACCTCACCCTCTGCCCCGCCGCGACGGGCTTCGGCAATAGCATCGGCCATAAACTGCAGGTATTCAGCGGTCGCCATGTGACTCCTGGAGCGGCTCCGGCGGCGTTCAATTAGTAGATTGACATTGGCGAAGCCCCGCACCAAGGTCGAGGGTGATCGGGCGGCGCGATCGCTGATACTATAATGGCCACGCCGCCATGCGATTCATCGACGAAGCCAGGGTATTCGTGCACGCCGGCAAGGGCGGCGACGGCGCAATCGCGTTTCTGCGCGAAAAATTCCGACCGTTCGGCGGACCTGCGGGCGGCAACGGCGGGCGCGGCGGCAGCGTAATCTTCCAGGTCGATGAAGGCCTCTCGACGCTGCTCGATTTCAAATATCAGCCGCGTTTGATCGCGAAAGACGGCGAACCCGGCCGCGGCAAGGAACAATATGGCCACGGCGCCGACGACATCATCGTGCGAGTGCCGCCCGGCACGATTGTCTTCGACGAGGAAAGCGGCAAGACGCTCGCGGACCTGGTGATGCCGGGTGACACGGCAATCATCGCGCAGGGCGGCGAGGGCGGCCGCGGCAACATGCACTTCGCGTCCTCGACGCGACGCTCGCCACGAATCGCGACGCCGGGAACCGCGGGCGAGCAGCGATGGATCCGGATGGAGCTGCGGCTGGTCGCGGAGGCCGGGCTGGTAGGACTTCCGAACGCGGGCAAATCGACGCTGCTGACCGCGCTCAGCGCGGCGCGCCCGAAGATCGCGTCCTACCCGTTCACCACGCTGGCGCCCAATATCGGCCGCGTGTCCATCTCGGGCGAGGAAAGTTTCACGCTGGCCGATATCCCCGGCCTTATCGAAGGCGCGCATCGCGGGCTTGGACTCGGGATCCGTTTCTTGCGCCATCTGGCGCGCACGCGGCTCGTCGTTTACGTGCTCGACGGCGCGGACAATCCCGACGCCGCGTTCGCGACCGTGCACGCCGAGATCGCGGCGTTCGATCCCGCGCTGGCCGATCGCCCGGCGTTGGTTGCGCTCAACAAGATCGACCTGATCGCCGCCGACGAAGTGAATAAGACCGCGCGCAAGCTCCGCAAGCTCACCGGTCTCGAAGTATTCCCGATTTCGGCGGACAAGAGCGAAAATTTGGCGCCGCTGGTCGCGGCGATCGCGCGGATGCTTCATCGGATGGATCAACCGGCCGCATGTCCCAGCTGAACTACAAGGAATCGACGGTCGCGCGCGCGCGGCGGATCGTGATCAAGGTCGGCAGCGCCGTATTGTCCGAAGTCGATGGACTGCGCGTCGATGTGATCGAGCAGCTCGCGGCGCAGATCGAGTCGGCGGTGCGGGCCGGCTATGAAATCGTGATCGTCACGTCGGGCGCGGTGGCCGCGGGACGCGCGCGACTCTCGAAACTTCACGGCGCAACGATCGCAGCGCGGCAAGCCGCCGCCGCCACCGGGCAGATCGAGCTGATGTCGGCGTGGGCGCGCGCATTCGCCGTCCACGATCGGACCGTCGCGCAGATTTTGCTCACCCATCAGGACCTGGCCGAGCGCCGCAGGCGTCTCAACGCAAGCCAGACTATTTCGGAATTGCTCGGCGCGGGCGTGATTCCAATCGTCAACGAGAACGACACCGTCGCAGTCGAGGAAATTCGCCTCGGCGACAATGACGTGCTGTCGTCGCTGGTCGCGAGCCTGGTGCAGGCGCAACTTTTGGTCATCTTGAGCGACGTGGACGGCGTCCTGACCGCCGACCCTCGCGAGCGCAGCGACGCGCGGTTGATTCCCGTGATCAACGATCCGGAGGCCGAGATGCGCGGGTTGGTGGTCGAGAACGCGGGTCCGCTGGGGGTCGGCGGGATGGCGACCAAGTTGAAGGCGGCGCGGCAGGCGGCGCAGGCCGGAATCGCCGTGATAATCGCGCGCGGGCGCGAAGCCGGCATCGTCACCGCCGCGCTGGATCCGGCGCGCGAGGCGGGCACGCTGATCGTGCCGGCCGGAGTGCGGCTCAAGAGCCGAAAGCATTGGATAGCGTTCGCGCTGCGGCCGGCGGGCTCAATCGCGGTCGATAAGGGAGCGGCCGACGCGCTCTGCAACCGGGGACGTTCGCTGCTGCCCTCGGGCGTGCGGGAGGTGCGGGGAGACTTCGGCGGCGGCGATTGCGTGAGCCTGCTCGATCCCGACGGAGTCGAGTTCGGGCGCGGCTTGGTGAACTATCCGGCGTCCGACGTGTTGAAAGTGGCCGGGCGGCGTTCGACTGAAATCCCGGCTCTGCTCGGCTACAAAGTGGCCGACGAGATTATCCATCGCGACAACTTCGTGCTGATTAAGGAAATCGCGTAGGGCAGGGGAGTCACTTAATTGAAGGTGAAACCCACCATGGGTTTCAGCAGGGGTGACCCCTGAACCCAATGTTAAGAAACGTGCGGGCTATCGCCCTGTTAGAAGTAGAGGGGCAGAAGACTCGCAGTTTATTTGAGCGGCTTCGGAATATATCCTCAATTAGTGACAGACTTGAGGGCGGACGAGCAGCGAAATCGGATGACGGTCGAAGCGGATACAATCGCCGCGTTGGGGCGGGCGCGGGCGGCGGCGCCAAGGATGGCGCTCGCGACGACGGCGGAGAAAAACGATTTTCTACGCCGGTTGGCGAGTTCGATTCGCGATTCACGCGCGGAAATTATCCGCGCCAACGCAATCGACCTCGAGCGCGCGCGCAAGAGTGGACGCGGCGGAGCGTTCGTCGAGCGGCTGACGCTCGATGACAAGCGAATCGAAGCGATGGCCGCGGGCGTGCTTCAAGTCGAGGCGCTCGACGATCCGGTCGGGACTGCGATCGAGAAGTGGACGCGGCCCAACGGACTGAAGATCGAAAAGCGGCGTGTGCCGATCGGCGTGATCGCGATGATTTACGAATCTCGGCCCAACGTCACGGTGGATGCGGCCGCGCTGACGCTGAAAGCCGGCAACGCGGTGGTATTACGGGGCGGCAGCGAGGCGCTCGGCACCAACGGATTTCTTTCGGGACTGATCTCGCAAGCGTTGAGGGACGCCAGGCTGAATCCCGACGCGGCGACCTTTATCCGCGATCCGGATCGCGAAGTAATCCAGACAATGAAGCGCAGCCGCGACCTGATCGACCTGATAATTCCGCGCGGCGGCAAGTCGTTGAAGGCGGCGCTGGAAGGCTCGGCGGTTGCGCTGCTGCCGCATTTTGACGGTATCTGTCACACCTACGTTGACCGGGCGGCCGATCTGAAGATGGCCGAGGAAATCTGCTTGAACGCGAAATGCTCGCGGCCGTCGGTCTGCAATGCGATGGAGACGCTGCTGGTGCATCGCGCGGTCGCCGAGAAATTTCTCCCCGCGCTCGCCGTGCGCATGACGGCGGCCGGCGTCGAGATCCGCGGCGATGAGCGCACGCGAAAAATCGTCCCCGCAGTGGGCGCGGCGACGGACGAAGATTGGGACACGGAATATCTGGACCTGATACTGGCGGTGAAAGTGGTGGATTCGATTGACGAGGCGATCGCGTTTATCGCGCGTCACGGGTCTCATCTTGCGGACGCGATCGTCACGGGCGACGCGGAGGCGGCGGCGCGCTTTGAACGCGAGGTCGATTCGGCTACGGTTTACGTCAATGCGTCAACACGTTTCACCGACGGTTTCGAATTCGGATTCGGCGCAGAGACCGGAATCTCGACCAATCGGCTGCACGCGCGCGGGCCGATGGGACTCAACGAGTTGACCACGTACAAGTACGTCGTTGGCGGGACCGGACAAGTTCGCGCCTGAGCCACGAAGCTAAAATCACATGCGAGTAGGATTGTTCGGCGGCACTTTCAATCCGATTCATCTCGGGCATCTGCGCGCGGCCGAGGAAGTTCGCGAGGCAATCCATCTCGACCTGGTATATTTCATTCCGGCCGCGTCGCCGCCGCATAAGGCGAAGAGCGAATTGGCGCCCGCGGAGCATCGGCTCGCGATGGTTCGGCTGGCGACCAAGGGCAACCGGCATTTCATGGCGTCGGACGTGGAGATTCGGCGGGCCGGGCGCTCGTACACGATCGACACGGTGCGCTACTTCCTGGCGACGCTGCGCCAGCCGGCGACGCTGTACCTGCTGATGGGCGCGGATCAGTTTGCCGAGCTCGAATCGTGGAAGGAGCCGGACGAACTGGCGCGCTTGTGCAACTTCGCCGTTCATACAAGGTTAACCGAAGGCGAGGCGGGTTCGCCGCGAATTTCAGTTGCCGCGCTCAAACGATTTGGCTACACTCAGGCAGACGATCACTACGTGCATTCGAGCGGACAAACGCTATCTTTCGTCGAAACCACGTTCCTACCCATTTCAGCGACTGAAATTCGCGGCAAACTGCAACGCGGTGAATCGATCAGGTACCTGGTGCCGATCGACGTCGTCGATTACATTCAGTACCACGCGCTGTATTGAGGATCACTCTGCTTAAACTTTTGCGTTCATTCCGATCGAACCAGCCACAAGCGGCGAGTAAGTTGCCGCGTCGCGGACACATTTCTTGACGGCGCTGAAGAAGGCATACGCCGCCGCCGAAGCGGCGCTGGAAAAAAAGGCCTACGACCTGGTGGTGCTCGAAGTCGAGCATCTGAAGTCAGTCGCGGATTATTTTCTGGTAGCGACCGGGCGCTCCGACGTGCAGGTGCAGGCGATCGCGCGCGGGATCGAGGACGCGATGGGCAAGGCGGGACAGCGGGCGCTGGCGGTCGAAGGGATGCATCATGCGCACTGGGTGGTGCTCGACTACGACGACGTGGTTATCCACCTGTTCTACGAACCGGCGCGGGAGTTCTATCGGCTCGAAACCAACTGGATCGACGCGCACGAAGTGAAGTTGCCGGAGCCGATTCGGACGCAGGCCGAGGGCTTGCGCATCCGGGCGCTGGGGTGAGAGTCGGCGCGCGCGGGGGTTTTTTAGTCAGGCCTCGCGAATCACGTGCGAGATCCAGACCAGGATGATGGCGCCGATGGTCGCGACCACGATGGCGCCGATCATGCCGTTCTGCCCCGGAATGCCGAGTGCGCCGAAGATCCATCCGCCGACGAGGCCACCGAGCAGGCCGAGCACGAGGTCGCCGATCAATCCGAAGCCTTCGCCGCGGATCAGCTTGCCTGCGAGCCATCCCGCGATTATTCCGACTATGATTGCACCAACCATTGTGAGGCCCTCATTACGTTTTTCGTCTTTCGTTTCTCGTTGTCGCAACAACGCCTCGAACGACGGGGCGAGACTGCTACTTTTTTTGTTCCATCGGAACGCCGCAGCACTTGAGTTGTCCGGAGCCGCCCTTGGTGACGATAACCTGCGATTTGCAATTGGCGCAGATGTAAACTTTGCCGAGCTGATTTGCCATTCCTGAGTCCTGATCCTTTGGGACGATTTTTTCTTAAAACTTTGTGCCTAAAATTTACGCGCCTCTGAACAGCGGCTTGCGCCTCTCGAGAAAGGCGCGCACGCCTTCGGCGCGGTCGGCAGTCGTTTGTAGCAGGGCGTATAGATCTTCCTCAAGCCTTATGCCCTGCTCCAATGTCATGTCGTAACCCTTGAGCACGGCGTCCTTGACCAGCCGCGCGGCCAGCGGAGCGCGGCTCAGGATCGCCTCGGCGACGCGACCGCTTAATGCGGCGAGCTCGGTGCGGCTGTCGGCGAGATAAGCGACGAGGCCGGTGCGCATCGCTTCGTCGGCTCCCAGAGGCGTCCCGGTGAGCATCATGCGCAGAGCGTTGCCGGCACCGACGAGCCGCGGGAGTCGCTGGGTCGCGCCGAAGTGGGGCATCGCGCCGCGTTTCATCAGCGTGATCGCGAATCGAGCCGACGAAATGGCGACCCGAATGTCGGCGGCCATGGCAAGTTCCAATCCTTCATCGAATGCGTCGCCGTTGATGATCGCAACGGTGGGCTTGGAGAGCACCGCGAGCGATTCGACGAGGCGCGGATCCACGCCGTTGTCGAAACCGGTGCAGAACACGGAGCCGGCGCCGGTGATAGCGAGCATGCGGGCGGCGGCGTCGTCCTCGACGTGCTCGATCAGCTCGAGCATCCGCACCGCCATCGCAGGCGTGAGCATCGCGCGCGGAGCGGCGTAGCGAAGCGTCGCGCTGACGCATCCGCTGGCGAAGGCAACGTCGATCACGCCGGCGGCCTGGTGGCGCGCGGCGCGGGTTCGGGTTTTTTTGGCGGGGCGCGGCGTCAGACGTCTCCCGCGGGCGCGCGCAGGTCTTTGCGCAGGATTTTGCCGAGCGGATTTTTGGGCAGCGCGTCGATGAACTCGATACGCTCGGGACGCTTGAAGCTGGCGAGCCGCGAGCGGCAGAACTCGGCGAGCTCTTGCTCGGTCACGGTCTTCCCCTTGCGCACGACGACGAAGGCCTTGACGGTCTGCCCCCACTCGACGGAGGGCACGCCGATAACGGCGCATTCATCGACGGCCGGATGGCTCATGAGGACGGTTTCGATTTCCGCGGGAGCAATATTTTCGCCGCCGCGGATGATCATGTCGTCCTTGCGGCCGGCGAAGAAGACGTAGCCGCCGCTGTCGAGCCATCCGAGATCGCCCGTGGCGCGCCATCCGTCGGGCATTTGCGCGTTGTCGTCGCGGCCAGCGTAGCCCTTCATGATTCGCGGCGTGCGGATGATTATTTCGCCGACCTGGCCGGTGGGGAGGAACTTGCCGTCCTCGTCGCGGACGCGAATCTCGACGTCGGGGAGAGGCAACCCTACCGAATTGAGGCGTTTGAGTTTGATCTCGATCTGCTCGGGCGTGCCCTCGATTCTATGATCGTCGGGGCCGAGCACGGTCAGCGATGAAGTTGTTTCGGTTTGTCCGTACGCGTTCACGAAGCCGACTTGTTTCGGAAAGACTTCTATCGCGCGGCGAATTACCTGCACCGGCATTGCCGCGCCGCCGTAGGCGAGGTTGGTCAGGCTGGAGAGATCGGAGTTCGCAAATGACGGCTCGTCGATGATCTGTTTCATCATCGTGGGCACAACGAAGCCATGCGTGACGCGCTCGCGCTGGACGAGATCGAGCCACGTGCGGGCGTCGAATTGCGGCATCACGATCATCCTGCGGCCGGTCCAGATGTTGGTCATGTACGAGGTGGTTCCGGCGATGTGGTAAAACGGCACGCACACCAGAGCGACGCCGCGATCGGTGCCGTCGGCCATCTCGACGTTGGCGGTCACGTAGGCGGTGAAATCGCGAAAGCGCAACTGCACACCCTTGGGCAGCGAGGTGGTGCCGCTGGTGTACATCAGGATCGAAATATCCTCGTCTTCGACTTCAGCTTCGGATTCATCGGGCACAGCCTTGGCGATCAGATCGGCGAGCCGCGGCAATCCACGGGCGCCGTCGCCGATCGCGACAATCCTGCTCGCGCTGAGCCGGGACTGAATTTTGCTTATCAGTTCGAGGTAGCGATCGCCGACGAGCAACGCCTTCGCCTGTGCGGTGTTGATCATGTATTCGAGCTCGGCATCCTTGGCGCGATAGTTAAGCGGCAGGAATATGAGTCCGGCCTTGGCGGCAGCGTAGTAGCATTCGACGTAGAGATCGGAATTGGTGTCGAGCAGGGCAACGACGTCGCCATGCGCCAACCCGAATTGTTTGAAGACCGCGCACAGGCGCGCGACCTGGTCGTTCAGATCCGCGTAGGTAAGGCGTCGCGCGCCGAAGACCAGGATTTCCTGGTCGGGCACGATCGACGATGGGATCGTGACGAAGTTAACCGTGTTCACAGCGCGCGATTCCTCCAGGTAGATGCAAATCAAATATTGGCATTTTTTCCGCCGCGGACCGGCCCGGGGCTGCGGTCGAGTTCGATCAGCGCGAGCCGCTTCCAAAGCCGGCGTTCGAGTTCGAGTCCCTGTCGAAGCGGCAAATCGAGGCCTCCCCAGACCGCCAGCTTTAGTATCGCGGACCGCTCGCGCGCGACGCGTCCAAAGGCGCGGGCGATCGAGAGAGCGCGGCGATCCAAATCCGCCAAGGGAACTACTTCGGCGACCAAACCTACAAGTAACGCGTTTTGGGCGTCAATCCAACGGCCGGTGAGGCAAAGATCGAGGGCGCGGCCCAGACCGAGCCGGCGGGCGGCGGTTTGGGTGCCAGCGACGCCGGGAATCATTCCGGCGCCGGTCTCGGGCAGGCAAAGCCTTGTGTCGTCCGCGGCGATGGCGAGGTCACACAGCAGCGCCATCTCGAGTCCGCCGCCAACCGTGTAGCCGTGGATCGCCGCGATTGTCGGGACGGGCAGCGCGCGAAGCATCCCCCACACGTCGCGGCGAAAGCGGACCCATCGCGCAACGATCGGCGACGGCGCCAGCCCGAACTCGGCAAGATCGCCGCCGGTGGAGAAGGCCTGACCGGCGCCCCGCAACACCATCGCGCGAACGTCGCGATCGTCGTGGATGGCGGCGAGAACCTGAAACAGATCGTCGCGCATCGCCATGTTGTAAGCGTTGAATTGATCGGGACGATTGAGCGTGACCCACGCGACGGGCCCGCGCTTGCTGTAGAGGACCGCGCTCGAGCCGCTCGATGACATCATCCGGAACGCAGCTCGGCGCTGTCGCTGCTGGCGATGGCGGGACGGCCGCGCTCGTAAACCACGCGGCCGCCGACGATTGTTATATCGACGGCGAGGTTCATCAGATCGGCGGGCTTGAGCGAGAACGGGTCGCGCGGCAGCACGATGAGATCGGCAAGACGGTCGGGCTCGATGGCGCCGGCGTCGAGCCGGGCGAGGCGCGCAGCGTCGATCGTGAAAAGCGCGAAGGCCTCGTGGATGGGAAGCGCTTCGGCGGGTGCGAGCTCGACGCCGTCGATGGTGGTGCGGGAAACCGCGGCCGCAATCGCCGCGAGCGGCTTGGCGGGTGTGACCGGGGCGTCGGTAGCGCCGACCAGATGAACACCAGCGGCCTTGAGACTTCGCGCGCGGTAGAGATGCGCGACGAGGCCGGGCTCCGCGGCGTACTTGGGACCGCGGAAGTAGATGAAGCCGGGGTTGGTGACGACCCACACGCCGAGCGCCATCAGCCGGTCTATGTAGTTGGGCGTAATCAGCCCGCCGTGTTCGATGCGAAACCGCGGGATGGCGCGTTCGCCGGCGAAACCCGCCCTGGCGGCTTCGATCGCGGCGAGCGCCTCTTCCAACTCTTCCATTTCGGTCGCATGAAAGGCGCAATCGAGTCCGCGGTCGAGCGCGTGGAGCACGGGGCGCGCGAGGCCGGCAGGGTCGTACTGATAGCCGGGCATGAACTTGACGGCGGCCAACGAGATTCGCGCGGCACTGGCAAATTTTTCGCATCGATCGACGGCGTCGAGATGATTGCCGCCGATCATCACGCCAACGCGCTGGCATATCGCGCCCGAATCCGCCAGCCTGGCGAACAGTTCGACTTCGACGGGGCCGTTGCGCGTGGTTGCGTCGGTGAACGTCGTCACTCCCGCGGCGGCCAGTTCGCGGCTCATGATGCGCGCGCGTGATTCCGATTCCGCGGCGGTCACGGGCGGCAGATGATTCGACAGCCACGTTTCCATCCCGACTACGAGGCCGGTGAGCTTGCCGGCGGCGTCGCGAATCATGTTGGCGCCCAGCGGCGGAGTGAAGCCGGCAGCTTCGAGGCCCAGCAGCGCGATGGCGCGCGAGTTGAGCCAGGTCGCGTGCAACGTCTGATGGCGCAAGCGCAGCGGATTCTTGGGCAGCGACTGATCGAGCTCGGCGCGCGTGGGCCCGCGCTTTTCGAGCATCAGCGCTTCGTCGCATCCGAACGCGCGCAGCCAGTTGCCGGGCGGAGTCTTGCCGGCGGCAAGCCGCAGGTCGCCCAGCAGATCGCCAACCGTGCGGCATCGCTGCACCGAGATTCCGGTGGCAGCGGCAGCAGCTTCCAGGAAATGGAGGTGCGAATCGATGAAGCCGGGCACGACGGCGCGGCCCGCGAGCTTGATCAGATGAGTTCGCGGACCGACCAGCGGTTTTAGTTCCGCAAACGGACCGTGTGCGGTGATCACCCCGCCGGAGATGGCAACCGAGTCGCTACCGGGGTGACCAAGGACGAGACCCTTGTGAAGAACCAGGTCGGCTTTCCCAGGCGCGACTACCACTTTGGAACGTATGCCTTCGTCGCCTGCGACCGAGCGCGGCGGCGTCTGGAGATCCTAGTCGGAACTTGGAAGCGGTTTGGCTTCCTTGATCTTCATCTCGACCTCGCAACACTCAAGCCCACCGGGGCCGGCCTTGTTGCAGAGCACCTCGGTGCCGCACTTTTCACACATGTAACGCTTACCGAGCACGTTAGCCATCGCAATCCACTCCTTGAACCGGGGCCGCGCGGGCCCGCATAATAAACTTAAAGTATCGCTTCAACTCCTTAACTCTGCGCGAACGGCAAATCAGTCACGATCGCGGCGCCGTCCTCGCCAATCTTCAACTCAACCCCGGGCGTCCATGCGCTGTGATGCAAAATCGCAAGCCCGATCGCGCCAAATCGTGGCGAGCACACGGCACTGGTCACACGGCCGACTTCCGTCCCGGCCAGACTGACGACCGCGCCGACGGGCGGCACATGCGCATTACTGAACTTAAGTCCGAGCATCCTTTTTTTCAAACCGCCGCGCGCGGTCGCCCGCTCGATTGTTTCCTGCCCGAGGTAGCATCCCTTGCTGAATGAGATTGCGCGATTGAGCCGCGCTTCGAGTGCGATCGTCTTGTCTATGGTATCGACACCGATGAGTGCGATGCCGTTCTCGACGCGGATAGTTTCGAGCAGGCACGAATCGACGCGGCGAAAATACGGCGCTTTCGCCAGTATGCCGGCGACGGTCGAATCAATCGAATCGCGCGAAGCGATTACAGATACCGCGGGTCCGCCGTAGCGGGGCAAGTTGCCGATTAGCGACTTGCGCTCTTCGATGAAGCGCCAAGGGGGCAGAGACGCTGCGGCCTGGGCAGAGCAGGCCGCGTCGAGGGCGGCAGGTCCCTCGACGTCGATCAGGGCAAGCTCGCCGGCGTCTTCGAATTCGACATCGTCGGCGACCAGCAAGCGCTCAAGATGCGCCCGCGTGCGCGTCCACGCATCGGAGTCGATATCGAGCAGGAGTGCATCGCCGGTCACCCAGATGAACGCATCGGCGATCACGTGCGCGTGCTCGGTCAGAAACAGCGCGGGCAGGATGGAACCGGGCTTGGCGCCCTTTACGTCGGCGGTGCACATGCCGTGGAAGAACGAGGCGCGATCGTCGCCGGCCACGCGCACGACGATTCGGCGGTCGAGGACGAGCACGCCCGCCGCGTTTATGACCGCATCGTAAGCGGAGTCGAAGGCGGCCGCATCGGCGGCGGTAGCGGGCGCGCCTGGACGATCAGTTGTTTCGAGATGTGCCACGACAGAATCAAGATACTAGCAGGGGCGACCCCTGCACCCAATGTTAAGAGGAGGGGTGACCCCTGCTGAAATGACGCGAGCGGGATTGTTTTTTTGGGTAGGTTTCAGAGTGCGAATTTGAATATAATCCGGAGCATCCGGAGGAGCGAAACTATGGGCGCATTTATCC
>DLMJ01000010.1:0-16761 GCA_002479255.1 Candidatus Binatus soli | reverse complement strand
CCGGCAATCGCCGTAGCCGCACGCGCCAAGCTCCTTTTGGTGGGTGCTGGCGTGCTCCAAGGCCAGCTTCGGAATACGAAGAACTGCGCGTTCACGACTGGACTGTGCGCGGCCACAGAGCAATGAACAAAAGGAGGCGCTTCGATCTTGTCGTTACACTTCTGGCGCTGTTCCTCAGTGCGATAACGTCGATCGCAATCGCGGGCCCCGCATCAGAGAGCGCAACGTCCGCGACGATTCTTGTCTACCATCGGTTCGGCCCGGTGGTTGCCGATAGCATGACGGTCACCACCGCGGTCTTCGCATCGCAGCTCAAATATCTTCATGACAATGGCTACAGTATCGTGCCGCTTCGTGCCGTAGTGAATTTCGCCGCGGGTCACGGCGAGTTGCCGCCGCGCGCCGTTGCGATCACCGCCGACGATGGCCATCGTACCGTGTTCAGCGACATGGCGCCGTTGGTCGAGCGCTATCGAATCCCGGTGACACTGTTCATTTATCCATCCGCGATTTCGAACGCCTCGTATGCGATGACATGGAAACAGCTCGCGGAACTGAAAGCCACCGGGCTCTTTTCGGTGGAATCGCACACGTACTGGCATCCCAATTTTCGCATCGAGAAGCGCCGACTCTCCGCCGAGGATTACTGGAAATTGGTGGATAGTCAGCTCAACAAATCGCGACAGGTGCTCGAGCGCCGGCTCGGTGGCCACGTGACGATGCTGAGTTGGCCGTTCGGCATCTACGACGATGAGCTGATTGCCGCCGCCACAAAATCCGGATACGTCGCCGCATTCAGCATCGAACGACGCAAGGTCTCGCGCGGCGACAACGTCATGGCGCTTCCCCGCTTCATCGTTACCGATGGCGACATCGGACAAAGATTCGGGAGTCTGCTACCGGCTCGGACGCCAACAACCAGTCGGTGACAGTTGATGTCGAGACCGATTATTTTCACGCTGTCTTTGTTCGTCCTCACATCTTTGTTCAGGCCTCTGCCGGCATTGGCGTACACCGGGACCATCATCGATGGCTCGACCAGGAGGCCGGTGGAGGATGCGATCGTGACACTCGGGGACGTTGTGGTTCGAACCGATCACGACGGCAAGTTCCAAATCAGCGGCCACGGTGACAGGATCGGCTTGAGAGCATACGGCCATCAGCGGGAATCGATCTCCATCGGCGAGTTGAAAGATCATTCCGGACCGATTGCGCTCACGCCGATGATGCCGAAGGCGCTCTATCTTTCATTTTACGGCATCGGCAGCACGAAGTTGCGCGAGGCGGCGCTCGGCCTCCTCGACAAAACCGAACTTAACGCCGTGGTGATCGACGTCAAAGGCGACCGCGGGATGATCGCATTCAAAACCTCGCTTCCGCTCGCCGAGCAGGCTCATTCGAACCAGCTCACGACGATGCGCGATGCGAAGGCAATGATTGACCGGCTCCATCACGATAACATTTACGCGATCGCACGAATTGTCGTCTTCAAGGATGATCCGCTCGCGACCGCGCGACCCGATTTGGCGGTGAAGCGCGCCAGCGGCGCAATCTTCAGGGACCGCGAACGCCTGGCGTGGACCGATCCCTTCAACACCGAGGTGTGGGACTACAATATCGCGATCGCGCTCGAGGCGGCGCGCCTCGGCTTCGACGAAATCCAGTTCGACTATGTGCGCTTTCCCGACGCGCCAGGGCTGAAGTTCTCGAAGCCGACCGACATGAAGAGTCGCCTCGCCGCAATCTCCGGCTTTCTGGCCGAGGCGCGGCGGCGCCTCACTCCCTACAATGTGTTTCTCGCCGCCGACACCTTTGGATACGTGACGTGGAACCTCGACGATACCCATATCGGGCAGCGGCTCGAGGAACTCGCGCCCATCGTCGACTACATCTCGCCGATGCTGTACCCGTCGTGCTTCCAGTTCGGCATTCCCAATTATCGCAATCCGGTCGCGCATCCGTATGAAATCGTCTTCCTCTCGCTGCAGAACGCGCGCGAGCGTGGAATCCCCTCGATTCGGTTTCGCCCGTGGCTGCAAGCATTTCGCGATTACGCCTTCGACCATCGAGAGTTCACCGGCACGCAGATAAGGGCGCAAATTTCGGCCGCCGAAAAGTTCGGCTCCGACGGCTGGATGCTATGGAACCCGCGCAACCAGTACACCGCCGCCGGCTTGAAGGTGGAGGGCGCGGCCTGCAAGGATGACGTTCCGGACGTGGTACAATCGTCGCAATGAGAAACCCGACGGCGTCATTCTCGCACCGTCTGATCGCGGCACTCGCGTTCCAGTTGCTCGCCGCGATCCTTGCAACATTGGCGTCTGCTGATGCCGCCTCGTCCGCTCGCTTGCGCGAAGCGGATTTGCAACAAATCGACACCATCGTCCAGTCTGAGATCAAAGCGGGAAGAATCCACGGCGCCGTGGTTGAGATTGGGCAAGGCAACCAGGTCGTTTATCGCCACGCTTTCGGATATCGCGCGCTCGAGCCCCGGCGAGTCGCGATGACTCCCGACACAATTTTCGATCTCGCCTCGCTGACCAAACCCGTCGCGACCGCGGTCGCGATAATGCAGCTTCGCGAGCGCGGCAGGATCGACCTCGACGCGCCGGTCGCGACTTACTGGCCCGCCTTCGCTCGCAACGGCAAGGAACGCATTACGATTCGCCAGTTGATGACGCATTATTCCGGCCTGGCGCCGGATTTGGACCTGCGCCGCAAATGGACCGGCTACTCGACCGCAATGAAGATGACCGCGGATGCGAAGCCGCTTCATCCTCCGGGAACGCACTACGAGTACAGCGACATCAATTTCGAGGCGCTCGGCGAGGTGGTTCGGCGCGTCGCGAAGCTTCCGCTCGACGACTATTGCCGCATCAACATTTTCACGCCGCTCGGAATGGCTGACACTGGTTTCAGCCCGCCGGCGCGGGAACTCAATCGTATTGCGCCAACCGAATACGTCGACGGCAAGTTGCGCATCGGCGAAGTCCACGATCCGACCGCCGCGCGAATGGGAGGCCTCGCGGGTCATGCCGGACTGTTCTCCACCGCCAACGACCTGGCGATCTTCGCGAGGATGATGCTCGACGGCGGACGCGCGGGCGCGGTCACGATTCTCTCTCCGCGTTCGATCGACGAAATGACGACCCCCCAATCGCCGGCCGACGCGGTTGATGCGAGCCACCTGCGCGGGCTGGGATGGGATCTCGGCGCACCGCTGTGCGCGAATCGCGAGCAGCTCTTGCCGGTCGGTTCGTACGGCCATTTCGGATTCACCGGGACGATGCTGTGGATCGATCCCGTATCTTCCACCTATGCGATCATCTTGACCAACCGCACGTACCCCGGCGGCGCAGGTGATGCGGGCCCGTTGCGACGCGAAATTCTCGCGCTGATTTCAGATCGCCTCGGCGCCCTGTCCGAGGATCGCATCGTGGAATGCCGGCCTTGCTTGAACTCTTTCTGCGCATTGGCCAAACGCACTGCCGCTCACACAAGGGTTCTGAGCGGCGCCGACGTATTGGCGGGTGACGGATTCGCGCAACTCAGAGGCACGCGCGTCGGATTGATCACCAATCAGACCGGCGTCACTCACGCCGGCACTCGCGATATCGAAGCGCTTTCACATGCGCGCGGACTGACGCTGCGCGCGATCTTCAGTCCCGAGCACGGCCTGCACGGCGATGTCGATGAGAGCGTCGCGCCGGGCGCCGAGCCCGTCACGGGTCTGCGCTTCTTTAGCCTGTACGGAGAGACGCGGCGGCCGAGCGCCACGATGCTCGATGGCCTCGATGCGGTGGTGTTCGACGTTCAGGACTCGGGCGCGCGCTTTTACACCTATGTCACGACGATGGCCTATGCGATGGAAGAAGCGGCGCGCCGCGGCATCGACTTTTATGTGCTGGATCGTCCGAATCCGATTTCGTGCGCTGTCGTGCAAGGCCCGATCATGGACGCCGATTTGAAATCGTTCACCGGATATTTCCCGCTGCCGACGCGCCACGGCATGACGGTCGGCGAGCTTGCCGGGATGTTCAATCGCGAAAACCACATCGGCGCGCGCCTGCACGTGATCAAGATGCGCGGCTATGCGCGTTCCGAATGGTTCGATCAAACGGGGCTGCGATGGACGCCGCCCTCGCCGAACCTGCGAACGCTTACTGAAGCGACGCTGTATCCGGGCGTTGCGATGATCGAGGGCGCCAATGTGAGCGTCGGGCGCGGGACCGATACCCCATTCGAATTGGTGGGCGCGCCGTGGATCGATTCTGCGGCGCTGCTCTCCTACCTGGACCAGCGAAAGATCCCCGGCGTTCGCTTTCGGTCAGCCGATTTCACGCCATCCGCCGACACCTATGCCGGCCGGAGCTGCCACGGAGTACGGATTTCTCTCGACGATCGCCTCGCGCTTGATTCGCCGGCGCTGGGAATCGAGCTGATTGCCGCGCTGCATCGTTTATATGCGAATGATTTCAAGATCGACGCGACGCTCTCGATGGTTGGTTCGCGTCGAACGCTGGAGGAAATCAAGTCGGGCGTGGATCCCAAACAGATCGTCGCGGGTTGGCAACCGGAGCTGGAGAATTTCCGCATCCTGCGCGCGCGCTATCTGCTCTACTAGTCTTCGCTTTTCTCTTCCGCCTCGAGCGCTACCAAAATAGACCGAGCCGTCAGGAAGCCGATAGGCGTGCGTGTACGGCGACCATCCTTCGACGCGCTCGATCAGATGTAGCTCGCCATCGAGTTCCTCCAGCATCTCGAATATCGAAGGCGCTGATGTGAGTGGTGCGATTGGAGACAGTTCCGCCGGAGCATTCGGACTCATCGCCATCTTCTGCGTCACACAAGAAGTGCAATAACCGGCCCAATCCAGTTAGTCCCGATGGCAAGCGATTTGCTCTCCTTCTCTGTGAGTGTTGCATTGCAGGTTGAGATCCAGGAGAAGAAGCAAATTGGAGAGTTGCAGCGCAGCCGGATCGGGTCGGCGCTGTAAATCCGGGAGGGAGCAAATGTTGGCGAATCAATTCACAGAAGTCTTCCGCGAGGAGCACCGCCAGATGCGCGATATGCTGCTCGGCCTGATGGACGCCATCGAGGCCAATGACATCGAGGCGGTTCGACAGGGAGTTGGCGAGATGGCGGCGCATGCCGGTCCGCACTTTCATTACGAAGAGCAGGTTCTCTACCCAGCTCTCGCCGAGATCTATGGAGCCGACTACGTTGAGAGGCTCGGCGCCGAGCACGATGCTGCGCTCGAGGCCGTTCAGGAGCTCGCCGAATTGGCCGAGGCTGAAGAAATCACTCCGGAGCAGGCGGGATACGGCCTTGAACTCATCCGTCGACTCCTTCCACATGTCAGCGATCGCGACGGGCTTGCGGTGATTGTAGAGGTGCTGCCTGAAGAGACTGTTCAAGAGATCGTGCGCGGGCGTGAGAAATCGAGGCGTTCCGGTAAGACTCTGCTCGATCTGGCCCGGGGCAAAAAGAAGCGCCGGCCGGTTGCACGCCAGGCTCGCGGGAAGGCGAGCAAGGCCGTCGCGGCGGCGAAATCCAAAGTAGTCCCTCGCAAGGCCAGGGCGAAGGCGAAGCCGGCGCGAAGGAAGCCGTGATTTGATCCGGGCTGGGAGTTCATTTCAAAAGCCCGACGCTACGTCGTGGCGGCCGGCCAGGTGGCGCAGGAGGTCCTGGCTACGTGGACCGCGCGAAGCGACGAAGGGGCGTTGTCGGAGCTTGTGCAAATGGCTCAATTCTTCGTAGGCACTTCAGGCTGGAATTACTACGGCTGGCGCGGCAGTTTCTATCCCGAGGATCTTCCGTCTCGACAGTGGCTTTCCTACTACGCAAAGCATTTCAACACCACGGAGGTCAATTACTCCTTCTATCATCTGCCGCGCTTGACGACCTGCGAGAACTGGCACAGCCAAACGCCCGAAGGTTTCATTTTCGCTCTCAAGTCGTCGCGCCTAATCACGCATATGAAGCGGCTCAAGGGTGTGAGGGCAGAATGGACCGAGTTCGTCGGACGAGCCGTTGCCCTCAAGGAAAAACTCGGCCCCATTCTTCTTCAGCTTCCGCCGAGCTTTCACGCCACACCGCAGAATCTGAAGCTGGTGGAAAGGTTTCTCGGCTACGGCGCTTCACGGCCCCCGCTGCGGCTCGCGATGGAGTTCAGACACGAGTCATGCTTCAGCAAGGAGGCAGTCGCGCTGCTCAGCGAACATAGTGTGGGCCTCGTGCTCTCTCATTCCAGCCGCTATCCCTTCCCCGGCGTGATTGCTACTGCGCCGTTCGTTTACTTCCGCTTCCACGGCCCCAAGGCCCTTTTCGCCTCGTCGTACTCGGAAAGTGAACTCGAGCAATGGGGCGCCCATATGAAGGCTTTTCTCCAGAAAGGCCGCGACGTCTATGCCTATTTCAATAACGACGCCGGCGGATATGCTGTCGCCAACGCGGCAACACTCATGCGCATCGTGGCTTGAAGACCGTGACCTCAGCTGTTCGCGACAAGGTTGCGGGCGGTGAACGTCCTTGTCTCGCCATCGTAAGTGAAAAGTTCCGCATAGCGCCCCCAGTCGATGACGGCGCGCAGAGTCTTCTCCGTGTCGCTCGGATTCAGATGGTCCTCAAGTTCGGACTCGAATCTTACCCTGGGTGCGAGATGACCCTCGCGCTCATTGAGGACATGATGGATATGGGCGGCGAGAGGCACAAACTGAAGCAGATGCTCGCTGAACAGCCGCTTACGCTCTTCCATTCCGCTCTGGGCGAAAACGCGCCCAGCCGCGGTCAGCTTGATAGCGCCCTCCTGTAGCTCCGCGAACTCCAGGATGTGAAGAGCTTCGGCAATCAGGAAGAGTTCCCCGATGTCCAGGGCCAGCGCGCCGGCGATCCTGGCCAGCTCGGCACGCCCTTGGTAAGGGGGTGAAGCCAACGCCTCAATGAACCCGGCGAGCAGATTGATCGGGACCGGTGGCAGCGGCTGCGCCAAACCCCCGTGAATTTGTCTTTGTGCTCCGATCGACTCCGTCGCGCGCGAAGTAAGAATCGAATAAAACTCGTCAACAATATTATGAAACTCGGTATCCAATCGGTTGCGTGGATGCGCCAAGGGGACCGGAATCTCGGCCGCGATACGCCCGGGATTTGTGGAAAGGACAAGGATTCGGTCGCACATCATGATCGCTTCTTCGATGTTGTGGGTTACCAGCAATACCGACTTGGTGGGAAGCTGACGCTCTATCCAGAGATCGAGGAAGTCGGTCCGTAAGGTCTCAGCCGTTAGAACATCGAGGGCTGAAAACGGCTCATCCATGAGAAGCAAAACTGGCTCGATTACGATCGCCCGTGCGAAGCCGACCCGTTGGCGCATTCCCCCTGAGAGCTCGCGAGGATAAGCGGATTGGAACCCGTCGAGACCGATCAAGTCGATGGCCGACATTGCCCGGCGGCGAGCCTCGTCATGGGCCAACCCGAGCGCATCGAGGCCGGCCTCGACGTTCTCGAGTACGGTAAGCCAGGGGAATAGAGCAAAGCTCTGAAATACAACTGCTATACCTTCGGCCGGCTCAGATAACGGCTGCCCGCGATAGAGCACCTCACCGGAAGTCGGCCTAATAAGTCCTCCAGCAATGCGCAGTAGGGTCGACTTCCCTGAACCTGAGCGGCCAAGGAGGCCGAGGATCTCGCCTTCTCGCAATGACAGTTCGATGTCGGCCAGCGCCGCCAGCGGTTCGCCGGATGGCTTGGCGAAAACTTTGCAGACCTTGTGCATTTCGATGACGGGCTTGTTCGCCGGGCTAGCCATTAGTTCCTTTCAATCGAGCCGCGTTCGCCGTTGGGCAAAGGCGTAGAGCGGCCGCCATAGCAGCCGGTTCATCGTGATGACGAATACTGACATGACCGCGACGCCCAGCGCGATCCGAGGGTAATCGCCCGCTTCAGTCATCTGCGCGATATAAGCGCCAAGCCCTGACCCACTGAGCTTTGTCGGCCCCCAACTGACCGCCTCAGAGACGATGCTCGCATTCCAGGCGCCGCCGGACGCCGTAATCGCGCCCGTCACGTAATAAGGGAAGATTCCGGGCAGCATCACCTGGCGCCACCAGTGCCAACCGCGGATTCGGAAGCTCGCTGCTGCTTCCCTGAAGTCGTTCGGAAACGCACTCGCGCCGGCGATAACGTTGAAAAGGATGTACCATTGCGTCCCGAGAATCATCAACGGGCTAAGCCAGATCTTGGGATCCAGGACAAACTTCACGATTAGGAAGACCGCGACCGGGAAGAGCAGGTTGGCCGGAAAGGCGGCGAGAAACTGCGCGATCGGCTGGACCTTCTCCGCGAGCTTCGGCCGCAGCCCTACACCGACTCCGATCGGAACCCAGACCACTGACGCCAGGGCAATCAGGATCACGACCCGAAGGAAGGTAAGGACGCCGTTGTTTACGGCGATAGTAACGTCGCCCCAAGACAGTTCGGGTTCGGCAAATTCCATGAGCTTCCATCCCACATATGCAAGGCCGGCAAGAAGAAGGCCGAACCAGGCGACATCAGCTGCGCGGCGAGGTAGCGCGAAAACTGGAAGCCAACGAGGTTTTCGGGGGAGAGCAAGCCGGGCTCGCAGGGTGGCCTGCACGGCCCCGCCGATCGGCTTGCCAAGGAGTCTAAGGAAGCTCGCGCCTCGAAACAGGTCAAGCACCCAGCTCCTCGGCACGACCACCGCAGCCGTGTGCTCGAACCGGAACTTGTCGGCCCAGGCTACCAGCGGACGGAAGAGCAGCTGATCGTAAATAAGGATCGTGACGGTCATCGCGACGATTGCCCATCCAACTGCCGCGAGGTCACGTTGCTGGATTGCAAGGGCGACGTAGGACCCGATTCCCGGAAGCGTGACCTGGATGTTACCAACGGAGATAGCTTCGGAGGCGACGACAAAGAACCAGCCGCCGGACATCGACATCATCATGTTCCAGATGAGCCCAGGCATGGCGAACGGCACCTCGAGGCGCCAAAAGCGTTGCCAACCCGAGAACCGGAAACTGCGGCTCACCTCGTCGAGATCGGTCGGAATGGTTATGAGCGACTGATAGAAACTGAAAGTCATGTTCCAGGCTTGGGCCGTAAAGATCGCGAAGATCGCGGCAAGCTCCGGCCCCAGAGAAGTGCCGGGAAAAAGCGAGACGAAGAACACGACCGTGAAAGAGAGATAGCCAAGTACCGGCACCGATTGGAGGACGTCCAGCAGCGGTATCAGCACTGTTTCGGCCCGCCGACTCTTGGCCGCCGGCGTGGCGTAGATGAACGTGAAGATTAGCGAGGCGACGAGCGCGGCCAGCATGCGCAACGTCGTGCGGAGAGCGTAGACCGGCAGGACAGCCGGAGAGAGGGAGATCCTCGGCTGTTGCGCGGCAACGAAAGGCGCCACCATCTGGTGAGCGCCGGATCCGAGGAGCATCACAATCGCCAGCACCAACAGCGTCGCAACGGCGTCCCGCCAGGTCGGGACCCGTTGATGCCACGGTCTGCCGATCAGTACCTCGGCATGCTGCTCCACACTGCCTCACCTTTCGGCATCCGCCGACAAATCATGTGCTCCCCTAACCAATCGGGTGACTTTTATCCATCTTGCACGAAAGAATTGCTGCAATCGGGCCCGCCGAAGCGGAGCGCGGACGTGCCAGATCCGCAAAGCGCCATCATCCCTGAACCTCGCGAAAGTGCTCTGGGTGCGCGAATGCTATTTGCAGTTCGCAGAGTCCGCTGTGTCAGTCGAAATGGATCTATTCGGCGTGAGCAATTCCAGCGCGGCCAGGAGCTGAACTTGAGGCTAGTGCGGCGGAGCCGCTTATCAGGTCGAGAATTTCGGTGGTTACCGATTCCTGGCGAAGGCGCTGCATCAGTTTTGTGAGGTCACGGGATTTGTTCTGGATGTTCTGATGCGCCGCTTCCATCGCGCGAAAGCGGGTCGAGTTCTCGCTGAAGAATGATTGCATCGCGGCGTTCTCCAGCGTTGCGAAAAAATACTCCCCAACTATGTCATCAAAGAGACGCTGCGGCCGAAGGTTGATGATCGGGGGCAAGTTGGTGGAAGTCTTTTGCACGACCGGCGCCTCGAGCGGCAGCAGGCGACGCTGCTCGATGCGCGCCGGCTGACCCCCGGCATATTGTGCGTAGACGACCTCGACGCCCGCGATGCGGCGCTCGCTGAACATCCGATAGAGTTCTGCCGCGACACGGCGTGCAGCGCCTGTGACTCCCGCGCAATGCGTCGCCATCGGCAGCACCAGGTCCGGACTCAATCCGCGTTCGCGACAAATCTGGGCGCCGCGGGTTCCGACTACGATCAACGCAAGCCCGCCGCCGGTCGCGCGCTCGGCCGCACGCAATGGATGCTCATTGAAGCCGCCGCACAGGCCGTGCTCGGCGCAGAACACGACCAGGCCGGATTTGTTTGGTCGCGCCGCAGCTTCGATCACGCCGGCGGGCGGCAGCAGAGTTGCGGCTTCGGACAACGCCTCGCGAATCTGCTCGGCATAGCCGCGAATCGGTTCCAGCGATCTGAGCGCCTGCTGCATCTGCGAGGCAGCCATCGCCCGAATCGCCGCAACTATCTCGAGTAGCTCGTTGAGCGAGGTGATTCGGGTGGCGATTTCGCGTTCTTGCGCCATCGAGTTATCGCTTCGCCGGCGCAGTGCCCGCGTGATTCAAGCTTTCCACCAGCTCTCCGACCGCCGTGACGAGCGCCAGCCGCGTTCGCGGCTCCAACTCTCCGGCTGTGTTGATTCGCCGCACGGGTTCCGCGGCGTGCTCGTTCAGCCAGGGGCCGAGTTTCAACCGGAGCTCGCTCACTTTGTCCAGCGGCAGGCGCTCGAGCAGCCGTTCGTCGATCGCCAGCAGCAACGCCACCTGGTGCGCGATTGACAGCGGCGCGAATTGCGGCTGCGTCAGGACCGCGCGGATTCGCCGCCCATGCTCGATTATCTCGCGCGTGCGCTGATCCACCATCCCGCCGAAGCGTGTGAAGATTTCCAGTTCGAGGAATTGCGCGTATTCGAGGCGGAGATTTTCGGCCAGCTTGCGCATCGCATGCGACTGCGTCTTGCCTCCGACGCGCGATACGCTCTTGCCGACGTTGACGGCAGGCTTCTGTCCTTCGTGAAACAACCGCGGCTCGAGAACGATCTGCCCGTCGGAGATCGAAATCAGATTGGTTGGTATGTAACCGGACAGATTGCCTTCCTCCGTCGCAGCGATCGGCAGCGCGGTCAGCGACCCGCCTCCGCGATCGCGATTGAGCTTGGCCGCGCGTTCGAGCAGCCGCGAATGGATATAGAAGATGTCGCCGGGGTATGCTTCGCGTCCCGGCGGATTTCGCAACAGCAGTGACAGCTGCCGATAGATCACGGCGTGCTTGCTCAGATCGTCGATGATCAAGAGCGCATCGCCACCGCGTTCTGAGAAATACTCGGCCATCGTGCAGGCCGCATACGGCGCCAGCCATTGGATTCCAGGCGGGTCGTCCGCGGGTGCGAACACGAAGATGCATCGCTCCGGCGCGCCGTAGCGCCTGACCGCATCGATCACCTGGCTCACGGACGAGGTCTTCTGTCCCACCGCACAGTAGATACAAACCACGCCGGTATCGCGTTGATTGATTATCGTGTCGATCGCGATCGCGGTTTTCCCGGTTTCGCGATCGCCGATAATCAATTCGCGCTGGCCACGTCCGATCGGCAGCATCGCATCGATGACGAGAAGGCCGGTATTGAGCGCGGTGTCGACGAAATCGCGATCGACGATCGCGGGCGCCGGCCGCTCGACCGGCTCGACTCCCGCCGCTTCGATCTCCGGACCTCCGTCCACCGCAACGCCGAGTGCGTTCACGATTCGGCCCAGCAGGTTGTCGCCTACCGGCACGCTTGCGACTGAACCGGTTCCGTGCACCAGGTTGCCCGCCTCGATACAGCTGGCGTCGCCGAGCATCGCGCATCCGATTAGGTCCGGATCGAGCGTCAGCACGATTCCGGCAACCGGCTCCCCGCCGTCCAATCGGTCGAAGAGCAGCAGTTCACCCAGTCGCGTTTCCGGCAAACCGCCTACCGTGGCGACATTGTCTCCCACTCGTTCTACGCGGCCGATCAGGTCGAGTCGGGGCTCGGCCTTGAGCTCACTCAGAAGCCGGCCCGCCGTGCTCAGACGATCCTTTACGGATTCAGCCAGCGTGCTCATTGCGATTGATCTCCCTGGCGGCGGTGGTCAGCGCGTCGCGCCAGTTGAAGCGGAGAGTTGCGCTCGGCAATGTGATTTCGGCGCCGGCGATAAGCGCCGGATCGCTGTTGAACTTTATGCCCCCTCCGGCGCCAATCCGTTTCCCGAGTTGTTCGCGCCATTGCGCCTCTTCCCGCGCGTCGAGCGGGTGAGCCGTCGTGACCACGAGAGCGGTCTCGCCCAGATGCGAAACGAGCGCGGCCCGCTCCGTTGCCGACAGACGGTCCAAATAGTCTAGGACGCGGGTCAGGAAGGCATGCTCGATCGAAGGAAAGGTCAGCCCGCGAAGCAGCCGTTCCGCGAGGTTCACGGCGAGCTCGATTGTCCGGGAAAACAGCTCTTGTGTGGCGGCGGCGCGCTCTTCGCTGATCTGCGTGGTCGCGTGATCGCGGATTTTCTCGGCTTCCGCGCGGGCTTCGTCGAGCATCTTCACCCGTTCGGCGGCCAGTTGCGCGCCCTGCTCTTCAATCGCCTTTTGGCGCGCGGCTTCGATTCCCGCCCATTGTGCCTGGAGGTCGCGCTGCAGATTCAGCGCTTTTTGCTTTTCAGCTGACGCTTCCGCCATGCCGCGCGCAATCTCCTCCTTACGCCGGGCGACGATCGCACTGACCGGCTTGAACAGAAAGCGCTTGAGCAGCCAGACCAGGATGAGAAAGTTGGCCGCCTGCAGCGCGAAGCTCCACCAACTGAAATTCATCGCGCGAAGGGATTGGCGAATAGCAGCAGCAAGGCGACCAGCAGGCAGTAGATCGCCATCGTCTCTATCATCGCCAGGCCAACGAACAGGGTGCGCGACAGCGAGCCCGCGGCCTCGGGCTGCCGCGCGATGCCTTCCATCGCCGCCGCGACTGCGCGGCCTTCGGCGAGCGCCGGCGAGATCGAGCCGACGGCGACCGCGACCACCGCGCCGATTATGCTGAGCATTTGGACCGTCATCTTCTTCCGACCTCCCTCATTTCTCGATCGCGCCGATGCCGCCGCCGATAAAAACCGCGGACAGGACGCTGAATATGTAGGCCTGCACCAGGCCAACCAGAATTCCGAATGCCATGAACGGAATCGGCACCAGCAAACCCGCCAGCGCCACAACGATCGCAACCACCATCTCCTCGCTCATGATATTTCCGAACAGGCGCATCGCCAGCGAGAACGATCGCGTCAGTTCGGCCAGGATATTGAACGGCAACATGACCGGATTCGGCCTGAGATAGCCTTTCAAGTACGCGCCGAGGCCTTGAATGCGCACGCCATAGTAATGCACCGATAGAAAAACTATCGCGGCGAGCGCGGCGGGCGTTTCGATCGATGCGGTCGGGGCCGTGAGTCCGGGAACGATCCCGCAAAGATTCGCGGCCACCAGAAAGATGAACAGTGTGCCGAGCAACGGCAGGAACGGGGCCGCATCGCAGTTCAGCAGCGCGGCTATCTGTTCTTCGATTTCCGCCACAACGCTTTCGATCATCACCTGCCATGCGCCCGCATCGACGCGAAAGTTCCGCGTCACAATCCAGCTCGCGACGGTCAGCGCCGCCATCAACCCCCACGTGGTTACGACGGTGCGGCTGATGGGAACGATGCCGATGTGAAACAGGATCGCGGTCTGAAGGGGCGAGTGATTCATGGATTCCTCTGGAGCGCGAGCCGGTAGTGATTGACCAAAACCGTCCGTATCGCCAGAAACCCCGCGAAGCTTGCGAGCACGGGTGCGGCGCCTTGCCTGGCGCAGAGCGTGAAAGCCGCGACAGCGACGGCAAGGCGTGAGAGATGGACCAACAGAGCGTTCCGTCCGGCTCCGTGGCCGGTGTAAAGCCGGACGTTCCACGCGAGCGCCGCGAAATACGCCATGCCAATCAACGCTCCGAGTGCGGCATAGGCTGCCATCCGCACAACGACTACTCCGATCATTCGGTGCTCATCCTCTTCCAAACCGCCCAGAAACCAAGTGCGGCGCCAACAAAGACGAGGGCTGCGCTCCAGAACACACCGCTATGGAAGGCACGATCGAGCCAGCGTCCAACGAACGCGCCGATAAGAATGGGCGCGACGATCGTCCATCCGAACCGCCCGATCATTGCGAGCGAGCGGCCCACCGGCCATTCTTCGGTCCTCAGCTTCTGCTCGCGCCGGCTATGCGCCCGTTTGGCGGCTTCTTCCAATTCGCGTTCGTCAGCCCCCAACTCGTGATTGCCATGCTCTTGCTCGGTTGCCACGACCAGCGCCCCGCGGTTATTTCAGCGGCCTGACTTTGAGCGGTTGATCAGTGGGCCGCAGGTAACGATAGATTTGCCGAATTGCGGCTTGTTCCAGGCTGAGCGCTACCGATCGGGCCGAGCGTTCGACCTCAATGCCCTCCGCCATCATGGCGAGGATTTCGCTGCGCAAATGTCCCAGATCATCGTCTACGACCGCCTCGCGGGTTGCTATCTCCACGACCTTGCCCTCGCGGACGCGCAGCACGCCGCCACGCACGGCGAGGTAGTGCTCGACGCCGCCGCCATTGCGCCATCTCACGACGCAGATCGAGAGGGTGGTGAGAAAATCCGCATGGCGGGGTTCGATACCAAAGCCGCCGGTGGCATCTTCGGCGCGAACGTAACGAACGGAGCTTTCATCAAGCGCGATCGCGGTGGGCGTGGTGACGATCAGCTTCATTGCAACCGGATCATTGCTGCGCCTTGCGCGCAACGATCTCCTTTTCGCGAGCATCCTCGAAAGTTCCGACCATGTAAAATGAGCTTTCGGCCCATTCGTCGCCTTCGCCCGCAAGTATAGCGCGGCAGCCCTTGACGGTTTCCTCGATAGGGACGGATTTTCCCGCAATTCCGGTGAATTGCTCGGTCACGAGAAACGGCTGCGTGAGAAACCGCTCGAGGCGCCGCGCGCGCGCCACGATGCGCCGGTCTTCCGTGCTCAGCTCCTCTACGCCGAGCAACGAGATGATTTCCTGGAGTTCCTTGTAGCGCACGATCGTTCGGCGCACCTCCTCGGCGACCGCATAATGTTCTTCGCCGACGACGCGCGGATCGAGCAGGGCCGAAGTCGACGCCAGCGGATCGATCGCGGGATACAGTCCCTCCGCCGCCATATCTCGCGACAGGACGATCGATGAGTCCAGATGGCGAAACGTTTCGACCACCGCGGGATCGGTAAAATCGTCGGCCGGCACGTACACTGCCTGGATTGCGGTCACCGATGCGCCGGCCACCGACGCGATTCGCTCTTCGAGTTCGGCGATCTCGGTGGCCAGCGTGGGCTGGTAGCCGACACGCGACGGCAACCGCCCGAGCATCCCCGATACCTCCGAGCCTGCCTGCACGAATCGGAACACGTTGTCCATCAGGAGCAGAACGTCGTGTCCCTTCGCGTCGCGAAAATATTCGGCGACGGTCAGCGCGGTCATGCCAACCCGCCAGCGCGCGCCCGGCGGCTCGTTCATCTGTCCGAAGACGAGCGCGGTGCGGCTCAGCACGCCCGATCTGCGCAGCTCGGCCAGCAGCTCGTGGCCTTCGCGCGATCGCTCGCCGATGCCCGCGAACACGCAGATGCCCGAGTAGTTTTCGACGGTGCTCCGAATCAGCTCCATGATCAGCACGGTCTTGCCGACGCCGGCGCCACCGAACATCCCGGCTTTGCCGCCGCGCGCGAGCGGGGCCAGAAGGTCGGCTACCTTGATGCCGGTACGGAAGACCTCGCGCTTGTGATCCTGGCGATTGAGCGCGGGCGATCTGCGATGAATCGGCCAGCGGGTTGCGGACTCGATTGGCCCGAGGCGATCGATCGGATCGCCGATCGCGTTGATGAGACGGCCAAGCACCTTCTCTCCCACCGGCACGCAGATGGGCCCGCCACGGCGGGCGATCGCACCGCGGCGCAGACCCGAAGTATTCTCCATCGCAACGGCGCGGACGGTATGAAGATCGAGATGGTCCTGGATTTCAGCGACCAGCCGGGCCCGTCCGTCCAGCTCGATCGTCATTGCGTCATTGATTGCCGGCAGGCGTCCGCGGGCAAACTCGACGTCAACGACCGACCCGCGAACGCGCGTGACTATTCCCTGCTCGTTGTCCGGTTGAGCTTTCCAATTGTCTGAAAGTTGATCCATGCCGCCGAACCCGAACGCATTGGGTAAGGTAACAATATCCATGAAGGCCGAGGTACGCGAGGCCACAAACTGACGACGGGAACGCGGGAAAGTTGGTAGTGGGCGGTTTTGAAAAAATCAGGGTGTGGAATCTTTCGGGGGTTTCTCCGACGGCGGCACAGTTAATTCCTGTTCCTTTTTCTACCTCTCCGCGAAATGTCGCAAAGAAATCGCAAAAAAAGGCCGCTCAATTCCGTTGGAAGAAGCCCGGTTCTTGACACGACCTTCTCGCTGGCGCTAATGATATCGCCCATGATATCATGAACTCTAAGAAGATAGCGGAATTGCGGGGCCGGATAGAAGAACTTAGAGGGCAAGCGCAGGTTCCGAGTGTTCCCCGTCAGCACAAGTTG
>DLMJ01000013.1 GCA_002479255.1 Candidatus Binatus soli | reverse complement strand
CTTGTGCTGACGGGGAACAGTCCACAGGCGCGAAAGGCGCGTGCGACGGCACTGATCCATGCCCTCGCCGCTACGCTGTTGAAACCCGCCGGTGCTCAGCGCAACACGCAAAACCCGCATATCGTGAAATGCGAAGGTGTTGTCGCTATATCGGCTACCTCGTTGCCCGCCCCAACGGTAAGCCCGCTCAGTCACGATTATCGCGAGCAGATGCAAAGCGCGGCCGAGGTCCTGAATGGAATCAAGACCGGCAGCGTGCATGTGGCGCAATTCCAAAGCCTCGCCGATGGCGTGAAAGTTCTCGCCAATCTCGCCAGCGAAGTTGAACTTCCAGAGTGAAAGTCATGCCTACGCAAGCAAAAACCGACACGCCCGATGATGAATCGCGCTCAGTTCGCCTCGCTGAATTGGATCAGGAAACCGGGATAGCCGGAGTTCCCGGTCCGGGACGATGGCTGATTGCGGAATTCGAACCAACCGCCCTGTTTTCCCTCAAGATCAGCCTCGCTACAAGCTCCGTCGGGCGTACTCTCGTAATTCCAACGCCATATGCGATCAAGATGGCGCTGGTTGACGCCGCGTTTCGGGCTGGTTTTGCCGACACTGAATGCGGGTTGCTGCTCAGAAATCTGGTTCCTGTGGAGGTGAGGATCGCTCCGACGCCTAAAGCGGTGGTGACGCATACCTTCGTCAAGGTGCGACAGGAATCCCGCGATCCCAATGCCATGAGTCCATATGGCTCCACTATTGCCTATCGTGAAATCGCTCATCTGCAAGGCGTTCTCAGATGGGCATTCGATTTAGCAAGAGGAGACGATCTGCTTGCCAGGCAGATGATCCAACTCCTGCCACTGATCTGCTACATCGGCAAACGAGGATCGTTCGTGCGCTTCGTCCGTTCCTATCGCGCGCGGCACGTCGCATCCGAGTTTACCCAACCCATCATTCGGACTGGGACGTGGACTCCGCCGGCCCGCGCCCATATCGTTCCGCTTGATGACTTCGGTCCGGATGCCGACCTCGAGATGCTAAGTTCCTATACGCGGAAGGCTCCCCGCCGTAACCGGCATCGGCGATTTATCGAAACCATTGTGCCGGTTGGAGTCGTGAATACCGGGCCTGGCTTTACTCTCTATGGCACTGAGTAGAGCCGCCTAGCCGCGCTTCGCGCGAGGGGGAGACATGGACAGCGTAATCGTTTCGGACTACGGCGTGATGCTTGCCAAAAAAGGCGATCGCCTCGTCGTGCGCGGACCCAAACCCAGGCTCGAACTAATCGAGGGCGGTCCACAGCTCTTCCTCCCCCTTGGAGTCGATAATCACCGTCCCACTCTCACCGTCGTCACTTCCAACGGCGAAAAGCATCCGCCTGAACCGCTCCGGCATCTCGGCGCCAACGGTGCCGCGCCTCGACCACCTAAATCGTCCGGCGATCAAATCGAGCTTCCACTTTTCCGCGTCGGCCATATCGTGATTGCGTCCAACGGAGTCTCGATCTCCACTGACTTGATCGAAGCCTGCTGCGAGCGCGGAATCCGCCTCTCCTTTCTCACCCGCGGCGGCAAACCGTTCGCGATGCTTTCCTCGCCGATGCTGACTGCCACAGTGCTGACGCGCCGCGAGCAGCTCGCCGCGTATGGCGATGAGCGCGGCGTGGAATTCGCCAAGGCGGTCGTCCGTGGCAAGCTCGGCAATCAGGCCGCCCTGCTTCGCTACTTCGGCAAGTATCTCAAGATCGCCGATCCCGAGGCGTTCGCCAAACTGTCGGAAATAGCAATGCGGTTAATTAAGGGGCGCAACAGCACCGCGAAAGTCTCCGCCTCAAATATCGACGAGGCTCGCGAGGCATTGCTCGCGATCGAGGGCTCTTCGGGCAGGAATTACTGGAGCGGCTTCCGGCTCCTGCTACCCAAGGAAGTCGAGTTCGACCTAAGAGAGCATCGCGGCGCCACGGACCCCGTCAACTCCGCGCTCAATTATGGCTACGGAATGCTTTATACGCAGGTCTGGGGCGCAATCATGAACGCTGGCCTGGAACCGTTTGCCGGCTTTCTTCACGTCGACCGCCCAGGCAAACCCTCCTTGGTCCTCGATATGGTCGAGGAGTTCCGCCAGCCGGTGGTCGATCGCGCGATTATCGCGGCGCTCGGCAAGGGAAGTGCGATCGAGACCCAAGGGGGAATGCTCACCGATTCAAGCCGGCGGACCATTGCGCAGATCGTGCTTGAGCGGTTGGAAAGCGAGGTCAACTTCCGCGGCCAGCGTCACAAGCTCAAGTCCGTCGTGCAGATACAGGCACGCAATCTCGCGTCGGCACTGCGTGGCGAAGGGCGCTACAAGGCCTTTTCCTTCAAGTGGTGACCTTCTCAGGACGGCGCTCTTATGAGAGGACAGGAACTCTTCACCGTGATCATCTACGACATTACCAGCGATCGCATCCGGCTCAAGATCGCGGACGTGTGCAAGGATTACGGACTCGACCACGTTCAGTACAGCGTGTTCAGTGGTCCGCTCGATGCCACTCGGCGCAACGAGATGTTCGCCCGGCTCGGTGATACACTCGGCAATAGCGAAGGCAAGGTGATCATGCTGCAATTGTGCGAAAAGGACGCGTCCGCCAAACGCGAGATTGTCCAAATCGTGCATCCCGAAAATGCTTGATACCGCCGCCCATATCGAGCCCTGGCTGCCACTCACTGCGACCGATCTCAAGCAGTGGGCGTATTGCAAGCGGATCGTCTACTACCAGCACGTCATGCCAGTGGAATTCACCCGCACCTACAAAATGGAGCGCGGCAAGAACGTCGAAGCAGCAGTCGAGGCAATGGAGAAGCGGCGCGGCTTTCGCCGCTACGGCCTCGAACGCGGGGAGCGCCGCTTCGGCGTGTGGGTCAAATCCGAGCGTCTGGGGCTCTCGGGAAAGCTTGACCTGCTGATCGTGACGGATGACGCGTGCTATCCGGTGGACTTCAAGGACACCGAGGGTGGCGTCCGACGCAACCATCGTATCCAACTGACGGCTTACGCGCTTATGACCGAGGATAACCTGAGGCGACCGGTGCCAGCCGCTTTCGTATACCTCGTGCCGTCCAAGGAATTGATACGAATCGAGATCGGCGATGACTTACGGAAGGAGGTGATTTCGGCCATCGACGAGATTAGAGGCTTCGTGCGGAGCGAAAGGATGCCGGAACCTACGCCGGCGCGCGCGCGTTGCGTCGGTTGCGAGTTTCGCAACTACTGCGACGACATATGGTAAGGAATTTCGCAAATGAGAGGCAATTTGAAGCAATTCAGGCTGTTGCGAAAAAATGGAACCTTCGGTGCGGCACAAGTCCACGATTTTACAGGGCAAATTGGGCCGTCGCACCGATCTCCCCGATGAGGAGGGGACTGAAACCGATCAGCGCCAGCGCGGCGCTTGAAATCGGTGCTTGGTCGCACCGATCTCCCCGATGAGGAGGGGACTGAAACTTAATCGTCCGCAAGTAAAGAGGCTATCGGCCACCAGTCGCACCGATCTCCCCGATGAGGAGGGGACTGAAACGGTGCTCGCCGAAACGGCGAGATCACTTTTGGAAAAGGAAAAGCCAGCGCGCTCTGTGGGAACCCGGCATTGACGGCGTAAGGAACTGGGCCACAGGTGGTCCAATTTTGAGACTTGATGTCATGAAAAGGTCAAGTATAATTTGACCTATGCATGACAACGATGGGGACAACGGCAGCAAGCCAAGCCACGCCCGACTCTTTGAACTCGCCTCCGAGCAGGGCGGGTACTTCACTGCCGCTCAGGCGCGAGCGCTCGGCTTCAGCAAGGCGCTGCTCGCCCATCACGCCAAGTCCGGTCGCTTCCTCCGAGTCCACCAAGGGCTCTACCGACTTCGCGAATATCCGAGTTCACCACGCGAGGACGTAGTCGCCGCGTGGCTTGTGACGGGAAGAGAAGTGGCCGTAGTGTCACATGACAGCGCACTCGACATCCTCGGGCTTTCCGACGTGGTGCCCGAGGTCGTTCATCTCACCGTCCCCCGAGTGAGGCGTTATCGCTCCGCATCTCCGGGGGTCGCGATACACACGACGACGCGGCGCCTTGGAAAGTCCGACGTCGTGGTCCGCGACGGAATCCGAGTGACCGCACCAGCGCGCTCCATCATAGATGCGGCCCAGGCGGGAACCGCCCCAGAGCAGATAATGGCAGCAGTCAGCCAAGCACTCGACCGGGGCATGGCAACCGAATCAAAACTGCTCGCTACTGCGAAGGCGCGCGGAGGCCGCGTCGAGCGTCTTGTCCGTCAGGCTATCCAGGAGCGCAGCCGCAAGTGAAGTACCGAAGCGGAGCCGCGTTTCGTCAAGCGCTTGAGCAGCGCCTACTCATGCGATCGCGTGACAGGGGCACTTCGCTGGTCCGCTTGCGAAAGGCAGTCGTCTTCGACCGCCTACTTGTGCGCCTCGCCATCGCTGCGCCAGATCGCTGGGTTCTCAAGGGGGCGCTGGCCCTCGACTTCCGGCTGGGAGAACGCACGCGGACCACGAAAGATATGGATCTCGTTCGCGGCGACAACGAGGCGGTGGCCACCTCAGATCTAATAGCCGCCCAAGCTGTTGACCTCGACGATTTCTTTGCTTTCGATATAGAGAAGATCGGCGCGCCGGGCGAAGAATTTGAGGGTGCGGCGGTGAGATACCGCGTCCGCGCGGAACTCGGCGGTAGGCGGTTCGAGGAAGTTATGGTCGATATCGGATTTTCAGACCCCCTGAAATGGAAGCCTGAACCGATTCGCGGAACGGATCTTCTGGTATTCGCCGGCATCGAACAGATCGAAGTGCCGGTCCTGCGGCTCGAACAACACGTTGCGGAGAAGGTCCATGCGTACACCAGAACTTACGGCCAAGGTCAGCGGAGCAGTCGCGCAAAAGATCTGGTCGATCTTGTCCTCGTGAAGCAATTCATGGTGCTGGACGCGGCGCGCCTTCGCAGTGCACTCGTGGGAGTCTTCGAGGGAAGACGTCAACAAGGTCTTCCGGATCGCCTCCCTCCCCCGCCAACGGATTGGGCGGTACCGTACCGAAAGCTGGCAAAGGAGGTCGGCGTCGACCCGGACTTACGCGCAGGCTATGCTGAAGCTGCGGCGATGCTCGATCCCGCATTGGCAGACCGCGCGACTGGCCGATGGAATCCGGAGAAGGCTTCATGGGAGTGACTCATTTATCGAAATTGTCGGCGACATTCCCGAGCGCAACGGTGCCGAAACCATCGCCACGCCGTCAGTTCCTTCCTAACGACGGCAAATCCTTTCGCTCTGTAGCTACTCAGCAGTCCCAAATCACTGTGCCCAATTTTGTGCCCTTTGTGCCCGAAATTGTGCCCTATCCCGATGTCAGCTCATCCTACTCGATAGTGCTGAGTCGCATCCTCCTATGATCGAGAAACCCCTTCTGCGCCATGGGTTTTGCTGTTATCAACCGTTACCGAATGATCCTCAATCGCATCGGCGTTTTCTGGCCGGAACACAGCTTACAAGCCGGGGGTCGCAGGTTCGAAACCTGCACCGCCCACCACACGTGCCGTCAGCCCGTTGCCTCGCGGATCATCACCAACATCATCTTGAATTGCTCGACCGCCTTCAGGGCGTGGGGCACGTTGGCCGGCATCAGGATCATTTCATCCTTGCCGAGGCGGTGGGGCACGCCGCCAACGGTTATCTCGGCCACACCGTCCAGCACCTGGACGAGGGCGTCGAATGGCGCCGTGTGCTCGCTGAGGCCCTGGGCCTTGTCGAAGGCAAATAGCGTCACCGTGCCGGTCTTCTTCTTGACGATCTCCCGGCTCACGACCGCCCCGGCCTGGTAGGCCACCAACTCGAGCGCATTGCCCGCCGTGAACTTCTGGGCTGTCTTTTCGTCTTGAGGGTTCGTCATCGTATCGTTTTCCTCCTGCCGTCATTTGACACTACTCGTGTCATGTATTAGGTGATACCTCACACACCAATGAGAAGCCCAGCGAAATCGCTCCAAGAAGGGCCGCCGCGCCGCGGCCTCACCATCCGCCAGCTCGTCGGACGCACCGGGGTGACTGCTCCCACGGTCCATCATTACGTCGCCTTGGGCCTGCTGCCCGAGCCCGAAAGGCCGCACCGGCGGATGGCCTACTACGACCCAGCCTGCGTCGAGCGGATCGCGCAGATCAAGACGCTTCAGACCGACCGATTCATCCCCCTGGGCGTGATCAAGAAACTGCTCGACGACGGCGGCTCGGAGCACCTTCGCGAAGCAGACCTGAGACTCCTGCATGGGATGGACGTTGCCGATAGACGTGAGCCGCGCGAAGAGGTTCTGCGCCGCTATCCGCTTTCAGCCGCGGTGGTGGAGGCGCTGGTCAGACAGGGCCTTCTTTCGGCAGGCGGCAAGCCGTTTACCGTAGACGAAGCAGCGATAGTCGGCGCGGTTCATGCCATGCGGCAGGCGGGTCTGGATGGGCGTATGGGCTTTTCGGTCGACCAGTTGGGCTTCTACCCTACGATCCTCGCCAAGCTCATCGACCTCGAGTTCGCCACGTTCAACGAGAAAGTGTTGGGACGCGTGCCGCCCGACGAGGAAGTTCGCCTGGCGACCGCATCGATCGACGCTTCGTCCAAACTTCTGACCGCGCTGCACTACCGGATGGTTCGGGAGCGGCTCGGCGAGCTTTCCCGGGCAAGCGCGCGCCCGGTGTCCGCCGCGAACGGGCGCCGGCCATCACGACGGAGGCCAAAAGCATGAAGGACAGTTACGACGTGGTGATCGTCGGGGCCGGAGTCAACGGGCTCGCCTGCGGAGCGTACCTTGCCAAGGCCGGGCTGGAAGTAGCCGTGATCGAGAAGCGCAACGAATGCGGTCCGTTCGCGCTCACCGAGGACATTTTCGGCGCCGGAGTGCCGGTGGATACCCACGCTGGTGTGTGCTTCCTGCCGATGAGCCCGGTGTGGGGCGACCTCGATCTCAGCTCGTTCGGATTCGAGATGATCTTCCCCGAGGTGGGCGGCGCCACCGTATGGCCCGACAAAAACCTCATCTACTACACCTTCAACCGTGAAAAGACCGCCAAGGCGATCGCCAGATACTCGCAGAAGGACGCCAAGACCTACCTCCGGATCGCAGGGCAAATCGCGCCGCGAGTGCCGGAGATTGTCGAGCGCGCCGTTTTCACCGCTCCCTCACCGGAGGGCGAGGATTTCCTGTTTTCACTCGGGAGCATCGTCGGCTTCAGCCCGCGCGACTTGAGAACGATGAACGGGATGGAGCTGCTCGAGCTGCTCTACGAGAACGAGTACGTGCGCACGAGCCTTTTGGGGATGGCAAACATCGGTGTATTCGGAGACCCGGCGGAGAAGGGCGAAGGCGCCGTGATGACCCTGCTCGGCTGGGGACTCGCCATCGGGGTGCCGAAGGGCGGGATGCATAACCTGGTTCACGCCCTGGTCCGATGCTATCGCCATCACGGTGGCACCCTGATGCTCAACGCGCCGGTGGCGAAGGTGACCTGGGCGGCGGGCCGCCCCGACGGTGTCGTGCTGGAGGAGGATTCGGCCTTCGGGCCGCGCGAGATAAAAGCGCGCAAGGCCGTGGTTATGCACACCAGTCCCCCGATCGCGCTCAAAATGCTGGGCAACGACGAAGTCGCACGCGGCGATGCCGAGTTGCAGCGCAAGATGAACTACTGGGATATGACCGGCCATTGCGCCTTCACTTCCTACTTCCTGCTCAAGGAGCCTGCCCATTGGGGCTCTGCCTCGTGGAACCCGGACATCATGAAATGCCCTTACCCGGTGCGGGCCTGGGACTCCTGGGATCACGCCGCGCGCTCGCTGCAGTACACCAGGAATGAAGAGCTGTTTGCAGTCGCGGCCGACGTTGCTGAGATGTACAACCTCGCGGCGGTTGACCCCAGCCGCCGCTCGCCCGACGGCAAGTGCGCGATGGTGTTCGAGATCGAGTACCCGGTCAATTTGCGCCGCTACGGCGGCATCCAAGCCTGGGACAATCGCGAGATCACCGACCGGTTGCACGAAAACCACCTCGGCCAAATCGAGGCGCTGGCGCCGGGGTTCAGGGAGCTTGTCCTGGCGAGCACCTACTCGACTCCGCTCGACAACTGGCGGCGAAACCCTTCGGCGATCTACGGGCATGAACTCGGCGGGGACGTGAGCGGGGCGCAATGGTACATGGGGCGGATGCCGAACCGGAGCCGCATTGCGGGCCTCTACTTCAGCAACGGGGTCTGGCCGGGCTCTCTGACCCATCTCGCCACCGGCTACATCACCGCGAGCTGCGTGGCCGAGGACTTGGGCGTCCGCAAGCAGGAATGGTGGCGGCACCATCCGTTCGATCAGATCGCCTCGCATCTCGGCAGGTGAGGAGGAGGGACTCATGGTTCAGGAGTTCGACGCAGTAGTGCTGGGCGCGGGTCCGAACGGGCTTACCTGCGCGGCCTACCTGGCGCGGGCGGGCGCAAGGGTCGCCGTGGTCGAGCGCAACCTCGAGACCGGCGGCGGGCTGGTGACCCAGGAACTCGCCGGCTTCAAGATGAATTACCACGCCACCTACATGATGCTCGGCGAACTGATGCCGCCCTATGGCGATCTCGAGCTCGGTGCGGAGGGCGTGCGTTTCGCGTACCCCGAGGCGCAGGTGTCGTTTCTGTTTTCGGGAGGCAAGTCGTTTACGCTTTTCATGGATCCCGCACGCTCTGTGCAAAGCGTCGCCGCGCTGAGCGCGGTTGACGCCGAACGTTACGCCAAGTTCCGCAAGGAGGTCGACCAGTTGTGCGAGGCGATCCTCATCCCGGCAACCTTCGTCCCGCCGGTCGAGCCGATCGAGCAGATGATGCTGTTTCGGGAGGCCGGTGCGCTCGGAGAGCGGATGGCCGAAATCTCGGAGATGACGCCGCTTGAATATCTTGAATCCTTCGGCTTCCACGATCCTCGCGTGAACGCGGGGCTGCTTTACTTGAGCTCGATGTTCGGGCTCGAGCCGGACGAGGGCGGCATGGGTTTCATGGCGCCGATTTATCTGTCGCGGCTGACTCACAGCGCGCTGGTGCGCGGCGGATCGCATCAGCTCTCCTCGGTCCTGCGGCGGCAAATCGAGGAGGCGGGCGGCATCGTGGTCGTCGGCAAGGGCGCGCGCCGGCTGGTGTTGAGCGACAAACGGGTGACGGGGGTCGAGCTCGAGGACGGAACAACGCTCAAAGCGCGCGCCGTGGTGAGCACGCTCAACCCCGAGCAGACCTTTCTGCAGCTCCTCAGCGGCGACACGATCGCGCCCGAGCTTCGCGAAGGAGCGCAGAATTACGAATGGGAGAAGTGGAGCCTGTTCGTCGCCAACTGGGGTGTGCTCGGCGCACCGCCGCGTTACGAGGGCTACCCGGAAGTTGTCGATCGCTCGCTCATCACGGTCATGGGCTACGAGAGCGTTGACGATGTGCTCGCGCATATCCGCGAAGTCGAGCAAGGCGACTTCTCCCGGATGGCGGGGCACGGCACGGTCGCTTCGATGCACGATCCGCTGATGGCACCGCATCACGTGACTTTCGGCACCCCTCATACGCTGCGCTGGGAATCCTGGGCCCCGTACGACGCCCCGTGGGACAAGGAAAGGGAGGGGTACGCGAAGCGGGCGCTCGACTTCTGGAGCAGCTACGCGCCGAACCTCAAGCAGGCCAACATCCGCGTGTCGGTCGCCTGGTCGCCCAAAGATATCGAAGCCCAGCTCCCGACCATGAAGCGCGGCTCGATCAAGCACGGCGCCTATACCTCGCTACAGATGGGCTACAACCGGCCTTTCCCCGAATGCTCCAGCTATCGCACGCCGATCCCGGGCCTTTACGTAGGAGGCTCGAGCGTGCATCCGGGCGGGATGGTAATAATGGGGCCGGGCTATAACTCCGCCCGGGTCGTCGCCGAAGATCTCGGCCTTCCAATCTGGTGGCGCGAGCCTGAGATTGTGGTTCTCGCGCGCAAAGCGGGCTACCTGCCCGCTTCGGAGCGGGCCGCTTCGTAGCGGCGAGGCGATCTACGATGAGACTCGCCTCCAAGGGGCTTGGAAAAATCACTCTGCCATTCCGCTTCACCGAAGCGCGGATCACCGAGGCGCCTGACTGCGTCGTTCTCGAAGGAATGATCAAGGAAAAAAAAGTCAACTGGACCTACCGCGCCGAGCTGGAGGACGCAGACCTCCTCAACTTCGTTATCCTGGCCCGCGATCCCGCCGTCGTCGGCTACCTCGCCGAGCGCCTGGGATTGGGACTCTTCGGAAAAGCGGCGCGCTCCGCGCTGAAACTGATCTTTCATCCCTTGCGCCGGGGATTACCCGAGCCGCTGGCCGCGGCGAGCGAGGAAGATGCGGGAGCGGGAGTTGAAGCCTGATGAGATTTTGGTCAAAAGGCCTCGGTAAGCGATGCCTCGCGATGGACTGCGGGAGGGAGACCGTTGCGATCGAAGGTCCTGCGATGGTGCTCTCGGGAAAGGTGAGGCCGCCGCTCGGATGGGCTTACACGATCACGATGGATGAGACCGACTGGCTCGATTTCGTCGAGCTCACGCTTCATCCGACGATGATTCGCTACTTGCTGCGCAGGCGAAGATTCGGCCTTGCGTTCAGGGCCGGCTGGCACCTGTCCTTGTTCTATATCGACTTTGCCGCACGCCTGCCCGCGGTCTGGATGCGGCGCGCCGCCGGCGCCCGGCTGGGCCGATCGCCGGCCGGAGACTGAATCGACCGGTCGCGCGAACGCTTCATTCTTCGGCCTGCTTTCGGTCTTTGAAAAATCCGAACAGATATTGCGCCACGCGTCGCATCTGGATTTCCTCCGATCCCTCCGTGATGCGATAGCGCCGGTGATGCCGGAAAATGTGCTCGAATGGCTTATGCCGCGAGTACCCGATCGCGCCATGCACCTGCATCGCGCGATCCGCCGCTTCGCACACCAACCGGTTCGCCCGGTAGTTGCACATGGCGACCTTGTCGGAAAGTTTCAGCGCGACCTCGGGCTTCGACATTTGATCCATCTGCCACGCGGTCTTGTGGATGAGGTTGCGGATCATCTCGGCTTCGGTGTGCAGCTCGACCAGCGGCCATTGAATCGCCTGGTTGCTCGCCAGTGGTTTTCCGAACGGCTTGCGACCCTTGGCGTATTTCACGCTCTCGTTGATGCAATATTGCGCCGCACCCAATGAACTCGCCGCCTGGCGAATGCGATTCTCGTGGACGAAATGCTGCGCCACCGCCAGCCCGTTTTCCGGATCGCCAAGAATCGAGTCGGCCGGCACCGCGACGTCGGTCAGCGAGACGCGCGGGTGATCGGTAGGCATGTTGAACGTCCACAAATACTCTTCGATCTTGAAGCCTGCGCTTTTGGTCGGAACGATGAAGCAAGTGATGCCGCGCGGGCTGCCGTCTTTGCCGCTGGTCCGCGCGAACACGAAATCGTGGGTGGCGACATGCAGCCCCGTATTCCACATCTTGGCGCCGGTGATTAGCCAGTGATCGCCGTCGCGAACTCCGCGCGTCTCCATCCAGGTCGCGTCGGAACCGTGCTTGGGTTCGGTGAGTCCGAACGCGACCCGCATCGAACCGTCCAGCAGCTTGGGGATAAATTCCCTCTTCTGCTGCTCGTTGCCGAAGTCGCGAAACATCAGCACCGTCGGCAGATTGCCGACGATTGAGCTTTCGTTCTGCAAATCGTTGTGCAGCCCGAGTCCCTTGGCCGCCAGGTGCTCGCGGATGATTGCCATCGCGAGGTTGGTGCCGTCCCTGCCGCCGTATTCTCTGGGCAGCGCGTAGCGATAGTGTCCCGCCTTGTCGGCGCGCCGGCGCATCTCGCCCAGCAGCGCTTCCCACTCATGGCGCGGCAGTCCGTCGCGTTCGAAGTCGGTGCGTGCCCATTCGCGGCGATGATCGAAAAAACGAATGTTGTCGTTCTCGCGTTCGAGCGGCTTGATCTCTTTCTCGATGAACGCATCCAGCTCGGCCAGATAGGCTGTGACATCGGCGGGAATATTAAAATCCACGGCGTTTCTCCTGGGGCAATTACATTATGAGCGAGGCGTAACAGAGTGCGGTTTCGAACGGAAGCGCAATCGGCGCTCGATCGGTGTGTACGGATGCGATCAGGCCGGCGCGATCGGCGCCGATTTGGCTGGAGGGGTCTCTCCGGCGCTTGGCGAGAGTTCTTCCAATGTCCTGCCGCGAGTCTCGGGGACGAACCACAGCACGATCGCGACGCCAGCCAGCGGGCCGGCTGCAAACAGCGACGCCGCGTTGCCCAAGCCGCCGAGCCGCCCCGAGAGCAGCCCGATAATGACCGGCGACAGCATCCAGCAGATCTGCCCAATCACTTGCACGCACAGACTATATCCGGTCGCTCGAATCGAGGTCGGAAACAACTCGGTCGACAGCGCCGAGGTCGCGGTGCGCGCCGCTTGATACGCAAACATTGTGACGACTTCGCCCGCAAGGATCGCGCCGTAACTGTCGCTGGTGAACAGCACGTACATTGCGGCCGCCGACATCAGGTAGAAGAAGCTGGTCGTAAATTTTCGTCCCAGCCGGTCCATCAGAAATCCGCTCAACAGGCTGCCGACCGTGCCCATCGCGTAGGCGAGAATTATCGCCGCAGCGACCTGGTGCGATTTCCAATGATGATCGCGGCGGGCGTAAAGGCTGAAGTAGGTAACCGTCGGGCCGCCGATCAATCCGATCGAGTTCCACAGCCCGGCCATGACCAGCAGGCGCGAGCGATACGGACCGGCAAGCGGCGCCAGGGAATTGCGAATCGACGTCCAGAATTCGGGACGTGGCAGGCCAGCCGCAGCCCGCGCCCGCTCGAGCGCATTGAAGCGCGCAGTCTCGCGCAGTCCGCGCCTCAAAAACGCGATCATCACCAGCGGCGCGATCCCCAGCAGGTACATGCCGCGCCATCCCCATCGCGACTCCGCTATGATCGCGTAGCTAAGCGCGGCGGCGGTCACCCCGAGAAACGCAACCATGTGCAGCCCCGCGATCGCGCGCCCGCGTGTCGCGTCGGGAAACTCCTCGCTGATCATTGTGACGGCAATCCCGAACTCGGCCGCGAGAAATATCTGCGCCGTACTTTGAAAAATCGTGAACGACTTCACACCGGTCGAGAGCGCCGTGAACAAAGTGAAAATCGTGTAACAAAGTACGGTCGTGGAGATGATCGGTTTTCGGCCGTAACGATCGGCGAGGATTACCACGAAGAACGATAGCATCCCGCCAAACCGCACGATCGTCGCCATCAGTCCGATGGCAGGGTTGGCCATGTGAAAGGTCCGCGCGATTTCAGGCGTCGCCAGGTGGAAGATCGTGATGTCGTAGCCTTCGAAAATCGTAGCCGACATCAGCATCGCGAACAGAGCAGCCAGGTAGCGGCGCGGCCGCGGGATCCACGGGGCTAATTTCGGTTGTTCTGACAAGCTGTTTGGATGAGCGGCCTGCATCGCGGATGCTTGCGCGCGCAAGGCGCACGTCGGTTCGCTAAAGGTCTCAGATCATGAATCTCCCGGCAAGCCGGGTTTCCCGAGCTGCAACAGGCTCGCTCGCATGAGCGGCAGTCGCGCGGTATCTGGATGGGCGCGAATCGGTCGGATACGATCGCGCGATGGCTATCAAGCGAGTTTGCGTTTATTGCGCGTCGAGCCGTCAGTGCGATCCCGCTTATCACGACGCCGCCGGGCGCCTGGGCCGCACGCTGGCGCGCAACAAGGTGACGTTGGTCTATGGCGGCGGCAGCGTCGGCTCGATGGGTCATCTTGCGGACGCGGCGCTGGCCGAAGGTGGCCGCGTGATCGGCGTCCTGCCGCGTTTCATGTACAACCTCGAATGGGGTCATCGCGGTTTGACCGAGCTGCTGATCGTAAATGACCTGCACGAGCGCAAGCGCCTGATGATCGACGAAGTCGACGCGGTAATCGCGCTGCCGGGCGGATGCGGCACGCTCGAGGAGCTGTTCGAAGCGATCACATGGAAGCGGCTTGGATTGTTCGGCGGGGCGATCGTGTTGGTCAACACGCTTGGCTTCTATTCGCCGTGCGTGGCATTCTTGGAAAGCTGCATCGAGCGGCGTTTCATGGACAAGCGTCATCGTGCGATGTGGTCGCTCGTCGAACGACCCGAGGATGTGCTCGACGCGATCGCCGGTGCGCCGCCGTGGCCGCACGAAAATCGCAATTTCGCCGCGCTGTGAAGCGCTAGCGTTCGATTTTCGCGATGGCGGCGGTGTGGTCGCGGGAGAGATCGGCTTTAAGGAATTCCTCGGTGCCGGGCGTGCCGAGTTCGAATTCCGGCGTGTGATGAATCTTGATCGTCACGTCCGCAACCCGGCAATCGAGCATGTGGCCGCCGGCCGAGCGATCGGCGGTGATGAAATGCAAATGATAGCCGGGCACATTGACGCCGCGCAGATAGTCCGGCGTGAAGAATCCGACGATGGTTCCTTCGACGTCGTGAAACTCGAAGACCGGTTCTTCGCGCGCGGCCTGTTCGAGGCCGACTGATTTGTCCTGTTTGGCGACTGCTCGAGTCTTCACGTAGTCGAAGCGCCCTTCGATCCTGAGCGCATGGAAGATGTTCTGCGAGGGCAGCATCGCGGCGACCGTCGCGAGCATTTCAGCCTGATCGCAGGGGCGATTGAGCCGCGCGCTCTCGTCGGCCTTGAAAAAACTCACAGTTGCAAATGGTGTGCGCGTCGAATCCTCGACCGGATGTGCGTGGCCGTCGGCGCGCACCTGGAAGACCTTGCCGTCGAGCTCGATCATCTCGCCGTCGAGCCCGTCGAACGTGCCCAGACCGAAATCACCGTGAGTCTTCAGCTCGCCCATCGTCATGTCGCCGGTCGATGCACCTTCCATCAGGGCGTTTACGGTCGAGGTTTGAAATACGGTCTGATCTTCGTCGCCGAGTAGTCGCTCGAGCGCCTGCACGATGATCGCGGACAGGCTTTGTCCGGTCTGTTTTCGCCGAGCGCCGAGCTGGCGCGCGAGCGCTGGCGGCAAATGGACGCGGAGCGTGAGGTGTTGAGTCACGGCGAGAGTGCTACTTGGTGTTGGCTACGGGTTGGACGTTTTCGCCGTCGCGGGCTGCTTGGCCTACGTTGACTGCCACCTTGTCGGTCTGGTTGATACCGCTGATGACCTCGACCATCTGCCCGTTGTCGTAGCCTAGCGTCACCTCGGCGAGGTGCAACTGGTTATTGCGGACTACGGGCACATAGACCTTGCCGTCGCGGAACACGAGTGCGTCGTCGGGGACCATCGGGGATCCGGCGCCCATTTTAACCGTGAACTCGGCTGTCGCGTACATTCCGGGATAGAGCGCCTGATTTTCGTTGGCGAGATCGACCTCGACCAGCATCGTGCGCGTGTCGGGGGACAGCGCGTCGGGATGGCGCGTGATGGTGCCGGTGAACTTTTGGCCGGGGTAGCCGGCGGCGGTAATCGTCGCTGGATCGCCGTTCTTGATGAACGGGGCGATGTTCTGGGGCACGTACGTGAACACGCGCAGGGGGGCCAACCGGGAGATACCGATGATCGCTCCCTCGCCGGGTGTGCCGGGGGTCGTGTTCGCGGGCACGAGGTGGCCGGGATCGATGTAGCGTGCGGTAACGATACCGTCGAAAGGCGCCGTGATCGTCTCGTAGGCCTGGTTGGCGATGTCCTGTTCGAGGGTAGCTTTGGCTTGCAGCATCGCGGCGTGGGATTCATCGGCCGCCTGCTGCGCGATGACGGCTGCCCGCAGCAAGGCCTGGTTACGCTTGTCGGTGACGACGGCGAGGTTGTAGTTGGCGCGCGCGTTGGCGACCTGTTGATCGAGTTCGGGCGACGTAAGGACTGCGATGAGTTGGCCCTTGCGGACGCGGTCGCCCTTATCGACCTTGATTTCCTTCAGGTAGCCGGGAACTTTTGCGTATATATCGGTCTCGTCGAAGCCGCGAATGGTGGCCGGCAGTTTCAGATCGCGCGTTGGCGGAGCGAGCGAAACGTCGGCAACCAGCACGTGCGGACCGGCTTCGTTTTCGTGCTCGAGTTCCGACGTTTGGCGGCCGATCCATAGCTCGCGGGCGAGCACCAGACCGGCGGTCGCGACCAGTGCGATCACAATGACGGCGACCCATCCGGCAAAGAAAGCCTTTCCGGGGGCGGGCACGCTGAAGTTGCGCGGATCTTCTTCCATCTCGGACATATACTATGCGCCTGGCAGGTTGATTGCTTCGACCTCAGCGTCGCGCTGATGCTTGCCGATCAGGCTGCGGCTGAAGATCGAATACACGGCCGGCACGACGAACAAGGTCATCATCGTCGCCGCGAACAGTCCACCGATTACGGCGCGCCCGAGCGGAGCATTCTGCTCGGAACCCGAGCCGAGTGAAAGCGCCATCGGGAGCATCCCGAGAATCATCGCGAGCGCGGTCATGATGATCGGGCGGAAGCGGATGCGGCCGGCCTCGATGGCGGCGGCGAGCGGACTATAGCCTTCCTCGCGCAGCTCGTTGGCGAAAGTGATCAGCAGGTTGCCGTTGGCGACGCCGACACCGACGGCCATGATCGCGCCCATCAGCGATTCGACGTTGATGGTCGTACCCGTTATCGCGAGCATCCAGAGCACGCCGGCCAGCGCGCCCGGCACCGCCATCATGATGATGAAAGGCTCGAGCCACGATTGAAAGTTTGCGACCATGAGCAGGTACACGAGGACGATGGCCAGGATCAGTCCCTCGCCAAGGGTGAGGAACGAGTCGTGCATCGCCTGGCTCTGGCCGCGGATGACGACGTGAGTGCCGGCGGGCAACTTGCCGAGGTTGTTGATCTCGCGCTGCACGGCGGAGGTGACGCTGCCGAGATCGCGGCCTTCGACGGCCGCATCGACGTCGATCACGCGCTGCACCGTGTAATGCGCGACGACCGCGGGATCCCATCCGTGGGTGATCGTGCCGAGGTTGCCTAGCAACTGGGGCTGGCCCTGCGTCCCAGTGGCCGAAGGGGGAGTGCTCAGCGGTATGTTCGACAGCGTGGCGACAGAGTCGATCAGATGCTGCGGCGCCTGCGACACGACGCTGTAGTTGACGCCCGATTTCGGATCGAGCCAGAAGTTGGGCTGCAACAGCATGGCGCCGGAGAGCGTGGAGAGCATGCTCGAGGCGACCTCTTGCTGCGTGATGCCGAGTTCGAGCGCCTTGTCGCGATCGACGTTCACGCCGAAGGTCGGATAGTCCTGCGGCTCGGCTATTCTGAGATCGCTGACGCCGGGGATCAGCCTCATCCGATCCTGCAGGCGCAGTGCAATGTCGTAGTCGGCCTCGAGGTTGTTGCCGTTAATCTGCGCATCGATAGCCGCGGGCAGGCCGAAGTTGAGCACCTGGCTGACGATGTCGGCGGCCTGAAAGTAGGCGGTGACGTTTGGATATTGGCGCTTGAGCAGGCCGCGAATCTTATCCTGGTAGATGGCGGTGGGCTGATGGTCGGGCTTCAACTGGATCAGCAGGTCGGCATCCTGCGGCCCAATCGAATCAGTGTGATAGAACGCCAAGTCGTACGAGAGCGGGAGACCGATGTTGTCGCTGATGCCTTGCAGCTCATCGGCAGGGATGACGGTACGAATCGTGCGCTCGATATTGTCCACCATGAACTCGGTGTGTTCGACGCGGGTTCCGGTCGGCATCCGCAAGTGCAAGCTCATCATGCCGGCGTCGATGCGGGGGAAGAAATCTTCGCCGACCACCAACAGCATCGCCAACGAAGTCAGAATCAGGATGGCGACGCAGGTCAGCGAGAAATTTCGGCGCGCGATGAACTTGGCGAGTGCGAAGCGATACGAATGCTTGACCTGCTCGAAGCGGGCGTCGAAAGCGCGGACGACGCGGGCCCAGCGGCCGTCGCCCAGGTTTTCCTCGTGCTCTTCGGGGAGCAGAAGACGCGCCATGGTGGGGACCAGGGTGCGCGAGAGCAGATACGACGTGAGCATCGCGAAAACGACCGCCAGCGCGAGCGGGGTAAACAGGAATTTCGCGACTCCGGTCAGCAGCACGACCGGAAAAAAGACGATGCAGATGGCGAGCGTGCCGACAAAGGTCGGCCCGGCGATCTGCGAGGCGCCGTCGAGAATCGCGACCAGCAGCGGCTTGTGCATCGCATGGTTGCGATGGATGTTTTCGACTTCGACGGTCGCGTCGTCCACCAGCATCCCGACCGCCAGCGCGATCCCGCCCAGCGTCATCGTGTTGATCGTCTGTCCGGTGAGCTTGAGACCGACGATGGCGGTCAGAATCGACAGCGGAATCGAGGTGATGACGATGATCATGCTGCGCGGCGAGCCGAGGAACAGCAGCACCATGATCGCGACCAGCAGCGCGGCGGTGACGGCCTCCTGCACGACGTCGCGCAGCGCGGCGCGAACGAATTGCGACTGGTCGAACGTGAGCATCACGTTCAAACCCTTGGGCGCAGTGGCGCGGATGTCGGGCAGCTTTTTCTTGACCGCGTCGACGACGGTCAGCGTGGAAGCATCGGCGTGCTTGACGACGAGCAGATAGGTGGCCTGCTGTCCATTGAAGCGCACGACGTTGGTTTCGGGCTGATGCGAGTCGGTGACGGGAGCAACGTCACCGAGGAAAACGGGCGCGCCATTGACGTACTTGATCGGCAGGTTGTTGAAATCGGAGACTTTGGGCACCGACATGTTCAAGTCGATGTTATATTCGTAATTCCCCATCTTGGCGGTGCCCGACGGGATGACGACGTTGGTCGAGGCGAGTGCGTTGCCGACGTCGAAGGCGGAAAGCCCGTTGGCGTAGAGCGCGGAGGGATCGAGGTTGACCATCACCGAGCGGCTGACGCCGCCGAGGGGAGCGGGCGAGGAAAAGCCGGGAATCGTGAAGAGCTGGATCCGGATGAAGTTGAGTCCGTAGTCGAAGAGTTTGTTGGTAGAAAGAACGTCGCTGTAAACGTTGAGCTGCGCGACCGGAACGTTGCTGGCGTTGTACGAAATGATCTGCGGGGGCTGAATACCGCGCGGCAGGTTGCTCAGGATGCTCTGAGACACCGAGTTCATCTGCGCGATCGCGCCGCCGACGTCGGTGCCGGGATAGAAATAGACTTTGAGGAGCCCGATGCCGTTGATCGATTCGGATTCGATGTGCTCGATGCCGTTGACGGTGGTCGAGTAAGCGCGCTCGGAGATGAAGACCATGCGGCGCTCGACGTCGAAAGCTGACAGACCCGGGTAATTCCAGACCACCATGACGACCGGCAGATCGATCGACGGGAAGATGTCCACGTTCATGAGGCCGAAGCTGAGCACGCCGAGGACGAGCATCAGCAGCGCCATCACCGCGACTGAGAGCGGCCGGCGAAGCGCGAGGCGGACGATCCACATAAGGTGTGCCGAAGACCGTAGTTAACTGGTTAGGTTCGCGGTCATCGACGATAACACATAATCAGCGAGTGCAATTTTCAAAATATTGGACGGCGTCGAGCAAGGCAAGTTTGCAGGGAATGAACGGAGGATTCCGTATAGTCAGTGGCGCGAACGGGGCGACGGGCGCGCGGGCTTTATGGCACTGGGGCGGCGGCGAGCAGGCCGGCAGCCTCGTCGTAACCGAGCATCAGGTTCATGTTCTGCACCGCCTGACCCGAGGCGCCTTTGCCGAGGTTGTCGATCGCGGTTATCACGAGCAGGGTTTCGCTGCGTCGATCGAGGATGAACGCCAACTCGCAGAAATTGGTGGCGCGCACGTTGCGCAGTTCGGGCAGTTCTCCCGGCTTGAGGATTCGCACGAACCGCGACTTGGCAAAGCTGGCCTCGAAGGCGGCGTGAACGTCGCCCTCGGTCGTGCCGGCGCGCGGGCGCATGAAGATCGAACTGAGAAGACCGCGCGTGATCGGCAGCAGATGCGGCACGAACAGCAGCGCGATGTCGCGGCCGAGCGCGGCGGAGATTTCCTGCTCCATCTCGGGGACGTGGCGGTGGTTGCCGACCTTGTAGGCGCGGAAATTCTCGTTGACTTCGGCAAACAGCTGCTCGATCGACGCAGCCCGGCGCGCGCCCGTCGTGCCCGACTTCGCGTCGATGATTATCGAGGACGGCTCGATCAAGTCGCGCCTTATGAGCGGCAGCAGCGCGAGCAGCGCGCCGGTCGGAAAGCATCCGGGGGTGGCAACCAGGCGCGCCTCGCGAAGCTCATGGCGATGGAATTCGCTCAGCCCGTAAACCGCCTCCTTGAGGAGTTGCGGCGCGGGATGATCGACGCCGTAAGTGGCGCGGAACTGCGCCGCATCCTTGAACCGGAAATCCGCCGACAGGTCCACTACCTTGAGGCCGGCCTTGATTAGTTCAGCGGTATGCGCGGCGCCGGCCGTCTCGGGCAGGCACGAGAGCACGACCTCGGCGCGGCCCTGGACCAGGTCGGGGCGCAATTCCTCGAACGGCGGCAGGTCGACGCCGGCCATGTGACGGTAAACATCGGCGACCTCGCGCCCGGCGTAATGCTCGGAGGTGAGCACGCTCAACTCGACGAACGGGTGGCTGGCGAGGATGCGGACCGCCTCGATACCCGAGTATCCCGAGGCGCCGACCACCGCCACCTTGACCTTGTCGTGCGTAGCCACTTGGCGAATCTCAATGCTCCTTTGCGAATTCCTATCGACGCAACTCACCTAGCATGATTGCGCACGCCGAGCCAGTTACTTGGTGTCGAACTCGAAAACCATTTCGGCCGGCGGATGGTCCGGATCGGCGCCGAGCCTGTCCAGGTACATCCGCACCGGAGTGTCGTGGGGCCGCTCCTCGCCCAAGCGCTTAAGCTCGTCGACCGCGGTCTGCGCCGCACCATGCCGAATCATCTTCAGTGCGCTGTCGAAGCGGCGGTAGAATGCCGGATCGACGCTGTCGTTGTCGCGCCCGGCTACGTCGACGATCGCCACCAGGCGCTCTTTTCCCTTGACCTTCACCAGTCCGAGCTCGCGCCCGACGAAACCGGCGCCGGCTTCGGTGTAGGTATGCAGACTGACCAGCAGATGCACCTTGAACTGGCGCGTCAGCCCCTCCAGCCGCGATGCCAGGTTGACGGTATCGCCGATAACCGAGTAGTCGAAACGCCGTTCGCCGCCGAAGTTGCCGACGATCGCGTCACCGGTCGCAATTCCCACGCCGATGTCAATTTCGGCGAAGCGAGGGTCATGCTTGCGCATCGCTTCCAGCTCCGCGAGCATCGCAAGCCCGCTGTCGATCGCTGCGCGCGCGTGATTCGCCACCTCCAGCGGCGCCCCCCAGAACGCCATGATGCCATCGCCGCGAATTTTGTCCACGACGCCGCCGCTCTCCATGATGTGGTCGGTCATCTTGGTCATGTAATCGTTCAACAGCGCCACGAGCGCCACCGGGTCTGTGCGCTCGGAGAGCCCGGTGTAGTTCACGATATCGGCGAACAGGATGCTCATGTGGCGGCGCTCACCGCCGAGTTTGAGACCGTCGCGCTGGTCCAGCACCGCCGAGATCACGTCGGGATGCAGGTAATGCTCGAAGGCGACGCGCAAGTGGTGCTTTTCGCGTCCTTCGGTGATGTACCGATATCCGGCCAAAAACATGTACATGAGAATCGCGGTGAGGATGGGGAAAACGACCCCGATCACAAGACCGTCGTGAAGCAGTCGCGTCTGAGCGTAAGCGTAGTAGCCGACCAGCAGGATCACGCCCAACGCCGCCGACGACAGCGCGGACATCCACGCGACGCCGAGCGACATCACAATACCGATCAGGATCGCGGCGCCAAGCGCTATTCCCCGCGCCTCGATCGGGCGCCGAATGAAGTCGCCCTGAATCATGTTGTCGATCGCGTTGGCGTGGATCTCGACGCGTGGCATGTCAGGGTTGATGGGCGTCACGCCGCGATCGCCAAGTCCGTGAGCGGTCGCGCCGACCAGGACAATCTTTCCCGCCAGTTGCTCCGGCGCAATCCTGCCATTGATGATGTCCGAGATGGAGTAGTGCGGGAATGGATTGGCGCCGCGCCGGAAATTCACCAGCATCAGGCCGTTGTCATCGACCGGTATCCGCTCACCGCCGACCGACACTCCCGACACGCCGTTGGGATTGAGTCCCAATACCATCGGCGCGCCGCCCGCATACGCGTCGGCGACGGCGATAAACAGCGGCGCACAGTAGCGGCCGTCGAAGCGGATTACCGTCATCTCGCTGCGGATTTCACCGTCGGCGTCCGCGTCAACGTCGAAGTATCCGAGCGAGTGGGCGGCATCGTCGAGCAGCACGTAGGGAGGCTGATACGCCTGCGCCTGAATCAAATCGGGAGGCTTGCCCGGTGCCTGTCGTACGATTGCATAACCGAACGGCTCAGGCGGTCGAATCTTGTCGAGGTACCCGACCGTTTTGACGCTTCCCAAATGACCCTGGGATTGATGGCTCTGGAATGCGTAGCCAAGCACGGTCAGGCCCTGCGATTTCATCGCGGCGGCAAATGCCGCGTCGTTGCCGGGACCCAGGACCTCGCCGATCGCATCCTGCTTGAGGCCAAGTCCCGCGAGCTTTTCGCCTATCTCCCCGCGCGTTACATCGCTCTTGTCGGCTTCGCTGAAGATCGCATCGAATCCTATGACCTTGACCTTGTAGTCCTTGAGCGCATCGACCAGCCGGGCGAGCACGAGCCGCGGCCACGGCCATTGCCCAAGCTGCGCGATACTCCGGTCGTCGATCATGGCGATCGCGACCAGGCCCGAGGACGGATGGGGAGCGATGGTATTGATTCGAAAGTCGTACGCGATCAGGTCCATCCGCTCGAATGCGCTGTGGAAGCGGTCGTGGGCGGCGAACATCAAACCCAGCAGCACGATCCCGAACAGGAAGGTGCGCCACGAGAATCTGAGAGCCGTGTGTGACGGTTTTGCGCTCGCCATCGTTACCGATTCGAGCTTAGCTCGACGGCGCGGGCCCCGCTAACCGCGCTTGCCGACGCCGCGAGCATCCATCACGCGCGGTTTGCGCATGCGCGTGAAAGGTCGCGCCTACTCGAACCAGCTGAGCTGCTTGTACACGCTGATCTCGCCGTACTGATGAGCGTTGCCATAGCCCGCCTGCGCGCTCACGCCAAGCTGCCACGGCCGGTAGTAAAAGCCGAGATCCGGTCCACCCTGGCCCTGCGCGTAGGCCAGGAAGCCGCCGTTGTACATCGCGCCGCCGACACCGGCTATGATCATGTAGTGTTCGGTCGAGAGCAGGATTGCCTGCAGATCCATTTCGGTGCTGGTCACGCCATTCTGGAAATCATGCACCGAGCTGAAAGATCCGTTGAGCGGATGCTGACTGTGCAGAAATATCCAGCTCGAGAAATCGCCCTCGACCACGCTGGCGTCGCTATCCGCCACATCGTGGCCGCCCGAGACGTAAAGATGCGTCCCCGGGAACAGTGTGAAATCGAGGCCGCCCTGGAAGCGGCCGAAGTTGAGGCGCGGAAAACTGCCGCTGCCCGGCGCAAGGGGGCTCTCGAAGCCGCCGCCGATCCACATTTGGTAGCCGGTCGCGCGGCCGAAGACCCCGATGTACGGCGTGACGCTTTGCTCGACCTGCGTGCCCTCCTGAAGGACGCCATATTTGTCGCTGACGAAGCCGCCGGCGAAGGCGGTCGCCTGGAGAAGTCCCGGCGCTTGGAGGGAGAAGAATCCCGGATACGTGTCCTCAAACCATTGCGCATGTGCTGACGGCGCGACCGCGAGCGCGCTCAACGCCACTGCGAACGCGAGTGCGGCCGTCATGCTAACGCGGGGAATTCGATTCTTCACCACCTCTCACCTCCCCCTCTATCGAGCTCGTACACAGGCCGGACATACCGGCGGCACCGGACATGCCGGCGGCGGTGCACCGCTCGATCCCGCCACCGTTCCCGTGAACACGCCACCGCCGCCACCGCCGCCGCCTCCCGCGTGCGCGCTGCCGAGCGAGTTTGCACCGGTCATCGCCAACGGTCCGGGAGTCGTCGGAGGTTTGTCGCACGGCAGCGTCGCCTCGTAGCCCGAACTGATATCCTCGCCCGCGTTGGGAGTCGCAATAGGCGACAGGTTGACGGTCCCTTGATAGACGGAGACGTCAGTATATCGTTCGCATCCCTGGTAACCGGACCTGATTACATTCCCGGTGTACGCGGTATCGAACTTCGTGCCTCGCACTGCCGCGACCGCGTTGGGAGTATGCACCTGGTAATTTGCCGGTGCGCCGCCCGATGCAGCGTTTACCAGCGATCGCAGGACTCCCGAAAACAAACTCACGCGCGTCGAAGTGGCTCCGCCGGTAATCGTGAACTGATCGAGCGTGATGCTGCTGACGGCGTCCAGCTCGAGCCGGCTCTGATCGTTGAGCACGATAACCGCGTGCCCGCTGGCGCCGGTCACGATTCGATCGCCTACATCCACCCCGACTCCTGGCGCTGCTCCGATTGTCGCGCCGGCGCGCTGAATCTGGACTTCACCGCTCACCGAAGAGAAAGATCCCGCTGCCGTCTGCGCCAGCGCCGGCCCAGATACCGCAAGCACCAGCGCGCCTATGAGCAAAAGCTCCGCACCAAACACGGCGCTATACTGACTTCGGTTTCGACGCATCTAATGACGCTCCTTTACTGCTGGCGCTCTTCTTGTATTTGTCCACGCAATGATTTGTCAACCGCCGCCTGTAAGTACTTGTAACAGCAGCACAAATGAAAAGGGCGCGAGCATCGCTCACGCCCCGGTCATCTCAAATTGAATTGTTGGCGCCCGCGCGCGGATTCGATTCGATGGTCCCTAACGCTTGGAGTATTGCGGCCGCTTGCGCGCCTTGTGACGCCCGTACTTCTTGCGCTCGACCTCGCGCGGATCGCGCGTCAGCATCCCGCCCTTGCGCAGCGTCGGCCGCAGCGTCTCGGTCGCGCTGACCAGCGCGCGCGATATCCCGTGACGGACCGCGTCGGCCTGCGCCGCGATTCCGCCACCCTCCACGCTCACCAGCACATCGTACTGGCCCACGGTCTCCGTCGCCTCGAACGGCTCCAGAATCCGCATTCGCGACGTTGGCCGCGGGAAGTAGTCCTCGAGCGTGCGCTCGTTAATCGTGATCGTGCCGCTGCCGGGCAGCATTCTGACGCGCGCCACCGCAGTCTTGCGCCGCCCCGTAGTCCAGATGATGTTTTTCTTTTCTGCCATGTGACGATCTGTGCCTTGTTAAACGCTGACGGTCCGGATTATACGCTTACGCTTTTGGGCTTCTGCGCTGCGTGCGGATGCTCGGCGCCGCGATAAACCTTGAGCTTGTTGAAAATCTGATGGCCGAGTCGATTCTTCGGCAGCATCCCCTTCACCGCAATTTCGAGCAGCCGCTCGGGCCTGGCTTCGAGCATCTTGCCTGCCGACGTCGTGCGGATTCCGCCCGGCCATTCCGTATGGCGATGATACAGCTTGCTCTGCAATTTCGATCCCGTCAGGCGAACCTTGGCGGCGTTGATGATAACGACGAAATCGCCGGTATCCTGGTTGGGAGTGTAATCGGGCCGCGTCTTGCCGGTCAGCAGGCTCGCCGCGCGCGACGCCACTCGTCCGAGCGCTCGCTCGCTTGCATCGATCACTACCCACTTGCGGTCGCGCAGCCCGTTCTCGCGCGAGATGCTGCGGGTTTGTTCGGTTAGCTTCAAGTTCGTGCACCTAGGTGAAAAGTAAAAAAACGTTAATTTTGGCGGGGCCGATGGGATTTGAACCCACGACTTCCGACGTGACAGGCCGGCGTTCTAACCGGGCTGAACTACGACCCCGCCGCAACCATCCTTTGTTACATTTTCCAGCCCGCGTAGCAACAACGCATTGCGCAGTTGCGCGGACTTCGCGCTGAAATTTCCCGGCGCTACGCGACGCGGCGCATGAGCTCTAGGATGTCGTAGCCGGTGATCTCGCGGCTCTTCGCCGACCAATCCCGAAGCTCCGTGTCCGACACCATCCCGGCCTGCGCCCCCTTGGCGAGATCCATCAGGCCGATTTTGATCGTCGCCTCGTCGATCATCTCGCCCGATTTGGGGTCGGCCATCGAGCCGCCGCCCTTCTCGTGGTAGAGCTTGATCACGCGGCGCGCCTCCTCGACCTGATCGGCGCTCGGAGTATAGCACGCGTTGGCGATCTCCGCCTGCTGCGGATGTATCACCCAGGTGCCGTCCATCCCGAGGTTCGCGGCGCCGACGTTCTTCTCGCGCAGGGCCGCCTGCAGTTCCTTGACGCGCTCGGGTGAATCCGTGTTGCGCCACAGCCGCAGATAGACGTTGTCGATCGCGTGCAGCCCGGCGGCCTTGGCCGCGACCACCACCGCCTGCTTGGAGTAGTGAAAATTCTGATTCTGATTCTCGACGATCTCGCGGATGCCGAGATTTGCGGCGTAGTCGGCAATGCCGAACACCAGCCCGCACATCCGATCCGACGCGGTCGCGATTTCGTACGCCTTGATCAGCGCGTGCGGCGTCTCGATGAGCGACTCGATCTGAAGCCGGTAGTTCCATCCGCCGCGCTTTTCGAGATCGTCGAGCAGCTTCGACACCTCGCGAATTTCCTCCGGCCCGCGCGTCTTCGGCAGCATGATGCCGTGGAAGCGATTGGGCGCGCCAAGCACGACGGCCTCCATGTCGCCCTTGAAGAACTTCGAATGGATATTGTTGGGCCGCACTGTGACGACCTTCTTGCCGAAGTCGAGCGTGTTGAGCGCCTCGACCATCACTTTGCGGCTCTTGTCGCCCTTGAACTCATACGGGCACGCGTCTTCGAAGTCCGCCATCACGTGATCGACCGGCGCTTTCACCGCGTCGGCGGCAGTGACATGCAGCTTCATGTTGTGGCCCGGATAGGTCAGCTCGGTGCGCGGAATTACGAAACGTGCGCCTTTATCCAATACGTACATCGATTGATTCTCTCCTGGAGAATTTCACTTCGGCCGCTCAGGGCTGAAGGTAGTGCAGCTTGCGTTTGACCAAAACCGTCCGCTCGATTTCGACGACCACGGTGCCGTCGGGTTTCTTGCCAACCAGTTTGAACTTCACCAGTCCCGCGTCGGGCCGGTCCGCATCGCGCTTCTCGAGCACGGTCGATTCGGCGTAAATCGTGTCGCCATGAAAGACCGGGTTGGTATGCTTGCCGTTGTCCATCTCGACTTCGGCGATCGCGTTCTCGCTGGTATCCTCCGACGCGAGCCCGACCGTGAACGCCAGCACGACGCCGCCGTACACCAGCAGCTTGCCGCCGACGTAGGCGCCCGGATTCTTGTCGATCAAGTCCTGGTTGAAGTGCAGCTCGGCCGTGTTCATCACCAGCGAAGTGAAGATGTGATTGTCGGCCTCCGTGATCGTGCGGCCGCGCTGATGGATCAGCGTGTCGCCGACCGTAAAATCCTCGAAGTAGCTGCCGTCGTTGGTGATGCTCATAGCGCGATGCGCCCCCCTGGTCAGTTCTGCTCCATGATACGCCGGCCGATGACCTCGTACTGAATCTCGCTGGTGCCCTCGAAGATCGACAGCACGCGCGCGTCGCGCCAGAAGCGCTGCGCCTCGAACTCCATCGAGTATCCGTAGCCGCCATGCACCTGCATCGCTTCGCGCGTGACCCGCTCGGCCATCTCGGCGGCGAACGCCTTGGCCAGTCCGGCCTCGTAGTCGCATCGCTTGCCGGTGTCTTTTTCGGCGGCGGCGAAGTAGCAAAGCTGCCGCGCGGCCTCGATCTCGACGGCCATGTGCGCCAGCTTGTGCCTGATCACCTGGAAGTCGCCGATCGGCTGGCCGAACTGCTTGCGGTCTTTGGCATACTTGACCGCGCATTCGAACGCCGCCTGCGCGACGCCGACGCCGCGCGCGGCGGTCTGGATTCGCGCCGCCTCGTAACTCGCCATCAATTGGTAGAATCCCTGCCCTTCCCGGCCGCCAATCAGATTCGCCGCGGGTGCGTAGGCGTCGTCGAACTGCAGCGCGTAACTGCGCATCCCGTGGTAGCCGATGGTGGGAATCGGCGAGCCGGTCAAAGTCGGCGGCATGAAGTCGTCGCCCGGCTGCTTCTCGAACAGGATCAGCGACAGTCCCTTGTGCCGCTTGGAGATGTCGGGGTCGGTCCGCGTCATCACGGTCAGCATATGCGCGCGATTGGCGAACGTGCACCACATCTTCGCGCCCGTGATCAGATAGCCGTCGCCCTGTTTGACCGCGCGCGTTTTGAACGACGCCGTGTCGCTGCCCGAATCGGGCTCGGTGAATGCCGCCGCGGTCAGAATCTCGCCGCGTGCGATCGGCGGGAGGAATTTCTTCTTCTGCTCGGGCGTGCCGTTGGCGCTGATCAGAGTGCCGGTGATGATGTTGCGCGTCATCACCGAGCCGACGCTGAGCCATCCGCGCGACAACTCCTCGGTGACGATCGCCATCGAGATGTAATCAAGCCCCATGCCGCCTTCTTCGGCGGGAAAGATCACGCCGAAGTAGCCAAGCTCGGCCATCTGCTTGAGGATGTGTTCGGGGATTTCCTTGTTCTCGCGATCGAGGTCGTTGGCGATGGGCTTGATCTCGGCCTCGACGAACTCGCGGACCGAGCGCCGGATAAATTCATGCTCAGGCGTGACCAGAGGCATCGTGTGCTCCTACGCGGGAGGGTTGCGCTTGCGTATCAGGACCGGCCGCTCGTACTCGAGCACCTTTTCGCCGCGTTGGTTGTAGCCGGTGGTGCGGAACTTGACGACGCCGCGATCGGGCCGCGAAGTGTCGCGCTTGGAGAGCACGATCGACTCGGAGGTAATCGTGTCGCCGGGATAAACCGTCTCGTGCCACTTCATTTTCTCGTAGCCGAGATGGGCGATCGCGCGTTCGCTCAGATCCTCGACCGAAAGCCCGAACACCACGTTCATCACCAGCATGTGATTGACGACGACGTTCTTGTAGCCGAGGCTCTGCGCGTACTCGCGATTGAAGTAGCTCGGGTTGAAGTTCATCGTGACGCTGGAGAAGAAGCTATTGTCGCCCTCGGTTATGGTGCGTCCCCAATGATGCTTGAAAAGATGGCCGACCTCGAAGTCCTCGAAGTAGTGACCATGCTCGATTTTGCGCACCGCCATGTGAGTTACTAAAACTGCCTTTTCCCCGTGATCGTTGAATCGCGAAAAGTCCCGAGGCCGAATCAGTTTTTTATGGAATTAACGGCTATGGGTCAACCGATCGCAGGAGTGTTCGTTTCGTTCCCGCGCTATTGGTATAATCGGCATGTCGATTTGGCGCCGTTCCCATTGGAGGCGAATCATTGATGTTGGAGTCGGCATCTTCGTTCAGCCTAGTCTACACTGTATCAAAGGACCTCTGGCGCGCACTTCGAGGACGTCGCAGAACCGCGACTCCTGAAGAAATCTTAGCGCGAAGACAACAATGGAAGTCGACGTTCGAAAGAGAGATCTGGAGGAGGCACGCGAATCGATTTCGTCGCGACGCTATTATCCGAGACGTTAGACGGATTGACCATTACCCAGACGTGAATGACAAAGCGAACGGTATATCACCTTGGTTCCGGAGCGACTTAGTGGGGACTTACCACAAAGGAATTCTTGTTGGACTGAGATGGGAAGAATTGAAGCGAACTGATCATCCTGATGAATGGCGATACATTAACTACAAGTCGGGCGAGAACGGGGATATAAACCTCCTTCTAGTCGGACGAATACCCTACGAAAATATCGAGAATGTCGACTGGCAGGGAGACGAATACTATCCCTTACCCCATATCTATTGCCATTTCGATGCTCGGAAGCGGGAACCGTACGAGAGCTTAGCTTTTTGCAGCGAAAACCGGTATCGGAACGAGCTGCCATCCTACGTCGAAGTTGTGCGGTACGAGCAGGTTCGCGAAGTAACCAACAAATTTAGAATTCCCACGGTATTCTAGTATTTCGGAAACCCTCTTTTGTCATTCTTCGCTTCGCTAAGAATGACAGGAAGGCGGTTCCCCAACCTCTAAAAGATAAGTATTGTCAAATCTGCGGCAAACAGGTAGCTAATTCCGGCGCGCGTTTTGACCGAAACCTCGAACCAGGACTGGAGCTAACCGAGACTGCCGCTCGTCGTGGAGTATCGCCCCGCTGGTAACAAACTAAAAATTGAAATGAGCCATAAAGAAATTTACGAGATCGGCCAGGTGCCCCCAATCGGGCACGTGCCGAAGCAGATGTACGCGCAGGTAATCCGCGCGGACCGATTCGGCGACCCCAAGCACGCGTTCAAGATCGAGAAGATCGCGGTGCCGGAAATCCGCGCCGACGAAGTGCTGGTTTTCGTGATGGCGGCGGGCGTGAATTTCAACAACGTGTGGGCGGCGCTCGGCTCGCCGGTGGACGTGATCGGCGCGCGCCAGAAAGCCAAGTACGATCATTCGGATTTTCATATCGGCGGCAGCGACGCGTCGGGAATCGTCTATGCAGTCGGCCACGACGTGAGCAACGTCAAGGTCGGCGACCGGGTGGTGATACATTGCGGCGTTTGGGACCGCAACTCGCCGTCAATCCGCCGCGGCGAGGATCCGATGTACGACCCGTCGTTCAAGATTTGGGGTTACGAAACCAACTGGGGAAGCTTCGCACAGTTCGCGCGCGTGCAGGCGCATCAGTGCATGCCCAAGGCGAAGCATCTCACCTGGGAAGAAGCAGCGGGCCCGACGCTGGTGGGCGCAACCGCGTACCGGATGCTGATGGGATGGCCGCCGCACGTCGTGCGGCGCGGCGACGTGGTCCTGATTTGGGGCGCGTCGGGCGGCCTCGGATGCATGGCGATTCAGATCGTCAAGGCCGAAGGCGGAATTCCGGTCGGCGTCGTCGGCGACGATCGCAAAATCGATTACTGCGTCAAGCTCGGCGCCAAGGGTTGCGTCAATCGGAAAAAGCATCTGCATTGGGGCATGATGCCGCATTGGAAGGATACCGCGGTGTACAACAAGTGGGCCGCGGAATGCCGCGCGTTCGGCAAAGCGATCTGGGACGTCGTGGGCGAGCGGAAAAATCCGCGCATCGTATTCGAGCATCCCGGCGAAGACACCATTTCAACTTCCGTGTTCGTGTGCGACACGGGCGGAATGGTCGTGATCTGCGCCGGCACCACCGGCTACAACGCGGTGGTGGACCTGCGCTACTTGTGGATGCGGCAGAAGCGGCTGCAGGGCTCGCATTTCGCCAACGACGAGCAGGCCTACGCCTTCAATCAGCTCGTGCTCGACGGCAAGATCGATCCATGCGTCGCCAAGACCTACCAATTCGACGAGATTCCGGAATGCCACCAGGCGATGCATGAAAATCGCGCGCCGGAGGGCAAGATGGTGGCGCTGGTCGGCGCACCGAGGCTTAGCCTGAAGGATCTCCGGCTGTAACGCGAAATCGCCGGCGCGCTATTCCGCGCATCCGATCCTCGACTACAATCGGGCCACCACGATGGCTACGCTCGATTCGGTAAAGCTCGAACTCGCGCGCCAGGTCGAAGGCGAAGTCCGCTTCGACGCCGGCACTCGCGCGGCATACGCGACCGACGCATCGAACTATCGCCAGGCGCCGGTGGGCGTGGTGATTCCGCGACACGAAGGCGACGTGACTGCGGCGCTTTCGATCGCACGCGAAAACTCGATGCCGATTCTTGCGCGCGGCGGCGGCACCAGCCTCGCCGGCCAGGCGTGCAACGCCGCGCTCGTGCTCGATTTCTCGAAGTACATGAATCGAGTGATCGCGATCGAGCCCGGCGCGCGCGTCGCGCAGGTCGAACCCGGCGTGATCCAGAGCCATCTCAACGCCGCGCTCGCAGCGCACGGCCTGTTCTTCGCGCCCGATCCATCGACGAAAGATCGATGCACCGTCGGCGGGATGATTGGCAATAACTCGTGCGGTGCGCATTCGGCGGCATACGGCAAGACCGTCGATAACGTCGAGGCGCTGGAAGTCATCCTCTACGACGGAACGCAACTTTCGTTGACCGGTTCGATTGCCGACGCGGAAATTGGCGCGGCAATCGCGCGCGGCGGCCGCGAAGGCGAGCTTTACTCGCGCATCCGCGAACTTCGCGACCGATCCGCCGATTCCGTGCGCGCTCATTTCCCCAAGCTTCCGCGCCGCGTCTCGGGGTACAACCTGGACGAGCTGATGCCGGAGCGGGGCTTCAACCTAGCCCGCGCAATCGTTGGCTCGGAGGGCACGCTCGCCGCAGTCATCCGCGCGACAATACGAGCGGTGCCGCGCCCGCACGAAGTTGGGCTGGTCGTGCTCGGATTCGACGACGTATTCGTCGCGGCGGATCAAACGCCGTGGCTGCTCGAGCATCGCCCCGAAGCGCTGGAAGGCTTCGATGAGAATCTTCCCGAGTTCGCGCGCATCAAGGCGATGCCGGGCGTGCGATTTCTCCCCGCCGGGCGCGCTTTTCTGCTCGTCGAGCTGGGCGGCGAATCGCAGGGCGAAGCGCGCGAGCGCGGGGAACGCGTGATCGCGCAGGCGCGCGGGCTGCGCGAATGCACCGGCGCCACTTACCTTGCCGACGCGCGGGAGCAGGCCGCGGTCTGGCAGATTCGCGAGTCGGGGCTCGGCTCGAGCGCGTTCATCCCGGGCCGCCCGCGCAGTTGGCCGGGCGCCGAAGACTCAGCGGTGCCTCCGGCCAGGCTCGGCGCGTTTCTGCGCGGCTTCGATCGCATCCTCACCAGCCACAACCTCAGAGTGGCGACCTACTACGGACATTTTGGCGAAGGATGCGTTCACGCGCGCGTCAATTTCGATTTGGCCAGCGCACCGGGAATCGCGACGTTCCGTGCGGCGATGATCGATCTCGGCGGTCTCGTCGCGAGTCTGGGCGGTTCGCTCTCGGGCGAGCACGGCGACGGGCTGGCGCGCTCCGAGTTGCTGCCGATGATGTTCCGGCCCGAGCTGATCGACGCGTTCCGCGATTTCAAGCGAATCTTCGATCCCGATTCGATGATGAACCCGGGCGTGATTGTCGATCCGCATCCGCTCGACTCGCACCTGAAGCTGGGCGCGAACTATCGGCCGCGCGAAATCGCCACGCACTTCAACTTCAGAGCCGAAGGCGGACTGGCGGGTGCGGCGCTCAGATGCGTCGGGATCGGAAAATGCCGAAAGACCGAGGCGGGCACGATGTGCCCGTCGTACATGGCGACGCGCGAGGAAATCCATTCGACCCGCGGACGCGCGCGGATCCTGTTCGAGGCTTTGACCACCGACCTGCTGCCCGAGGGTTTCGCCGATCCGGCGGTGCGGGACGCGCTGGAATTGTGTCTGTCGTGCAAAGGATGCAAAAGCGAGTGTCCGTCGTCGGTGGATATGGCGGCGTACCGCGCGGAATTTTTCTTCAACTACTATCGAAGTCATCGCCGTCCGCTTTCGTCGGCGTTCTTCGGCAGACTAAGCGAAGCCGCGCGGCTCGCGTCGTACGCGCCGTCGCTGGTCAACGCCCTGGCGCACGCGCCGATTGTGGGCGGCGTCATGAAAAAAGCGCTCGCGATTCATCCGCAGCGTGAATTGCCGCGTTTTGCGCGGCGGACCTTCCGCTCATGGTTCGAGCGCAGGGCGGCTCCCAGAGCAGGCGGACGCGAAGTCGTGCTGTTTCCCGACACCTTCAACAACTTTTTCGAGCCGCACGTCGCAATCGCCGCGGTTGAAGTCCTGGAGCGGGCCGGATTTCGCGTGATCATTCCGCGCCATCAGCTATGCTGCGGCCGCCCGCTCTATGATCAGGGGATGCTGGAGCAGGCGAAGGCGCGCCTGAATGACGTGATGGAAGCGCTCGATCCATTCGTCGCGGTGGGTATTCCGATCGTTGGACTGGAGCCGAGTTGTATCCTGACTTTTCGCGACGAGTTGCCGTCGTTGTTCCCCGACGACGCCCGGGCCATCGCGCTCGCGTCGAATTCATTGCTGCTCGACGAGTTGCTTGTCCGCGAGGGGCAGAATTTCGCGCCGCCCGAGCTGCGCAAGCCGACAATCGTGCAGGGGCACTGTCATCAGAAGGCAATCGCGGGAATCGGCGACGAGGTCATGCTGCTGTCACGCGCGGCCGGCGCGGAACTCGAGGTGCTCGACGCGGGATGTTGCGGGATGGCGGGAGCGTTCGGCTACGACCGCGAGCATTTCGAAGTATCGAAAGCGATCGGCGCGAGAGTTTTGATTCCGGCGATCGAAAAGGCGCCGCCAGAGGCGATCATCGTCGCCGACGGGTTTTCGTGCCGCTCGCAGATTCGCCATTTCTGTCCGTCGCGGCGCCCGATGCATCTGGCGGAGGTGCTGAACCTACCGACTGGCGGATAAGAGGGGAAAGCGCCGATAGGCGAAATGCCGGCGGCTCCGATAGCCTCGTCGGACCGAGGAGTCCAGAAAGATGCGGCTGGGAATCACCATCTCGAAGTGTGCGGGGACGGGCGCCTGCAAAAGGGCGGCGCCCCGCCGGGAAAGCGGCAGGCGCCTCGCGATCCAAGCCGCGGCCGCATTCGCAGCCTCGCTCGCGTTCATTCTTGCGCTCGCGCCCACCGCTCCCTTCACCAAAGAACTCGGCGTATGCGAATGCGGCGCGGTTCGCGACGTTCTCGCGGGCAGCGTCATTCTGCCACATTTCAGCCCGGGGACACTGGTCCACGTTCCGCCGATGTACTGGTGGACAGCGGCGCTAGCCGTGGACGTGTTGGGATGGCGCGAGGTCGCGCTGCGCGCGCCGTCAATTCTCGCGGTCGCGCTCACCGTCGCCGTCCTCTATGCGTGGATGGCGTCATCGATTGGGCGCAGGGCGGCATTGTGGTCGATGCCGGCCCTGCTAACCGCGGCATATGTCGCCGATGCCGCGCGCCAGCCGCGAATGGATGCGCTCTTGATGATGTTCCTGACCACGGCGATGGTTTGCCTCGAGCGTGCTTTCTCACCGTCCCCGCGTTCGCCGAGCGCCGCCGACCCACACTGGAATGGCTCGGCTGACTACACGCCTGAGCGTGTCGGCAGCCGGAGGAGGGCGCTATTGGCCGGGGCCGCCGCCCTTGCCATGAGTGCGGCGATTCTCACCAAGGGCCCGATCGGTGTGATCTTGCCCGGCCTGACACTGGCGATTTTCTTCACGATTGAGCGCCGCGCGCGCGAACTCTTCCGTCCCGACTTGATCGCTACATTCGGCGGCGCAGTCGCAATCGGCGCGGCATGGTATCTCGCCGCACTAGACGTGGGAGGCCATCAATTCTTCGCATTGCAAATCGCGCATGGGTTTTTCGGACGCTTCCTCGGCGCCGCAGTTGGGGTGGCCGCGGAATGCCACAAACCCTTCTACTATTTCATCCCGCGACTGATCGCGGGCTTTCTCCCATGGAGCCTCTTCTATCCCGCGCTTGCGATCGTCATATGGCGGGAGTCCGCGCGCACGGCGCCGCCAGTGAGGTTCGCGCTGTGCTGGTTCATCGCGGTGCTTGGCTTCTTCACGATTTCTGCAAGCAAGTGCCCAGTGTACATCCTGCCGCTGTTTCCCGCGCTTGCCGCGGTGATGGGATGGTTCCTGGCCGACGTCGCCGGCCGATCGCGCGAATCGGATCTTGCGCGGCGACTATTTGATTGGGCGTCGATCGCGATCGGCGCGGGCGCAATTGCGATCACCGTCGCGATGGGTGCACTGATTCTGTCAGGCGCCGTCGCGTCTGTCGGCGAGCACCTGCATCCCACCGACCAGCGTTTTCTCGAGGTGCTTGCCGCGGCGACGTTGCGTGGATCATTCGGCGTGATTCTTGTGGCGACGTTATGGATTCTGGGCGGCGCCGTAGCGCTTACGTCGGTCGTGCGCGGCCGCGCGACCGCACAGTCACTCGGCGTCGCGCTTATCGCGATCGCAGGTACGCTCTTCTGGTATGGATTCCTCAATCCCGCACTCGCGTCGGAACAGACACTGAAGGCGTTCGCGAAGGTCGTCGATGCGGCAGCGCCCGCGGGAAGTCCAGTCGACTACATCGGGCAGCTCGACTGCGATCTCGAATTCTACTCGGACCACACGATCGGATCGCTGAACAATTTTCAATGCACCAAGGAAGGGGCGAACGGGTACTTCATCCTGTGGCAGGATCATTTGAAACGTCTCGCACCGGAGCAGAAGGCGTGCCTCAATCCCATCGCGCAATCCGCGGCAGTCGATCGCCATGGCGCGCGCGTGCTGATGATTGAGCGGAAGTGATATGCGTGGTCCGATGACATCGCCGCCATTCCATGTTGAGGCTTGGGCAGCATCGAAAATAGACAAACGTTCAGACGCAAGCCAGTAAAAAACGAAAAATCAGACGAAGGTGCGCCGCGCGAGGTAGTACACAACGGCGCCGACGATCGCGTAGACGGCTATTCCCTCGACCAGCGTCGCGCCGCTGGTGACGACGACCAGGCCGACGACGAGGACGGTGCCAACGACGGCCACGACCTGCTCGATGCGCTTCTCGCGCGCGCGGACCCGGGCGACATGGTCGCTGATGCCCGTCCCGCAGTTGGGGCATACGCCGCCGCGCTTGACGACCACGTCGGCCTCGCAGCCGGGGCATTCGATTTTCGTTCGCAGGGGCATCGCGGAGCAGGAATGACGGTTGCGGTAAAACGCTACGAGGTATGGCCGCGATTGGCAAGACAAAAGCGGCGCGCGTGTCGAAGACACGCGCGCCGCTTTGTAATTGCAAAGTGACGACGGTCGCGGTTGCGACCGTCGTCACTTGTTTCCTGTCTTATGCGCGCGCTTTGCGCAGTTTGCGCGCCGAGCGCTTGGCGATCCGCACGCGCTCGGGGCGGCGCTTGACGCGCGCCGGTTTGGCGGCGACTTTGGCCCGCTTCTGAATTGCGACCGCGGCTGCGGGCGCGGGCGCGTGGACTGCAGGCGGCGCGACCGCAGCAGCCGCAGGCTGCGTCGCAGGCTCGGCGGCAGCGCGCTCGGCCTCGAGGGCGAGCGCGGCGCGCTGGCGCACGATCGCGTCAAGGCGCTTTTCCTTCCATTTGCGCAGACCCATCCGCATGTACTCGGGATTGATGTCGAGCATGTCGCAGACGTTGTCGAACGAAAAGACCCAGCGCTTGTCTTCGTGCGAGATCCATTCGTCGGCGTCGCGGAACAATCGCTGGCCCTTGCTGGTGGACGCATCGATGCATTTCATGAAGCATTCGATCGCGTCCTCGAGCACGCTCAGGATGAGCCGCTTTTCGCCCTCGAGCAGATGCTTCTTGCGCATCGCTTCGAAGTATTGAACGGGCAAAAGGGTGTCGGGCTCGAACAGCCCCGGCAATCTTTCGTCCAGTGTTTCCTTTTCCTGCATCTTCGCTCCGTTGTCCGCCTTCAATATTGTGCTTGCATCCACCGCCCCACCCTCCTCGTAGTTATGACGCAGCCACGCCTACGCCTATTCAGAGTCGTCTTCGTTCTGTTCCTTGAATATTTCGTGCCATGCCATCTGGATGGCTTCCAATTTCGCTTCGGTAGAGCCCTCGCGACTGTCGTCGAATTCGTCGAGATCGACGACCCATTGACGCAGGTCAGTGAAGCGCGCGTCGAGCGGGTCCAGTCCCGGATGATTCTCCGCAAGCACTTCGGCAATTTCCTCGGCCTGATCCCACTTGAACCCCATCGTCAATACGTCCCTCGCCCGGCTTGCGTTGCAAATTACCTTGCTAGGAAAGTTCCTCCACTGATTTCTTCTCGAGCGCCAGCTTGATAGCGGCGTCCATGATCCGTTTCGCGAACGGAGTGGTAACCTCGTTCAGCTCCTCGACGAGTTTTGCGATTAGCTCGCGATCGGTTCCGGTTCGGGCCGCCTCCAGCCGCTCCACCACCTCGTCCATGCGCGCGCGCTCGCTGCCATCGACCAGGGCGCCGAATTCGCCGAGCTGCTTTCGAAGTGCGCCCAGGATTTGCTCGGCGTCGTTGCGGTACGAAATCAGCAGGCGCTCCTCGAGATCCTGCTCCCCGAGATCAATGGCCTCTTCGAGCATTCGCTCGATTTCATCGTCCGTCAGTCCATAGCTTGGCTTGACGTCGACCGAATGCTCGCGGCCCGTGCGCTCATCGCGCGCATTGACATTTAGTATCCCGTTTGCATCGATGAGGAAAGTGACCTCGATGCGCGGAACACCCGCCGGCTGGGGCTGAATCGGCCCCAGCTTGAAGCGCGCTAAACTACGGCAATCTTTAGCAAGCTCGCGCTCTCCTTGCAAAACATGGATATCAACATGTGTTTGATTATCCACAGCCGTAGTGAAACCTTCACCTACGCTGGTCGGAATAGTGGTATTACGATGTATAAGACGTTCCATCACGCCGCCCATCGTTTCGATGCCTAGCGAGAGGGGAACCACGTCGAGCAGGAGCATGTCGCCCTGCATGCCCATTAGCACAGAAGCCTGAACGGCGGCGCCCAGAGCGACGATCTGGTCGGGATCGATCAAACACAGGGGTTCCTTGTGGAACATCGCGGCAACGCGCCGGCGGACCAGCGGCATCCGCGTCGAGCCACCGACCAGAACGACAGCGTCGATGCCGGCGGGCGTGAGCTTGGCGTCGGCAATGGCCAGTTCGCATCGCTTGAGAGTGCGCGCGAGGAAAGGCTCGGCCATCTGATCGAGGGCGTCACGGGTCAAGTGCTTGCGAATCGAGTGGCCGGGGAGTTCGACGACGACGGGCGTCTCGGCAACGTCGGTGAGGCGTTTTTTGGCGTTCTCGGCGGCCATGCGAGCGCTGTTCCAGACGTGGCGATCGAGCTTGCGGGCGTCGGGGAGTTCAGCGAGCAGCCAATCGACGATCACGCGGTCGATGTCGTCGCCACCGAGATGGGTATCGCCGTTGGTCGCAAGGACCTCGAAGATTCCCTCCTTGATGCTGAGAATCGAGATGTCGAAGGTGCCGCCGCCGAAATCGAACACGGCGACGTTGCCGGCCGCCCTCTTGTTCAAGCCGTAGGCGAGTGACGCGGCGGTCGGCTCGTTCACCAGGCGCACGACTTCGAGACCGGCGAGACGGCCGGCATCCTTGGTGGCTTGGCGCTGGCCGTCGTTGAAGTAGGCGGGAACGGTGATGACAACGCGCTCGACTTTTTCTTCTTTGCCGGCCGCGCGGAGGGCGCGTTCGGCGCCGTCCTTGAGGGCGCGCAGAATCTCGGCGGAGATTTGCGAGGGCGTGAAGACGCGCGTGCCAATTTGAAAGCGCACCACCGGGCCGCTTAGATCAGCGAACGTATAGCGCGCGCGATCTTCGGGCGCGATCTCGTCGCCGCCCAATCCCATGTAGCGCTTGACGGATCGAATGACGGCGCCGTACTCGCCGCTGGCAAAACCGACCGCGCTCACGCGGCCGTCGCGTTCGACAGTCAGATGCGGTTCCATCTCGATGGCGCGTTCGCCAACGGTGATGGCGCCGTCGGGCGCAATCGCGACGACGCTCGGCAGCAGAGCCCTGTTGCTCCCGCCCACCGCGATTACGCGCGGCGCGCCGTCTTCCATGGCGGCGATCAGGCTGTTGGTGGTGCCGAGGTCTATTCCAAAAATTCGGGACATCTTGCTTTATCAGGCTGCTTTGTCAGGCGGCCTTTGAGTTCTCGACCGCGCGATCGACGTCGCGAATCAGAGTACGCAGGTAGGCGATGCTCGAAAGAATCGGCTTTAGCTGCAATGTAAGCATCTTTTCATCCGGGCGCTGATCGCATTTCACGAAATTTCGCTCGAGTTCGGCCACGTTGGCATCCATCGCGGTTTGAAGCTGCCCGCGCCGCGCGACGACCTGGGCTGCGAGTTCGCGCGCCGCGTCCGAGTCAGCGGGGGCATCGTGCATCTCGGCGAGTTGCTCCTGCACCTCGAAAACCAGCTCGGCGAGATCGGGCGGAACGCGTTTGTTGTTCTCGGCGAGCTTTTCACCGTTTAGTTCGAGCCAGTAAAGGCCGCGGGCGACCGGATCGCGGAGCGTGCGGTAGCTGCGGGTGAGAGTCGCGGTCGCGCGGAGACTCGCGTCGCGCACCGGGGCGGCGCTGGATGCGAACCGATCGGGATGAATCTTGCGGCTCAACTCGTGATAGCGGCGCTCGAGCGCGCCAAGATCGATCGCCAGCTTCCGGGGCAGCCCCAGCGCGGCAAAACAGCCGAGCGGCGCCGCCAGCGGCGACCCGCAATCAGCGCAAGTCAGCAGCGGCTCCTGCCGCCGTCCACATGAAGGGCATTCGATCATCTTGAGACAGCAGTCCCCACATCCGCTCGTTCATACGACGAACGATTCTCCGCATCCGCAACTGCGCTTGGCGTTTGGATTGACGACCTTGAAGCCCGACGACATCAGTTCTTCGCCGTAGTCGAGCTCGGAGCCGTTGAGGTAGAGAAAACTTTTCTTGTCCACGATCAGACGCGCGCCGTCGCGCTCGAAAACCTTGTCGCGCTCTTTGGCGGCGTCGATTTCCATCCGGTATTGCAAGCCCGAGCATCCACCGCCAACGACCTTTACGCGCAGTCCGGCGCCTTCGCCCTTGTCGGCGACGAGTTGCTTGATCTTCTGGGCGGCGCCCTCGGAAAGTGAAATCACCACGTAAGACTACGCCTCCTTCGACTGGTGCGGCTGCTCGCCTGAGGCGCCGTTGTCGCCCTTGCGCTTGCGCCAGTCGGCGATCGCGGCCTTGATCGCGTCCTCGGCGAGCACGGAGCAGTGAATCTTGACGGGCGGCAGGTTGAGTTCCTTGACGATGACGGTGTTCTTAATCGTCATCGCCTCGTCGATATGCTTGCCCTTGACGAGTTCGGTGACGTAGCTCGAACTTGCGATCGCGCTGCCGCATCCGAAGGTCTTGAAGCGCGCATCCTCGATCACGCCGTTGTCGCTGATCTTCAACTGCAGCTTCATCACGTCGCCACATTCCGGCGCGCCGACGACGCCGGTGCCGACGTTGGGCTCGTCCTTGGGGAAGCTGCCGACGTTGCGCGGATTGCTGTAGTGCTCGATAACCTTTTCCGAATAAGCCATGATTTTTCCTGAAGCGGCGCGTCGATATGACGTTGTGTTATGACTTCCAATTGACCGACTTGAGATCGATTCCTTCCTTCGCCATCTCGTACAGCGGCGACATTTCGCGCAGCCGCTTCACTTCCTTGCTGACCCGGTCCGTCACGTAGTCGACTTCTTCCAGCGTGTTGAAGCGGCCCAGCCCGAAACGAATCGAACTGTGGGCCAGTTCGTCGTCGATGCCGAGCGCGCGGATCACGTACGACGGCTCGAGCGTCGCCGACGTGCACGCGGAGCCCGAGCTGACCGCGATATCGTTGATACCCATCAGCAGCGACTCGCCTTCGACGTAGGCGAAGCTCACGTTCAGATTGCCGGGGAGACGCTCGGTGGGATGACCGTTGAGATAAATTTCGTCGAGGCGCTCGAACAGCCCCGCCTGCAGCTGACTGCGCAACTGAATCAGGCGCCGCGCTTCCTCGGACATTTCCATTCCCGCGATTTCGCACGCCGCGCCCAGGCCGACGATTCCCGGCACGTTGAGCGTCCCCGAGCGCATCCCGCGCTCATGGCCGCCACCGTCCATCATCGGAGTCAGCCGCACGCGCGGTCCCTTGGAGCGAACATAGATCGCGCCGATTCCCTTGGGCCCATAAATCTTGTGCGCGGTTATCGACGCGAGATCGACGCCCGCCTTTTCGAAATCGACCGGCACCTTGCCAATCGCCTGAACCGCATCGCTATGAAAGATGATGCCCTTTTCCTTGGCGATCCTGCCGATCTCCGCGATCGGATGAATCGTGCCGATCTCGTTGTTGGCCCACATGATCGTGATCAGCACGGTCTTGTCGGTGATCGCGCGGCGCACCGCGTCGGGATCGACCATCCCGTACTTGTCAACCGGCAGATACGTGACCGTGGCCTTGCCCGCCCGCTCCAGCGCGCGGCAACTGTCGAGCACGGCCTTGTGCTCGGTGACGCAGCTGATGACGTGGCTGCCCTTGTCCTTGTAAAACTCGACGACGCCCTTGATCGCCAGGTTGTCGGATTCGGTGGCGCCGCTGGTAAAAATGATTTCCTTGGACTTGGCGCCAATCAGCGCCGCGATCTGGTTGCGCGAGCGATCGACGGCCTCTTCCGCCTCCCAGCCGAAGCTGTGGTTGCGGCTGGCGGCGTTGCCGTACTTCTCAGTGAAATACGGAAGCATCGCATCGAGCACGCGGGAATCGACGCGCGTGGTCGCGTGATTGTCCATGTAAACGGGCTTCTTCAGCATCTTCTCTCTCGGTCTCTTACGGCGTTCCTGTGAAAAACGATAAACGCTCCAATCCTTAATAGTGGACCTGTTAGGTATAATATAGGCCTTTCGCCGCCATAGTCAACCGGAATCCACCCGAATCAGTTGCCTGATCAAATACTGGACCCAGTTAGTCTAGTAAGGCGATTGGGTCCGTTTGTCAAGGACAATATGACCCTTACCGGACGGTCAAAGACGCAGCGATCGAGCTATTTCGGGCGCGGTTTCAGGTCCATCCGCAGCTCTTCGCGCCAATCGCTGAAGCCCAGGCGACGCCATGCCGTCGCGCCGATCCAGTTGCGATGAAGCACGCTCAACGTGACGACCGTGATACCCGCATCGCGGAACCATTCGTAGGCTTCTTTTAGCATCGGCTTCATTAGGCCCCTTCCTCGAAAGTTCTCCTCCATAAAAGCCTGGCTGATATAGCCGATCGATTGAGGAATGGCGCCATCGCTATTGCGTTTGAGGCGAATCCAGAGATGACCGACAATGCGCGCGTCGGAGCTTGCGACCCAAATTGCGTGATGCTCGCGATTGAGCACCAGTTTCAGCCAGTTGGGCGCATCGCGAATTCCGTCCCAATCGAAACGTGCGCGCGGATCGAGCGCTTCCTCCCATGCCGCCAGCGCTGCCACCAGCCGCGAAAGCTCCGGGATATCGGATTCGGTGGCGCGGCGAATCTGAACAGCCATCGCAGAGTTCCTCCGTGAGTCAGAAGGGGCCAGGATTTGTTGGGTCGAACGAAATCTCCAGCAAGTGGCGCTCGGTGCGGATCGACTTCAGGGCGGCCTCGCGCGTTTGCTCGAATTCGCGCTCGAGCCACGGCGCAATCCGCTCGATCAATTTTTCAGGAGAGTCCGAATCCGAATTGCCGATCAACCCCGTCGCGATGCGGCATCTTAGCGCAACCCTCTCGATTCCGTCCGCACGCTCGAGGCTGAGCGTCAACACGACTGAGCCGGTGGCGCGCCCAAGCGGCGCGGCGCTCGCGATCGTGTAGATGCCGCGGCCGGTTTTCAACGTTGTTGGCAAGGTGAACGCAGTCCACCGTATCGGCGAATCGTGAGGCTGGCCGGCGCTTTCAGGCCGCGCGCGAGGAGGCCGTTCGAGTGCGGCCGGAACCGCCCTCCCAGAACAGCACCACGGGGCCCGCGATATAGATCGAGGAATAAGTGCCCGTGATGAAGCCGATCAGCAGCGTAAACGCCGACGGGCGCAGGATCGGCCCGCCGAACGCGAGCAGCGAGATCAACACGGTGATTGCGGTGCCCGAAGTCAGGATGGTGCGCGAGAGAGTCTCGTTGATCGCGCGATTCATGATCGATGCGATCGGCTCGCGCCGGCGCTTGGCCGAATCCTCGCGGATGCGGTCCGAGACGATGATGGTGTCGTGGACCGAGTAACCGATAACGGTCAGCACCGCGGCGAGCGTCGTCAAATCGAACTGGTACTGCGCGATCACCAGCGCGCACATCACGACCATCACGTCGTGGATGAGCGCAATCACAGCGCCGGCGCCGAAACTCCAGCTCACGTGGCGGAACTGGATCGCGATGTACACGCCCATGAAGATGGTCGCGATGATAACCGCGAAGAAGCCCTTGCGGCGCAAATCGCTGCCGACTTTGGCGCCGACGCTTTCCACTCGCACCACTTTCGCGGCGCCCGGGCCGTAGGCTTTGTCTAGCGCGGTCTCGAGCCTGGGCCCGATGCTGCCGATGTTCTTGACCGCCTGGAAGCGCGCGAGAAAAGACTGGCCGGCCTTGCCGAAGTCCTGGACGGTGACTTCGCCAAGATCGAGCGGCGCGAGCGCCTTGCGAATCGCGTCGCCGTTGGTGCGGGCGGTGAACTCGATTTGCGCGACGCTGCCGCCGGCAAAATCGACGCCGTAGTTGAGGCCCTTGGTGAACAGCAGCACGATCGCCAGGATATTGATCGCGGTCGATAGTGCGATGAAGAAATAGCGCTTCCCGACGAAATCGAGATTGATGTCGGGAGAGATCAGCTGTAATGACATCGGCCCTGTTTAGCTTTTCGCTGTCGCGCGCACAAGTACGCTCAGCTCGCGGCCGCGCGCTTGCGCCTCGATCGGGTTGGCTGGCGCGACGGTCCGCCGCTTTCCTTGACCGCCGCGGCGGCGCTATCGGCGGCGGCCTGGGCCTTCGCACATGCGCCGCAGAGATTGTTCTGATTGGCGGGATCCTCGCTGAGACCGTCGTCGAGCGAGTGACAGACTCTCAGGCATGCGCCGCAGATGAAGTAGATACCCTCGATCGTCTTGTTGATTCGTTCGCGGTTGAGGATTCTTCCGCGCAGCTTCTCGATTCGGATGCCGAGCAGTTCTCCGTACTGGCGCTTGATCTTTCGCCGGCCGGCTTCGTCCTTGGGAAGGTCGGCATCTTCCTCCGCCTCGTCCGCCAGATCGCCGAACGAGGCGTACTTGTCGCGCTTGGAGGTCTTGCTCTTGCGCGCTCTGCCCATCGTGAATCCCCCCTGCCCGCTTAGCGCGTGCGTCCGACGAAGCCGCAGTTCTTCTCGCAGACCAGGTAGAAGCCCTTGCGGCCGAAGCCGGCGAACTTGGTCACCTTGCTATCGGCTCCGCAACCGGGACAGATGTGTCTTTGCTGGAGGCCGGCGTTCTTCTCAGCGGTTTTCGCTTTTTTCTCTGCCATGACGTGAAATGCTCTCGAGTTGGACTAACGGCCCCGATTTGGATTTGGAAATTAGATCAACGTTTACGCAAAACGACCCGGCCACTGGAATGATACCATCTGGCCGGGTGCATCCTCAAAGGTAAGGTCGCGAGGCCGTGTAGTCAATAGCCCGACGCGACCGTTGCAGGCGCGCGCGATGCGTGCAAGCGTTGAATCACCTTGGACTCGCGCCTCAAAGAAAACGACGCCGTAATTTTCATCGATCGCAAGGGGCGCCGCTACCTGAAGATGCTGCGGGCGGGCAAGAAGCTGCTCATCCGCGGCGAGCTGCGCGCCGACGATTTGTTCGGCGTCGAGGAAGGATCGCGGGTCAAGTTCTCCACCGGCGAGGCGTTCCTGGTGTTGCGGCCGACTTACGCCGACCTGATCCCGCATCTGCCGCGCGCGTCGCAGGTGATTTATCCCAAGGACACCGGGCCGCTGCTGGTCTGGGGCGACGTGTTTCCGGGCGCGACGGTGATAGAAGGCGGCACGGGCGCGGGCGCGCTGACGATTGCGCTGCTCAGAGCGGTGGGGCCGGCGGGGCGGGTGATCTCCTACGAGCTGCGCGAGGATTTCGCCGACACCGCGCGCAAGAACGTGGCCGCATTTTTCGGCGACGCGCCCAACTGGACAATCAAGGTGCGCGATCTTTACGCGGGCTTCGATGAAACCGGCGTCGATCGGATGTTCCTCGATCTGGCGGAGCCGGGGCGCGCGCTCGCGGTCGCGGCGTCCGCCCTTCGGCCCGGCGCCGTGCTGGTCTGCTACGTCCCGACCGCCGTGCAGCTCAAGGACACGGTCGAGGCGATTCAGGCTCGCAGCGATTTTGGCGAGATCGAAAGCTTCGAGACGCTGCTTCGTCATTGGCAGGTAAAGGGGATGAGCGTGCGGCCGCACTTCCGGATGATCGCGCATTCCGCGTTTATCATCGTGTCGCGCAAGCTGGTCGCCGACGCGTCGAACCCACACGAACCGTTGGTTGCCGCCGATTCCAGCGAAAGCGAATCCGACGGCTTCGATGCCGACGAGCCGCTCGAATGATCACGCGCAGAAAAATCCTGATCGCGTCGGGCGCCGCGATCGCGCTGGCAGGTATCCCGCTGGGCAGGCGAATCGCGCGCGCAGCCGCGGCGCCACCGAAATTCGGCGGGCCGACGCCGAACTCGGATTTTTACGTGACGTCGTACGGAAGTACGCCGGCCGTGGACGTCAATTCGTGGCGCTTCAGCATCAAGGGCCTGGTGGAAAATCCGCTGCAATTTTCCTACGCGGATATTCGCAAGCTGCCGAAAATCGATGAGATGCTGACGCTCGAATGCATCTCGAACCCGCCCGACGGCACCGCTATCAGCAACGCCAACTGGACCGGCGTGCAATTACGGCCGCTCCTGGAGCGCGCGCGCGTCAAGCGGGGAGCCAGGTTCGTCGCGATGCGCGGGGCTGACGGTTTTCACACGGTGCTGCCCGTCGACGAACTGATGCGCGAGGAAAATTTTCTGCCGTACCTCATGAACGGCGAACCGCTCCCCGCCGAGCACGGCTATCCGCTCAGAATTTTCATTCCGGGAAAGTACGGGATGAAACAGCCCAAGTGGATCATCGAGCTCGAATTCGCCGACCACGAAATCCCCGGCTACTGGGAGGTTCGCGGATGGAGCGATACCTGCTGGCGCAAGGTCAACTCGGGCTTCTTCTCGCCGCGCGTCGAAGGCGGCCTGCTGTCGATCTTCGATCGAAAGGCCAAAGTGACGGCGCCGGTGGATATTTATGGATGGGCGCTGGCGGGCCCGTCGGGAATCAAGCGCGTCGAGGTGTCGTCGGACGACGGCGTCACGTGGCACAACGCGCAACTCGTCGCGAACAGCTCGCCGTACGTGTGGACGATATGGAAGTATCGCTTCGCGCCCCAGGCCCCGGGCGATTTCATGATTCGCGTGCGCGCGAGCGACGGCGGCGGCGTCGCTCAGCCCCCGACCGATCCGCAGACCGGCAGTGGCATGAGCGGGCAGGCGCGGCTCGCGCTCGAAGTGACGAGTGTCTGAAAATGTCTGAAAAGAATCCGCTGCTAGCGGAGCAACGTTGCGGTGTGGAGCGCCCGCGGATTGGACATCGCGCCCGTCGCGCTGAAGCTGCCGCCCCCCGCGGGATTGAACAGATCCGCGCTGCGGAGCACCGCGCCGTGGGCAGCTGGATCGGCGGCCCCTATTCCACCGGCGATCAGCACGCGATGCGGGGTCGGCCCGGTCGCGAGCAACGTTGCGGTATGTCCCGCGCGCGCAACGCTCATCGATTGATTGCATCGGGTCGTTTCGGTGTTGAATCCGCCGACGCAAGTGAAATCCCCGGTGTTCGGATCGAACGTCTCAGCCGAATTGCTGGTCAATCCCGACGCGCCCGATAGCACGCCGCCCGAGACTGCCACCGAGCCGCTGAATCCGCCCGCGAGCAGCACGCTCCCGTCCTCGAGCAGCGTGGCAGTGTGGAGCGAGCGCGGCTCGTTCATGAAAGTCGAGAGCAGAATGAATTCCTGCGAGGCGGGATCGTAGATCTCCGCGCTGCTGTCCTTGAAAAAAAAGCTCGAGCCGCCGACTCCCCCCGTTATCAGGACCTTGCCGGCCAGCGGGCCGCTGGTAAACAGCGTCGCGGTATGCGCCGCGCGCTGATGGTCCATCGGGAAGATCGCCGGGGTAAACGAGTTCGATGCGGGATCGTAAATGTCGGCGGAGCTGGTCGTGTCGCCGGATAGATTGGTCGCTCCCCCCGCCACCAGCACTTTGCCGCTGAGCAGCAGCGTTGCAGTGTGAAACATGCGCCGATCGCTCATCGTGTTGGTGACCGCGATGAACTTGCGCGCGGCGGGATCGTACAGCTCCGCGGTATCGAGCACGTTGCCTAAATTGTCCTGGCCTCCGACGACCAGGATTTCGCCATTGGAATTGTTGAGCGCAGTCGCGGTAGAGCCCAGCCGCGGCGCGGCCATCTTGCCCGCCGGTGAGAACGCGCCGGTCGCCTCGTCGAAAATCTCTGCGCCGCTCAGCACGTCGCCTTCCAGAGTGAGCGAAAAATTCTTTATCGCGGCGCTCCCGCTGAAGCCGCCGTCGAGCATCACCTGGGTCGCCGACAGCGCCGCCGCCGATGCGCCCGCGCGGCTCGACCCCGCGCTGCCGGTCACGACGAACCGCCCCGCCGACGGATCGTAGAACTCCGCGGCCGCGAGACTTCGATTCGACGCGTCCGCGCCGCCCGCGATCAACACGTCACCCGCCGCGGGAATCGCGGCCTTGAGGTTGTGAATTGCGGCCTGATGGCCGCGCGAGTAAGCGCTGCCGGCGGCAGAATCGTCCGCCACGAATCCGTCGTGGGAGGGCGATTCGATACTCTCGCCGTTAATGCATCCGCTCGCCGCGAGCAGGCCGATCAGTCCAACGAGGGCCAGTCCTGCGAGCGCACTTCGTGCCCATCGGGGGCTGGTATGCAGATGCTTTTGCAAACGTCCTCGGCTCTGAGAACTCGGCATTCACCCGCTAAAGCCGCCGCATTCACGGGCATCAGATGGGATTAGAGGCGCCCCAAGCACCCGATTAGACGAATCGCGGGCGAAAAAGTTTCAGGCAAATAAGGATTCATTGATCGGGCGCTCGTGTCAACCCGTGTCAATCAGTGGGCGAAAATCCCGCGAAAAAACCTTCCGACCGCGCTGAATACGTCGGATGAAGAAGGACTCGGCGACGCGCCCGGCGCGGGCGGCGCGAACGCCGGCGCTGGTGGCATCGTAGCCGACCCTGGCGGATACGGATGCGCGCTCGCAAACATTCCGCCGTGCAGCCGACACATCTGCGTCGGCTCGGTGCCGATCAGGAATGGCAGCGAGACTTGGCGGGGGCACGCCGACGTCGCAAGACCGCCGGATTCGGGATCGATCGTGGCCATCGTAATTCCCGACGGCTCGGTAAAATCTTCCGGATCCGCCGGCGCCGCATCCTGCATGAACTGAACCCACGCGGGCAGCGCCGCCTGCGCTCCCGTCAATCCCAGGCTCTCGGGTTCGTCGAAGCCGACCCAAACGCCGCAAACTATCGCCGGCGTGTAGCCGATGAAGTACGCGTCCTTGTAGTCCTGTGTCGTGCCGGTCTTGCCCGCCGCCGGAAAATCCAGCCCCATCCGGCCCGCGCTCGCGCCGGTTCCATAACGCAGTACGGCTTTGAGTGCGCCGGTGATCAAATACGCGACGGCGGGACGAATCACGCGATTCCCTTCGGACGCGTGATGGTAGATCAGATGGCCCTTGGCATCGACGACCGCCTCGACGGCGTACGGCGGCGACTGCAGACCCTCGGTCGCAAAAACCTGGTAGGCGGAGGTGAGCTCGAGCAACGTGGTCTCGTCGGCGCCAATCGAAATCGGCAGCACTGCGGGAAGATTCTCGTGGATGCCCATTTCATGCGCCGTGCGAACTATAGTCGCGGCGCCAAGCCGGCTGCCGACGTACGCAGTCGGCACGTTGAGCGATTCGAACAACGCCTGCGCTACCGTCACTTGCGGTTGATAATTGCGCTCGTAGTTCGCGGGCGTCCATCCGTTGAACGTCATCGGCTCGTCGGGCAGCGTGGACGCCAGCGTGAGCGGCGGCGAGAACGGAGCGCGATCGGGATCGAGCGCGGCCAGATAGACAATCGGCTTGAATGCCGACCCGGGCTGGCGCTCGGCGTTGGCGGCGCGATTAAACTGGCTCTCAGAGTAGTCGCGCCCGCCAATCATCGCGCGGATGGCGCCACTGTCGGCGTCCAGCGCGACCAGCGAAGTCTGCATCCTGCCGTCGATCTTCGTGCGGCGCAGGCGGCGATGGTTCTTTTCGAGCTGAGCGATATTTTCCGTGACCGCGTCGACGGCGTCGCTTTGAAGTTCGGTGTCGAGCGTCGTGTAAACCTTGAGTCCCTCAAGATGGCCGTCGAAGCCGGGAATCCTGGCTACGAACGCGGTCACATAGTCGGTGAAGTACGGCGCGCGGCGCAGTCCCGGCGGCTTGGTGATTTGAATCGGCGCGGCAACGGCGGCCGCGTAGGTGGCGTCGTCGATCGCGCCGGCCCGCTTCATCACTCCGAGCACCATGTCGCGCCGCTTGCGGCATGCGTCGGGATGACGGCGCGGATCGTACAGCGTCGGCGCCTGGATCATTCCGATCAGCGTTGCGGCCTCCGCGGGCGTTACCTCGGCCAGGTCCTTGGCGAAGAAATATCGCGCCGCCTGAGGCATCCCGTCGATCGGCGTGCCCTCATACTCGCCCATCGGCACGTCGTTGATGTAGCGCTCGAGGATCTCACTCTTGCGCAGCCGGATTTCGAGCACCGCGGCGACGGCAAGTTCGCGCAGCTTGCGGCTGAAGCTGCGCTCGTGGCGTTCCATGAAGGTCCGCGCCAGTTGCTGCGTGAGCGTGCTGGCGCCCTGGACGAGGCGATGCGCGCGGAGGTCGGAAATTGCGGCCTCGACGATACGGATCGGATCGATTCCCGGATGGTAGTAGAAAAAGCGATCTTCGTTGGCGAGCAGCCCTTTGACCAAATATGTCTTCAGCTGGTCCAACTGGACCTCGACCCGTTCGGCGGGCGCACCGGGCAGCAGCCGGCCGATCACCTCAGGCTCAAGCATCGCGTCGGACTTGGCCACGCCGAACGAGTCGGCAACGCCCGCGATACGCCCGCCGTCCAGGCCGACGCGCACCATTTCGGCGGGATACTCCTTCGCACGGGCGTGAAACGATCGCAGGTAAATCGCGATCGCATCCGGCGCGCGGGTGTACTCGCCCGGAGCATTAGCCGCCGCCACCTGCGAGTAGCTCAACTGCGCCAGCCGGTCGAGCAGTCCAACCCGTTCGAGGTCGTCGCCGGGGCGGATCGGGAACGGCGCGGAGAAGATCGCGGAGGTGAGCGCGGCGCGCCGCTGCTCGATCAGCGCGGAGATCTCGCCGTACAGTTGTGCGAGATAGAATCCCAACGCGAAGAAGACGAAGAGGAATGCGCCGGCGGCGAGATTGCGCACGCGCCATCCGCGAATTCGCCATTCATGGCGTTTCCTTTTGCCGGGATTCGCTTTCGATTGCGCCCGCCGTCCGCCACCCATCAGTGATGCCGCCTCGGCTACAAGGTTAGCCGCCCCCGGCCCCCTGATCCATCGCGCCCCTTCGCGGCACGCAATGCCGGCATCCGCCACGGCGACTTGAAAAGATTTGGAGGCCGCGCGCCGCTGCGGGACGGGTCAGCCTACACTGTCAAAGGTGCTGCGTGGGCGCATGGAGAGCGTGACCATCGACCGGCTCACTGCTTGGCTGATGGCGCTAGGCCGCACCGTCGAAATCCGCATACGGCCGTTCGACGCGAAAGCGAAAACGGGGCACCTCGTGACCACGCACTAGACAACCGCCGACACCCTTCTTAACTCGGGGTCAAGCTCCAAATCGCCACTCGCTCAAAACTACCAAGCCCCGCAAGAGTGTGGCCCAGATCGCTGCCAACACGGAAAAATGTTTGATCCACAGTCTGTGTTCTTCGTTGAAAATCATCAATATCTTGCAATAGCGGTTTGATATCCGCCCAAAGATCAATCAGGCCATCGGCGCCCTTCTCGCCATCCCAGAGCCCTCGCGCTGAACCGATTTCCTTCCACCAGAATGAGACAGAGTCGGCGGTGAAGCCAATCGACGAGAGCAGCTCAACCGTCGAACCTGATGCGATACGCAACAGTAGTGCGGCCCTCGCTACTATCGCGGTGTGGCTGGTAGCACGGATTTCCGAAGACTGTTGCGACAAATCAAGAATGCTCAGATTGTCAGGAACTTCCTGCCGATGTAGGAAACTAACCCACTTTGCGGCGGTCTCAGTTGAAAAACCCTGACCTTCGACCACCTGCGACACGAACTTACGGAACCTGGTTGGATCCTTCGACGGTGCGGTCTGAGTCTGCCCTTTGAATATCGACTCCACGGCTATTCGCAGAATATGGCGGTCAATGGTGTCGAATCGCGACGCTGCCGATGGCTCCAACGCCGACCACATCTCGCGCGTAAACCTTAGCGTATCCGACGTGTCGAGGCACCAAGAGTCCGGCATGCCGTCGGGTCGATAGCTTGACTCATTTCGGGCGGATTTGTCTTCCACAGGCATTTTCAAATCCATGCCCCATTGAAGGAACCATTGCCTCGCTTGAGGTGCTGCTTTGCTTCCACCGCCGATGGGCTGCAACCACTCATCTAGAGTTCGACCATTCGGGCGAACGACCCTCGCGAAAAGATCGCCCGACATATTATCGGCGCCCCAAGCCTCTAGACAGTCCCATACAAATTCGTGCGTCGGATATTTCCCTCTTAAACGGACGACTGAGTCAGGCGCATCGATGACAAAGTGCCGATTATTGAAAACACCGATGCCGACTGACGCTAGAAGCGACATCGCTGCTCGAAGTTCAGCATAGTAAGCTAGGTGACGAGACCTATGTGGATCGCCCCGCAAAAGCGCTGAGATTGACTTGCCGAGATAGCTCCAGCCATCGCTACAGTGGAGAAGGCAGCTAGCTGAAATGTATTGCGAGAGCTGTCGCGGATTGTTGAGAGCCCCGGTGCGTGTCTCCAAAGCAATTTGTTTTATCACGTCTGTAGTGTAACGGTTATTTTTCCCTACCCAAACCGATTTCTTGGTAAAGCGCTTCAATCCGCCGAATGTTTGTTGAACATTTGCACGCGATAGCGATTGTATGGCAGCACGGTCTTGCGGATTGAGTGGCATGTCTTACACAAGCCCGAGAAGCCGCTTGGAAGTGTTTCCTATGTCGCCGGCATGGCCCTTGAGATGCTCGAGCAGTTGGATACGAAGCTCCTTGTATCCGCTGCTGCCTCTAAAGACGAGCTTAGCTCTTCGGTCGGGTTCTGGCAGATCTGGTGTTGCGCTAGTTCGCCAATCGAACGTCGCCAGGCTCTGCGCTAGCTCTTGCACAAAGCCCGCAACCGGTTGCTTGTTTATAGATTTGTAAGCAGCGGAGACAGCGTTAGAGTCGGTCGCGGGGGCCGCTTTTTCGAGTTGCCACGTATCTAGCTTGAGCTTGGCAGCCAGCATAAAGCAGAGATCATTTAGAACGTGCATATAGCCACGCACGCCCTGATCGGACGCGATTATGGAATACTCCCCATAGAAAGCAGCGTCGTCCCCTGCGGGAACAAGTCCAGATTGCCGTTCTGGGAAAGTGCGGAGATTAGTTGCCCATGGCTTCTTCGTATTATGAATTGCCGCGTAAAGTGCCTGCCAGGCGAAAAGCAGAAATGCAGCTTGCTGCGCACGGCTCCAACCTAAAACCTCTCCGCCCTCCGCGAGCCTTGAGCCAAATAAACCACCCATTTTATTCCTACGGCCTTCCCATGGCCTCACGAATGTTGCCATCAATGTTTTGATCCACGCGGATTGCGACACCCAGTTATTTTGTCGCTCACCAAGCATGTTGATCCGATCGTACCAAGGGCTTTCGGAATTGGACCATAGCGCCTCGGTCAATTCCTGCGAGCGCGTCTCTCTATAAATCGGGTGCCCCTCAGCTCTATCGAGCCAATTTTCGGTACGGAGTAGTGGATACAAATCAAATGCGAGGCTGGCATTGATCCGCTTTGGTTTGATGTTGATTGTCCAAAACAGATAGGCCTGCCAGCTAATATCCAAACCATGGAAAGCTACGACTGGTACTTCGAATTCCTCCGCTTCAGAGTCGCTCTCGAAAGCCCAGAGCCTGTGTTGACCGTCGATTACCTCAAGCGGAGGCATGGCCGACGGGTGCCAAGACTTTGTCCATGTCGCGTATGGCAATATCACATTGCAGCCATCGCGGTCGTCTTCCAGCGTTATTATGTCATCCGGTGAGACTTTTACCTTGTGCCGTTCATCGGCTTTCCGCAAAATATTGATAACAATCGCAGTTGGCAGCCATCCGGGCTTTCGCAAGTCATTGTACTCTTCGGTTTTGCGTTTTGCTTCGCTTAAAGTCGACCAAGGGTAGCCGAACTCTACGAAGCGTGCGATCTCCTTGGACCGTTCTGGATCGTGTTGCCGTTGAATTCCCAAATCAATTCCCCGCGGAGTTACGTTTGACGCCTGCCGTCGAGAGATTCCAGAAAGGCTGCGCAGCTCCTGAGCAGAAAGCGAGAACAAATAAAAGTCGGGTGAAGGCTTGCTGCGATGCTCCTTCGGCGCAAATTCAATCTTGTTCCAACCAGCCAACCATTGATGTACTTTGAGAACTGGAATCCGGCGATGTGGCGTGCCTTTGGTCATTTGTGCTCCCCATGTAATCTCGAAGTGTACGCCTCGAAATTGTTCGAGTGCAATTCGCTAACAAGCTCGCGCGCGCGGCTGAGGTTCATTGCTTGTAGCCGAAGCGGCGGAGCATCGCGTGGCGATCGGCCTGATCGCCGGCGCTCTCGACACCCTTGGGCGAACTACCGTCGATTACCCCAACGACGCCGCGTCCGCCTCCTTCTTCCGCAACGATCACGCGCAGCGGGTTCGCCGTCGCGCAAAAGACCGTACATACTTCGCTCACGGACTTGATCTGATTGAGCACGTTGACCGGGAATGCGTTGCCAAGAATCACCACGAACACGTGCCCTGCCCCGATTGCCCGAGCCGCTTCGACCGCCGACTGTTCCAGTGCGGGGTCGGTGCCGGTGCGCCGAATCAGGCATGGGCCCGACGCCTCGCAGAACGCCAGCCCGAACTTGATTCCCGGGACCGCCTGCACGAGAGCCTCGTAAACGTCCTCGACGGTTTTGATGAAGTGCGTCTGGCCGACGATCACGTTGGAGTCGGCGGGTTTTGAGATTTCGACGCTAGTCAGTTGCATAGTGCTTGCCCCTTGTGGCTAATCCGGTGATGATAATCCCGAGGATGCGGCGCCGGAAGTGAGTATCCGGCAATGGAGGGGTGGTGGCTACCGGCCTGACACTTCGCACGAATTCCGAGACGCGGCTGCCGGCGTTTTTTTACCGGCTCTCCTCGCGCGCGCAGCGCACTTACCTGAAGAGCGACACCGTCGAGCGCTACGACTATGTCCCCAGCGACGCCGCCCGCAACTCGCTCGACGCGCTGATGCGCGTGCTCGAGACCGGCAACCCGGCGGCATGCACCACATCCGCGCGCGCGTTGGCATCGGAGATATGCCGGGGGCTGGCGACTGCGCCCGTCAGCGTCGAGGTTCGCGGCGTGCGCCCTCGCAATCAGCGCGGCGAGCTGCACGGGCTGTTCTATCCGTACGATCCGCGGATGCGACGGCCGCCGTACATCGTGCTCTGGATGCGCACGGCGCATCGCCACGACGTGGTCAAGCCGAAGACGTTCGTGCGAACGCTGATGCATGAAGTCGGGCACTATCTGGACTACGCACTGCTGCGCCTCGAGGATTCATACCACACGCAGGGATTCTTCAAGCGCGAATCGTCTCTGGTGCGCGCCCTGTTCGATTCTTAACCGAGTCCGCCGCTTCCCTTGACAGGGGCCGCTTCTACGCCGATAGGTATTGTCGCGATGCGCCGGCGCGCGGAGCGCATCTACATGACAACAACGCGCATCGGGTGGGAGAGATGGCTACTGCTATGGGATTCTTTCAGAGAATGTTTTCGCCGGTTTCGGCGCGGGCGGAGTTGCTCGAAGAACTGGCCGTGCTCGCCGGCCGCAATCAGGGGCTGGTCGATCGCCTGAAGCGGCACGCCGCGCTTACCTTCTCGAATATCAGGAGCGGAGTCGAGGCGCTTGCCGAAAAGGAAGAATTGCACGTCAAGGTGATTCATTCGATTCTCGCCGATCACAACGTATGGGCGAAGCTGCCGGAAGCCGCGCTGCATGACGGCTCGAGCAACTGGGCGCGCCTCAGCGGCGACCTCGAGGTAATCGGCGCGCTTGCGGCCGGGCTGCGCATCAATGCAATGGAGTGGGAGTCAGTCGATGAAGCCGTCGCGGGAAAGCTGCTTCAAGTGGCTATTGAGGATGACGATCGCGAACGCGAACTGCGCAAGCTCGCGCTCAAGTGCGACGCCCTCGCGCTGGACTGACTAGAGGTACCGCTGCAGGCCGCGGCGCTCGAGCTCCTCGGTGACGCGGCGGACATGTTGCGACATCTCGCGGTGCGCAACCAGGATCGCATCTCCGGTATCGACGACGATCAGATCACGCACGCCAAACAGCACCATCAGGCGCGAATCCGGGTACGCCAGCACGCGCTCGGAATCGAGTGCGATCGCGTTGCCGCGCAGCACGTTGCCGCCCGGCGCGGCGACCGCATCCCACAGCCCGTCCCACGATCCCACGTCATGCCATGAAAATCGCGCGCGCACGGCGAGCACGTTGGTGCTTTTCTCCATTATCACGCGATCGAACGAATCGAACCGGAGCCTCCCGTAGGCGCGCGAGAGTTTTGTTCGCGGCGTCAGCGCAAGCCGCTCTGCCGCCTTGCCGAGCGCCGGGCAATGCTCGGCGAATTCCCGCGCCAGCGTCCGCGTCGACGCCACGAACATCGAGGCATTCCACAAGTAACGCCCACTGCGCACCATCCGGCGCGCAATTGCGAGCGCGGGTTTCTCGACGAACTTTTCGATCTTGAATCCGGCGCCGACCTTTGGACCGATCTTCTGATAGCCGTAGCCGGTTTCGGGCCGGGTCGGAGTAATCCCTATAGCGACGATCGATTCGTTCGCCGCGGCGAGACCGATCGCATCGGCGAGCGTGCGGCGATATTGGGCGGCGGTCTTGATGTAATGATCGGCCGCGACCGCGGCGATTATTCCGTCGCCCAGCCGGCGCTTGATAATCGCGGCGCCGTAGGCGATTGCCACTGCGGTGCCGCGCGCGTCGGGTTCAACGATCAAGTTATGCGGGGGGATCAGCCCGCGGATCGCACGCCGAAACGGCGCCTGATGCGCCGCCGCAGCCAGCACGAAAATTCGCTCGCGCGGGATGAGCGGCACATGACGCGCGATCGTATCCGCAAGCAGGCTGGTCTTGCCGTCGATCGAAAAAAGCGGCTTGGGCCTTGCCTCGCGGCTTGCAGGCCAAAAGCGGGTGCCGCGGCCGCCCGCGATAATCAGCACTGAGGCGCGCTGCGGCGTGGAAGTTCGAGCCATCGGGTCAGATGGCGCCGACTTCGCGGAGTTTGCCGTCGAACAGGGCGCGAATTTCGGCCAATCGCTTTTCGCTGGTAGCTTCGAAGCGCGTCACCAGGGCGGGCTGGGTATTCGACGCGCGCACCAGGCCCCATCCGTCGGCAAAATTCACGCGCACGCCGTCGATGTCGATGACTTCATAGTGCTTGCGGAAAAAATCGGCCGCCCGCCGCACCACGTCGAACTTGCGATCGTCGGGGCATTCAATGCGAATCTCCGGCGTGACATGGCTGGCGGGAAGATCGGCGAGAATCGCGCCGAGGCCGCGTCCCTCGCGGCTGATGATTTCAAGAATGCGGAACGAGGCGTAGATCGCGTCATCGAAGCCGAAGTAGCGGTCGGCGAAAAACATGTGCCCGCTCATCTCGCCCGCCAGCGCCGCGTGCTCCTCTTTCAACTTGCTCTTGATGAGCGAATGGCCGGTCTTCCACATGATCGGCCTGCCGCCGTGGCGCGCGATATCGTCGTACATCCGCGTGGAGCATTTCACGTCGCCGATAATCGTCGCGCCGGGACGCTCGCGCAGAACCGCCCGCGAGAATGCGACCATCAGCTCGTCGCCCCATACGATCTTTCCGTTCTCGTCCACCGCACCGAGGCGGTCGGCGTCGCCGTCATAGGCGATGCCGATCGCAGCGCGATGCTTTTTCACCGCCGCGATCAGATCGCGCATGTTCTCCTCGACGGTAGGGTCGGGATGATGGTTGGGGAAGCGCCCGTCCATCTCGGTGTAGAGTTCAAAAGTCTCGAGTCCGAGCCGCTTCATCAGCGGAGCCGCGACCGCGCCGCCGCATCCGTTGCCCGCGTCCACGACCACCTTGAGTCCCGGCGTTAGTTTGAACTGCGACAGGATGAAATCGTTGTAGTCGGGAATCACCGGGCGCTCGGAGAGCAAGCCTTTGGCGCCGGTCGTCACAAAATCGTGCCGCTCGATTATTTCGCGCAGCCGCTGAATCTCCGCGCCATAAATCGTCGTCGAACCCACGCCCAGCTTGAAGCCGTTGTACTCGGCGGCGTTGTGACTGCCGGTAATCATCGCGCCGCCGTCCATCTTCCAGCTCAGCACCGAAAAATAAAGCAGCGGCGTCGGCACCACGCCGACGTCAACCACGTTGATGCAACCGGAAAGCAGACCCTCGACCAGCCGATCGCGCAACCGCTCCGACGACAGGCGGCAATCGCGGCCGAGCGTGATCGTTTTTTTCCCCGCGCGATGCAACAAGGTGGCGTAGCCGCGCCCAAGATCGACCACGAAGTCGTCGTCGAAATCGTTTGCGACGATGCCGCGGATGTCGTACTCGCGGAAAACCTGGCTATTCATCTGCGCCTGCTTTTCCCAGCCCGGATGCGGTGTCGCTTCCCCATCCGCCCGGATATTATCGTCAGTCTGTGCGAGCGACTGCGTCAGTGCAAGCTGTATCCCAATGACCGCCGCCGGGACATCGCCCCGTGGCGGCGCCGAAGCGCGCGTCGCGATTGTTACCGGCGCCGGCCGCGGCATCGGACGCGCGGTTGCGCTCGAACTCGCGCGCGCGGGCTACTCGCTATGCCTCGCCGCTCGCTCGCGCGATGAACTCGAAGAAACCCGCTCGCAGACCGGGCTGCCGCCGGGGCGCGCGTTGATTGTTCTGGTTGATCTGGCCGGCGAGGAAGCGCCCGACCAGTTGATGGCAGCCGCGCTCGATTGCTACGGGCGTATCGACGTGCTGGTCAACAACGCCGGCTGGGCTCCGCCGCGAACGCCGTTGCTCAAGATGCGTCCGGTCGATTTGGACCGGATGATCGCCGTTAATCTGCGCGCGCCGATCGCGCTTACGCGGATGGCCGCGGCGGCGATGGCCGCGCGAGGCGCCGGTACGATCGTCAACGTCGCATCCTCGGCCGCCATCAAGGCTCCCGCCGGCGAGGCCGTCTATGCCGCGACCAAGGCCGCGCTCATCGCGTTCACGCGCGCGGCATTCAGCGAGCTGCGCCAAAGCGGACTCAAGCTCGCGGTGATCGTTGCGGGACTTGTCGATACCGCGCTGATTCCGAATAACAAGCGGCTCGATCGCGCGGCGATGCTTTCGACCGCCGATGTCGCCCAGGCCGTGATGCAGATCGTGAACTCTCCCGCGGGCGCATGCCCGGTGGAAGTGATGCTCGAACCGCAACTCGATCCGGAGCGTCCCCGCTGAATTCCGGCGTTCACGCGCGCGCGGCGATGTCATTCACGGCGAGATTCGCGCTGGTGCTGGTCGCGGGAATCGCCGGCGCGATCGTTTTCGCACCGCTCGCGGCGGTCGGATTATCGGCTGCGGGATGGCGCTTTCCGTTTCCTCGAATTTTCGATCGTACCGTGATGGCGACGCTGCTGATCGCGATGATTTGGGCCGCGCGCGACTTGAATCTCGCATCGCTGCTGAGCCGCGGCTTCAGGCATCCCGCGGCGCCGAGCATCGTCCGCGCGATTCGCGGTCTCGTAGTGGCGATCTGCGCGATTGCGATTCTATTCGCGCTCGCGCTGGCGGTCAGCGGCAACGGCAGCGGCGATCGCGGAGCGACCGCAGCGCTGATTCCGAAATATTTTCTCTCGGCGATCGCGATCGCGATTATCGAGGAAGGATTCTTCCGGGCGTTTATTCTCGGCGGCATGAAAGGCGACGTCGGCAACCGGGGCGCGCTGATTTTAAGCGCCGCCATCTACGCCGTCGCGCATCTCGTGCGCTCTCCGGCGCGCTTCTATGTCACCGGCTACGAACCCGCGGCAGGATTGATCACGCTCGCGCATAGCATCGACCAATTCACCGATCCCGCGACTGCGATTCCCACGCTGATCGGGCTATTCCTTCTCGGGATCGTTCTCGGCGAAGCGTATATCCTCACGGGCAGTGTGTATTTCTCGATCGGACTGCACAGCGGCTTCGTGCTGGGAGCAAAGATGTGGCCGAAAATAATCCTCGGCCGCGGCGCTCTTCCGTGGTGGATCGCAGGCGGCGGAGCGATTCCGCTAATCGGCGGCGCCGCCGCCTGGACAATCGCAATTGTTATTCTGGCGATGCTCCGTCCGATCGCAGGCGCCCCTAGAACCGCCGCCTGACTACTAGGCGTACAGTGACGGGGTGCCGCTCACCGGGCGGGTGCGGTAGCGGCGATGCGTCCACAACCATTGCTCGGGATACTTTCTGACCATCTCTTCGATCGCCTTTTGATAGCGCGCGGTGTTCACCAGGGCGTCGGCCTTCCGGTCGCCGGTCCGGTGCTGCGGGATCTCCTCGAAGATTTCAATCACGTGACTGCGGCCGTCGGGCTGACGCACGATAAACACGGGCACCACGGGCACACCCGCCATCATTGCGAGGCGATCGAAGCCACTCGGGGTGGCGGCCAGCTCGTTGAAAAACGGCACCCAGATGGCCTCGGAGCGCTTGGCGTTCTGATCGAGCGGGATGCCGATTATGTCGCCGCGCTTGAGCCCGCGCAGCATCTCGCGCGCCGCGGTATGCTTGCGAATGATCTGCACTCCCACCCGCTCGCGGATGAATGTCACCAGGGCGTCGCCGGCCAGGAAGCGCTGCGTGTGATGAACCAGGCTGATCTGGAACCCGTGCAGCGCGTGTCCCGCGGGCAGCAGCTCGAAACCTCCGAAGTGCGCAGTCAGGATGAGCGCGCCCTTGCCGGGGTACCTCGGCGTCAGATTGTTCCAGATGTCGAGCCGATTGTAAGTGACGCGGCGCGCCAGGCGCCGGTAGAAGAATCCGCCCAGCCGAACGTACTCGGCGCCGGTCCGGCCAAGGTTGACATACGATGCGCGCAGGATGCGCCGTCGCTCCGGGTCGCTGAGTTCGGGGAACGCGATCTCGAGATTGCGGATTCCGATTCGCACGTGACGGCGGTCGAAGCGATGGAACATCAGACCGCCTGCCTCTCCCAATTTGTAGAGAATGAAGTCGGGGAGGAAGCTGAGCGCGTGTAGCGCAGCGACCATCAGCCAGAAGATCAGCCGATCCTTGAGGCCCAGCCGGATGCGCGTGCTCTTCGGGATGCCACGAGCGAGCGGAAAGTCCGGCTTCGTCGCGCCGTCAGCCGAGTCGGCCGGAGGAGCGCCGCGCTTTAACACATCGCCCACCGAATCTAGCGATTCGCGGCGATCGAGCTCGGGACTTGCTGATGAAGGCGCGGATACCATCGTGGGCGGCGCTCTCTACAACACCGATCGTTCGCGCTTGGGGCCTTTGGGAATCACGACCAGGCCCGAATCAGTGACGAAGAATCGCTGCCGATCGCGCTCGAGGTCGTATCCTATCTCTTCGCCCTCGGGAACATAGACATTCTTGTCGATGATGGCGCGGCGAATTTTCGCGTGCCGCCCGATTTCCACGTAGTCCATGATGACCGAGTCCTCGACCAGGCTGTACGAATGGACGAATACCGAGCGCCCGAGCACGGAATTGCGAACCGCGCCGCCCGACACGATACATCCCTCCGAGATCACCGAATGAAGCGCCAGCCCGCGCCGCCCGTTCTCGTCGAAGACGAATTTTGCCGGCGGCTGATCGAAGTATGCGGTACGCAGCGGCCAGTACGGATTGTACATGTTCAGATGCGGGCGCGCGTCGCGCAAGTCCATGTTGGCCTCGAAGTACGCGTCGAGGGTTCCCACGTCCCGCCAGTAGCTGAGATTGAGCTCGGAGTCGCCGCGGATGCGATTGGTCATGAAATTGTACGCGTAAACCGGCACCCGATTGATCAACGCCGGGATAAGGTCGCGGCCGAAATCGTGATTGCTGTTTTCCGTGATCGAATCCTCGATCAGCGCCTCGCGCAGCACTTCGGGATTGAACAGGTAGTTGCCCATCGAGGCCAGCGAGCGTCCCGGCGCACCGGGCATCTGGGCCGGATTGTCGGGCTTTTCCACGAAGCTTGAAACGCGCAGGCCCGAATCGACCTGGACGATCCCGAACTGATTCGCCTCGTCCACGGCCACCGGCAGAGTCGCGACCGTGACAGCCGCCTTGCGATCCATGTGAAACTCGATCATCTGCTGGATGTCCATCCGGTAGATGTGGTCCGCGCCAAAGACCGCGACCAGGTCCGGCTTGGTGTCGTCGAGAAGATTGAGGTTTTGAAAAATCGCATCTGCCGTCCCCTGGTACCACGTCTCGCCCATCCGCATCTGGGCCGGAACCGGGATGACAAAGTGATCGGGCAGCATCCCGCCGAACTGCCATCCGTCCTTGAGATGCTCGATCAGCGATTGGGAGCGCCATTGCACCAGCACATAGATCGCGTAGATGCCTGAATTGACGAGGTTGGAGAGGACGAAGTCGATAATGCGGTATTTGCCGCCGAACGGGACCGCAGGTTTGGCGCGATCCCGGGTCAGCGGATGGAGCCGCGTGCCCTGCCCTCCTGCCATCACTAACGCCAGCGTTCTCATTTGAGCAAAAGAACTCGAATCGTCGTTGCGCGGCTCGCCTGGGCAAAATAAGCGCGCCAAATACAGGTTGCTCGGGGCAACATCGGAAACCCATCCGTCCGGCGCTGAGGTGCAGCTTTTTTCATCCGTGAAATCTCTGAGTTGTAGCAAATACCGCAGGAATCTTTGGATAGTGGCACGAGTGAGTCACACAAAAGAAGTTTCGGCGCGGTAAATTTGGCTTGATTTTACTCGATTTTACATCTTGCCGCTAATTGTGCCGAAAGGCACGCCATTTGCTTGAAACTTCCGTGAGGGTATTACGTCTAAACTGCTACACCGATTATGGTAGTCGGATGTGCGAGCCTCTCGCGATGGAGCGCGATGAGAGGAGGATACAGAAAATGCAAACAGCAGTTAGCCGAAATGAATCGAGAACAACCGGTAGCCAGGGAATCGTTTACCGCACGATTTGTCAGAATCCCGGCTGCGGTTTTAGATTCGACCTCAGAATAACGCCTCAAAACGCCAGCCTTCTCAGCGGTTCGATGGCATGTCCGCACTGCAAGCGGCATGGCGGCTCACTCAAGTCGCTGGGACGCATGGGCGAAAAGCTCTTCGCTGCCAAGCTACTGTTCCGCCCCACCGGGGTTGGGCCGACGCATAGCGAAGAGGACGAAATGGGAGCGGACTCCCGCTATTAACTGCGATGCGGATCATATAATTTACCTAGTCCGTCACTAGATCCGTTTCCTCATTATTGCGTCGCGCACCGTCCGGAAAATCCGGATGGCGCGCGCGCTTTCAGCCGCATGTGTCGGGGATGGTAGCCCGAGCTACGCCGCGCCGACCTTGCGGCCCGCGCTTGCGCGCCCATCCATCGCGTAAATCGATCAGCCGCCCGCCACCGGCACCGCGGCAACGCCCTGCAGATTGCGGATACTCGGCCGCTCCATCATGCGCTTGATCCACGCATCGATGTTGCCGCGGTTGTTGCCGAGCACGTCGATTCCGATTTCGTTCAGCACCAGCATCCGCGGCGCAAATCCGATGTCGGCGACCGAGAACTCGCCGGCGAGAAAACTGTTGCCTTGCAGTTCATGGTTGAGGTAGTCGAGCACGCGCTCGACCGACTGATGGAGCCGCTGAACGCGATTCTGATCGCGTTCGCCCTCGGGCTTGGAGACTTCGGCGATTAGCTGGCCGATCGTCGGCGTGAACGAACTGTCGGCGAAATCTTCGAACAACCGCGCCCGCGAACGCATCGCGCTGGAACCGATCGGCGGCAGCACCGGGGGCTCGGGATACTCGTCCTCGAGATACTCGTTGATGATAGTCGAATCGTAAACCGTCGTATCGTCATCGACGAGCACCGGCACGCGTCCGAACGGATTAAGCCGCAGAAAGTCGGGCTTGCGATTTTCATGCTGAGTCAAATCCACCGCCACGAGGTCGTAGGTCAGGGCCTTCTCGGCCAGGACGATGCGGACTTTCTGGCCGTAGGGGCAGGAAAGGAAGTCGTAGAGTTTGATCATATCGGGCAAGTCCTCATTCGGCTTGCGCCGCGACGGTAATCTTCAAGCTGGCTTCAACCTCGGAATCGAGCTTGACCGGCACCGTGAATTCTCCGAGCTGCTTGATTGGCTCGGGCAGGTGAATTTTGCGCCGCTCGATATCGAGACCATTCTCGCGGAGCGCGCGCTCGAGATCGATGCTGGTAATCGAGCCGAAGAGCTTGCCCTCCTCGCCGGCGCGCGCGTTGAGCGTAAGCGCGAGCGCTTCGATCCTGGCCTTGATCGAGAGCGCATCGTTGCGCTTGGCCTCGCGGCGGCGCGCGGCGGTGCGCTTTTGATGCTCGAAGGCGCGGAGATTTTTCTGATCCGCCTCGACCGCGAGCTTGCGCGGCAACAGATAGTTGCGCGCGTAGCCGGCGCGGACCTTGACCACGTCGCCGGTCCTTCCCAGGTTGGGAAGATCCTCGTTGAGTATGACTTGCACGTTCATTGTCTTAACCGCCTCGTTTCCATCCCCGCTCTTAGAAGAAATCGCCCAGGTTGTTCGCTTCCGGGCTGGGGGGCTTGAGCCGCCGGAAGTCGATCCACATATCGAAGACGCCTGCGATGCACACGAGTGCAGCCACAAACGGCTGCGCGAACACGACAAAGTAAATTATGCCGCGTACGATCGACGGAACCGCGAGCGACTGAAAATAAAACCCGACGATCGCCAGTCCCTGGCAAAAATACAGCGCCGCGATACAGATGAAGCCGTTGAGCGCGATGTCGCTTACCGCCGGGACCGGAATGAACATCCCGAACCCGCTCGCGAGCAACAGCCACACCAGCCATTCCTTCGCCGACCATCGCGAAAGATCGCCGAACAAGCTGTACGTCAGCCGTTGCGGCCCGGCCCATCGCCAAAACACGCGCAGGTTGAGCAGCAACGAGCTTGCAGCGACAAGCAGCGCGAACGCCGGCGACAGACGCATCGTGAACGAAATGATGCTGGCTTGCGTATCGGCCGGCATCGTCGATTGAGTCCCGAGAAGCTTGTAGAACTCCTGCCCGCGCGCCATCCCTTGTGCAAGTTCGTCGTGAACGGTCTTGATGAGCGCGTCGGGGCCGCCCATGACCGCGAGCGCTGCCACGACGGAAGCGGCAACCATCGCGCCTGCGCCAACCGCGGTGATCATCTCGAAGGAGGAGCGCCGCTCGAGCATGTAGCATACGATCCCGGTGCCGAGACCGAACGACACCAGGTAGCCGAGACCGGCGAACGGTCCCGCCAGGATCGCTACGAATGCGGTCGCGAGCAGGATCGCGATAGTCGCGCGGAAGTTGGGACTGGGATGCCCGACCGCATAGACGATGATTGGTGCAGGCGCGAGCATCATCAGAATCCCGCCGATCATCGGTATCGCGCCTCCAGCGAGGAAGAACGCCCCCGCCAGCGCGGCTGCGCGAACCATCCCTATAACAGCTTTGCGCGTCACTGGATTAAGCCGATCTAGACTCCGAGCGTCGAGAATGGCAGCAGCGCGAGCACGCGAGCACGCTTGATCGCCACCGCAAGTTGGCGCTGATGCTTGGCGCAATTGCCCGAGGTCCGGCTGGGGACTATCTTGCCGCCCTCGGAGATGAAACTGCCGAGCGTGCGCACGTCTTTGTAATCGACCTTGAGCGTCTTGTCGGCGCAAAAGCGGCATACCTTACGCCGTCCACCGGGGCGCCCCCGACGCATCCCGCCCCCGCGGCCCTCGCCGCGTTCGCCCTCGGGGCGTGGTGCGCCGTAGCGTCCGCGTCCTTCGCCGCCCTCGATCCGCGGCCGGTCGCCGCCTCTTTCAGATCTTTCCTCGTCAGCCATTTAGATTCCCTGGTAACATTTCCTTGACGAAAGTTTGGTTGTCTTCATAAGCCCCGACGGCGGCGAATTTTCGATCGTACGATTCTTCCATTTCATCTTCCATTTCATCTTCCGTCTCACGAATCATGCCGCTCGATCGACGCAGCGACGACTTCGAAGACATCGTCGGGTCGGGGCGTCTTTGAGCCACCTTTCAACGCTCTCCTCGGTCCGACCAACTTGCCGATCACCTTAACCTCGCGACCTGGCGCCAGGAGCTTTTTTGCCGCCAGCGCGGATTCACCGGTCATCACGATCCCGAGTCTCAGTTCCTCGCCGGGCGCGCCGCAATCGACGGTGAAGCGGAGAACGGGCATGCCTGCCGGGGTGATGCGGACTTCGGGCTGATTGAGCAGCCGGCCTTCGAGCTCAATCCGGTTCCGTGTCACCTTCGGGCCCGGCGATTTCCTCGGCCGCCGCTTCCATTATTTCTTCGGGAGCGTCGGGTGCTTCCTCAGCCCTCTCCTCGCGCGAGGCCATCATGGCGGCTGCGCGCGCTTCCTGGGCAGCCTTGGCCTCGGCGATACGGCGGTTGCGCGCCTCGAGTTCCTCGCGCGCCTTGGCCACATCGGCGTCGTCGTCCACCAGCACTGACAGGTAGCGCAGCACGGTATCGGAGAGCCGCAGGTTGCGCTCGACCTCGTTCATCACGGGGCCGGGCGAGACATAGTCCAGACGGACGTAGAAACCGCGTCGCTCGCCCTTGATCTTGTAGGCGAGTTCGCGCGATCCCCACTCCTCGGTTTCGATCATCTCGCCGGCGCCGGCGGCGATGATACCCTCGTAGCGTTTGATGGTTTCCTTGATTTGGGGGTCGCCCGAATCAGGGCGGAGAATAAAAATGGTTTCGTAGCGCCTCACGCGCTGCACATCCTCCTTACGGGTTTCAGCCCCAAGTTGGAGCAAGGAGCAATCTCGTACAGTACCATCGCGCGTATTCGCTCTCAAGGCCGCCGGGCAGTTATTTGACCGTCACGAACCGTGGCCGCGATTGCGTGGAGCGCGGCCAGGATGGGCAGGAAGTCCACGCTTGCCATTGGCGGGCGGTCTGTTAAGAGAAGATGCGGTCGCGCTCGAGCAATTCAGGAGGATCCGTCCAATGGCCACGTCCAAAAAGAAAATGAAGAAAGCGGCGCCAAAGTCCCGCAAAGTCGCTCCCAAAGCGGCCCAAGGAAAGAAGGCCGCATCCAAAGGCGCCAAACGCGCGCGCGCGGTGGTGGAAGCTGTGGCGCATTCGCCGAAGATCCCCGGCTACGACGACCTGCCGGTACGGGCAGGCGCGCCGGCGGGGGCGGCATGGGGAGTGTTCGGCGACGACGACGAAGTCGGAACAATCAACCTGCTGACGCCGGAGCGCGTGATTGCGGCCGCCGCGTCGATTCGCTCGGGCAAAGTCTTCGCGATGAATCTGCCGATCAACATCCCCGACCCGCCGCTGTTCACCCGCGGCAGACATACCCACACGGTCAAGATTTTCCCCAACGCGGACTTCGTGCTCGACGACTACCTGGACAACTTCTATCCGCAATCGTCGTCGCAATGGGACGCGCTCGCTCACGTGAAGCATCCGATCTACGGGGCATACAACGGAATTCCCGACAATCAAATGACCGGGCGAGGCGGGATGCGGCTGGGAATCGACAACCTGGCGCGGCGCGGGATCGCCGGGCGTGGAGTGCTGGCCGACGTGGCGCGCTATTACGATCGCATCGGCAAGTCGATCGATTTCACCAAGAACAAGTCGATTCCGCTCGACGACGTGCAGGCCACGCTCGAAGAAGAAGGCGTCGCGCTGCGTGCCGGCGATATCCTGCTGATTCGGATCGGATGGACGAAGTTCTACCTGTCGGCGAGCCAGCAGATTAAGGCGGAGCTCGCGAGGGAGACGGTAGTGCCGGGAATCGAGGCCAGTGAACGCACGGCGAGATGGCTGTGGGACAATCATCTGGCGGCGGTCGCATCGGATTCGCCGGCGCTCGAGGCGTTGCCGAAACCCGCGGGCGAGGAAACGGAGTTTCTTCATTTCCACATGCTGGCGTTCTTCGGGATGCCGATCGGCGAGATGTGGAATCTGGAGGGGCTGGCGGAAGATTGCGCGGCTGACGGGCGCTACGATTTTTTCCTCACGTCGGCGCCGCTCAACGTGCCCGGCGGTATCGGCTCGCCGCCTAATGCGCTGGCGATCAAGTAGGCAGGGGGCTGGCCCCTGCTAATGCCCGGCTTTGGTTAGCGCTTCGGTCGTGAAGAACTCCCTGTCCACCGCGCCCATGTTGATGTACCAGCATTCGCGCTCAGGCGTGTCCGGTCCGGGCAGGTAGCAAGTCGTCGCGACGCCGGATTGCAAGTCGATGCTGGAGGCCGCAGTGCCGAATTCACGCTTGAACGGATAGACGGCAACCTTGGCGTCGGGCACCGGGCGATCGCGATAGCTGTTAAGATAAATTTGCGTTTTCCACAACTCGCCCTTCCGATCGTAGCTGTCCACGTACGGACTGAACCATCCCTCGCCGTCAACGTACACGATCGTCTTCGACTGCAGGACGCCCGCGATTCTTTCCGGACGCGGTGTGACTTCGACCACGTAGAGATGACGCATCTCCCAATCGTCGGTGCATGACGTAGCGCCGCCGTCGGTGGAGCAGGGATGCGCGGGCGAGTTCATTGCGTGCGCGCAGGCGAGCATGCTGCGATCGCCCAGGAATTTGAAGTTGTACTCCTGCGGCTTGGCTCCAAATCCGCCGACGTGATCGGCGTCCCAGGTCGAGAGTCCCGGCGAGGAACTCATCATCACTTCGTTCACACGGCGCACGCGCCGCGTTCCCGCCAGGAATGCCCACGCGTCGTCGCCATGGTTCGCATCCCAGTAGCGATAGCGGATTGCGCCGCTGCCGCGATCTTCGGCAGGCGTGAGGGTCGGATACGCCCCGACGCGCGACCAGACGCCGCTAATCTTGAAATCCGGGTCAACCGGCAACGGCTCGACCTCGGTGCGTCCGATATCGGAATAGCCTGCCAGATGCCCGGTCTCGGTCAGCAGCATCAGCTGCTGTTGCGCGCCGGGATTTTGCCTCGCCACCTGGCATTCGAAATAGCGCAAATCGAAGTCGTCGGTCGCGATCGGCTTGAGGTACTGGTTCCACATGATCTTGGTCGCGACGTCGGGATCGTTCGGATCGAGGATGGGGAACGGCTGCCCGGCGACGTAGCCGAGCAGGTCGCGATGGTCCGGGCCCAGACGCACCTGGCCCGAGTACTTTTCGGTCGCATCCTGATAAGGCGGCGGCCAATCGATCCGGCTCGGCGCCACGATGTTCATCTGCATGCCCTTGGCGACTGCGACGTAGGCGCCCGGACTTACCAGCGTCCGGACCTGCTCCGCATTCTTTGGCGTGATGACGTCACCAGGTTTGACACCGGCATGAGCCGGCGTGATTGAGAGAGTCAGCGCGAAAAAAACTGCGATAACCGCCAGCAGGGCCGGGACGCGGAATTGGCTCGGCTTTTTCATATTCTAAAGTATCACTTTAACTCGACCGCGACCCGGCGGCAGCGTTCTGTTCCGGGGTTGACTAACGAGTAAACGCCCGCTGCCGGAAGTTTGTCAAGGAACATTCCGGCGTCGCAGCCGAAGCCCCGCGGGCCGCGAACCTTACAAATCGCGGCGGTAGGTGAGGAAGTTGCCGGTGACGTGGGCGCCCAGGCTGAGCGCCGTGCGGCGCGAGGCCCAGTTGTCGTCGAGGACCAGAGTGTAGCCGGCAAAGCGCATCTTGCGCTGCGCCATCGCCAGGAACGATCGCGCCGCCATCGCAAGCGCCACGCCGCGTCCGCGGGCGCGCGCGACGACTCCGATATTTATCAGCGCGCCTCGTGTACCGCCTCCGCGCTCGGGTTCGAGCCGGGCGCCTCTGCGGACCCGGGCAAGCGCGGTGCTGAAATCGGGCACCGAGAAGACGGCGCCGACGCACTGGCCGTCGATCGACGCGAGCATCGAGAGATCGGCGACGGGAGTTCCCCACAGCGACGTGAGCATCGGACGCGCTTCCGCTCGCGTCACGGGATTCCATCCCCAATGGCGATCGAACGCCGAGTTGGTCACGTCAGTCCACGCGTCAATCGCGGCCAGAAACCCGAACTCGCGCCAACTTTGGATCGCAATGCCGGCGCCGGCCATTGCAGCCGCGTCGGCCATCCGGCGATAGCGCGCCAGGATTTCGGGCACGAGCGGCGCGGTGTAATCGACCTGCCCTTTTTCGGTGACGAAGCCGGCTTCCTTGAAGTAGCGATGGTATGCGGGAGGATTTCCGCGCAGCAGAAACGACGGCAACAAGTCGTAGTTGTCGATCGCGTAGGGATAATCGAGAAACGCCGCGAAGCCGCTGCGAACGGCGCGCATGCCGCGTTCGCGGAGCGATTGCACGGCCTGATCGAGCATCGCGGCGATGGCGATGTCCTCGCCTTCGAGCGCCTCGAAGTGAATCAACTGGCCGAGTTGCTCGTTCCAATGTTCGATGTAGCGGCGATTGATAACCGCGCTGACGCGCGCGACGACCCGGCCCGCACGACGCGCGCAAAAGGGCGTAACTTCGAGGCATGCCGAGAGCGGGCTGCGGCGTGACAGCAGATCGATCTCGTTCTGCATGTCGGGCGGCCACCAGGCGTCGCGCGCGTCGTAAACCTGAAATGGAAGGCGCGCGAACTCATCCAACTGTTCGCGGCTGGTTGGCCGTTCGACGCTGATGGTATCGCCGGTTACTTTGGGATTCGCCGCCATGATTCAAACCGGATCGCGCGCTCAAGAGTCTTATAGCCGCAGGGCGGCCAAAGATCATCTGCGCGGAAGATCGCGCGCGCGCGTCAGCGGCGCTCGGCCTTCAGCCCGTCTTCATTTGCGAGAAACAGATGCAACTGCGCGGGGGCGGTGTCGCGCGGAATCTCGACCGGATAATTGCCGGTAAAGCACGCGTCGCAAAATCCCTCGCGGCTGCCGCCGTTGAACGAGTAGAGGCCGTCCCAACTCAGGTAGGCGAGCGAGTCGGCGGTGATGTAGCGGCGGATCTCCTCGATCGAATGCGCAGACGCCAGCAGCTCCTCGCGGGTGGGCGTGTCGATGCCGTAAAAGCACGAGTGGGTGGTGGGCGGCGCCGCGATGCGCATGTGAACTTCGCGCGCGCCCGCCTGGCGCAGCATCGGGATCACTTTCCTGAGCGTGGTGCCGCGCACCAGCGAGTCTTCGATCAGCACGATTCGCTTGCCGCGCAGCAATTCGGCCACCGGGTTGAATTTGATCTTCACGCCGAAATGGCGAATCGACGCGCGCGGCTCGATGAACGTGCGTCCGACGTAGTGGCTGCGCACCAGGCCCATCTCGAACGGTATTCCCGATTCTTCCGCGTAACCAAGCGCGGCGGCGGTGCCCGAATCGGGCACCGGCACAACGATGTCGGCGGCTGCCGGAGCTTCGCGCGCCAGCGCGCGCCCCTGCTGCTTGCGGACCTGGTACACGTTGCGGCCGTAAACCTGGCTGTCGGGCCGTGAGAAATACACGTACTCGAAAATACATCGCTTGGCCGGCGAATGCGCGAACGGACTGAGCGAGCGCAGCCCGTTGTCGTCCACGATGAGCATCTCGCCGGGATCGATCTCGCGAATGTATTCGGCGCGCACCAGGTCCAGCGCACAGGTTTCCGAGGCCACGATCGTCGCGCCGTTGAGGCTGCCCAGCACCAGCGGACGGAAGCCCTGCGGATCGCGCACCGCGATCATCGAGTCTTCCGTCAGCACGACCATCGAGTACGCGCCGCGCACTTGCGCCAGAGCCTCCGCGACCCGCTCCGGCAGCGTGGGCGCGTGCGAAGCGGCGATCAGATGAATCATCACCTCGCTGTCGGACGACGACTGGAAGATCGAACCCGTCGATTCGAGGCGTCCGCGCAGTTCATTGAAGTTGACGAGGTTGCCGTTGTGCGCCAGCGCGAGCCCGCCGCGCGCATACTGGACCACCAGCGGCTGACAGTTGTTGATGGTCGTCGAGCCGGTCGTCGAGTAGCGGTTATGCCCTATAGCGCTGGTGCCTTCGAGTTTCGCTATGATCGTGTTGTTGAAGACGTCGGCGACCAGTCCCATCCCGCGATGCGAGATCAGCGACTTGCCGTTGGACGACACGATTCCCGCCGACTCCTGTCCGCGATGCTGCTGCGCGTAGAGACCCAGGTACGCGAGGTTGGCAGCCTCGGGGTGTCGATACACGCCGAATACTCCGCATTCCTCGTGGAAGACGTCGAGGTTCGATTCTTCGACTGCTATGACCGAGTGCGTTTCAGTCACCGCCTCTGAGCCTCCTTGGAATCGCGTCTTCGTAAATTCGCTGCAGTTCGGCAACGTCCTCATCGAGACCGGCCGCCGCGCCAATCTTGAGCCGGGGTTCGGCGGTTACGCGTCCGATGACCGCAAACTCCAATCCTCGCCCCGCAAACAAACTCTCGACACGGGCTGCGTCGCGCTTGGCGATCGACAGCACCACCGTCGATGCACCCTCACCAAAAAAAACAACCGCGTCGGCGTTTCCAGCGCGCCCAAGCTCGACTTCGGCTCCCAGAATCGCCCGCGGATTGAAACAGGCTTCGGCCAATGCCACCGCAAGGCCGCCCTCGGCGATATCGTGTGCTGATTTTATCAGCCCTTGTTCGGCGCCTTCAACCAGCCCCTCGACCAGCGCTGCTTCGCGCGCCAGGTCGATCGCGCCAAGGCGCCCGCCGTCGATTCCGAAGATTGCCGCGTACTCGCTCGCCGCAATCGACGGTGCGGCCGTGCGCACAAGCGCGATCACGTCGCCGGGATTCTTGAAGAACTGGGTAACGTGCTTTGCGACGTCGATCATCACGCCCAGCACCGCGATCGTCGGCGTCGGAGGAATCGGGTGGCCTTCGGTCTCGTTGTAAAAGCTCACGTTGCCGCTGACCACCGGCGCGCCGAACGCGATCGATGCGTCGCGCAGCCCCTCGACGCCGCGGATGAACTGCCACATCACCTCGGGCCTCTCCGGATTGCCGTAGTTCAGGCAATTCGTGATTCCGACCGGGCGCGCCCCCGCGCATGCGACATTGCGCGCCGCTTCGCAGACTGTCCCCACCGCGCCCAGATACGGATCGAGGGCGCACGCGCGAGGATTCGAATCGACTTTGAGCGCGATCGCGCGCCGCGAATTCTTGATTCGCAACACGGCGCCGTCGCTGCCCGGCCCCAGTACCGTATTGCTTTGCACGATCGAGTCGTATTGCCGATAGACCCACTTCTTCGACGCGATGTTGGGACTGTCGAGCAACGCGCGAATCGCTTTCGCCGTCTCTGGATGCTTTGCCGCGATCGCCGGCTTGGTCTGCGGCTGAATCTTCGGCGCGGCCGCGGGACGATCATAAATCGGCGCGTCGTCCGCCAGTGCGCCGATCGGAATATCCGCCACGACCTGCCCGCGCCATCGCGTGCGCCATCGCTGGTCTTCCGTCACGTGACCGATCACAACCGCGTGCAGGTCCCATTTCTCGAAGACCGCCTGCAATTCCGCCTCGCGCCCGCGCTCCGCGACGATCAGCATTCGCTCCTGAGATTCGGAGAGCAGAATTTCGTAAGGCGTCAGTCCCGCTTCGCGCAGCGGAACCTTGTCGAGGTCGAGTTCGATCCCGAGTCCGCCATGCGACGCCATCTCGCTCGACGACGACGTGAGTCCCGCCGCGCCCATGTCCTGGATCGCGACGATGGCGCCGGTCTTGCCGGCTTCCAGGCACGCTTCGATCAATAGTTTCTCGGTGAACGGATCTCCGACTTGCACCGCCGGGCGCTTGGCTTCGCTTTCCTTGTCGAACTCGGCCGACGCCATCGACGCTCCGTGAATTCCGTCGCGTCCGGTTGCAGAGCCAACGTAAAGCACTGGATTGCCCGGGCCGCGCGCCTTCGCGCTCATCATCTCGCCCTTGCGCACCAGCCCGAGGCAGAACGCATTGACCAGGATGTTGGCGTTGTACGCCGCGTCGAACATCACTTCGCCCGCGACTGTCGGCACGCCCACGCAGTTGCCATAGCCTCCGATTCCGCCGACCACGCCGCCGAGCAGGTAGCGGGTGCGGGGATGCTCGAAGGAACCGAACTTGAGCGAGTTCATGCTCGCCACCGGCCGCGCGCCCATCGTGAAAATATCGCGCAGGATTCCGCCGACTCCCGTCGCCGCGCCCTGGTACGGCTCGACGAACGAAGGATGGTTGTGGCTTTCGATTTTGAAGACCGCCGCCCATCCGTCGCCGACGTCGATTGCGCCGGCGTTCTCGCCCGGCCCCTGCACCACGAGTTCGCTCTTCGACGGCAGCTTTCTCAGATGACGGCGCGACGATTTGTACGAGCAGTGCTCCGACCACATCACGGAGAAAACGCCGAGCTCGGTGTAAGTCGGGGTGCGGCCGATGGTCTGTTCGATCTTGCGATACTCATCGGGCGCGAGTCCGTGCGCGCGGGCCTGCTCGAGATCGACTTTCGGCTCGCCGGGGATGGAAACGGGACGCTCGCTCATCTCGCGCTTCCTGCTATCGACTGAAATATCTTGAGCCCGTCCACCCCGCCGAGCATCGGTTCCACCGCATGCTCCGGATGCGGCATCAGGCCGAAGACGTTGAAGCGCTGATTGGCGACCCCCGCGATCGCGCGCATCGAGCCGTTGGGATTGGCGGCGTCGCTCTCGCGCCCATCGGCATCGACGTAGCGCAAAATCACCTGCCCGCGCTCTTCCATCTGGCGGATTTCATCTTCGGGCGCGACGTAGAGTCCTTCGCCATGCTTGATCGGAAGCCGGAGCAAATCGCCCTGCTTCGCCGCGCGCGTAAACGGCGTGCTCGCGTTCTCGACGCGCAGCCACACGCGCTGGCATATGAAGGAGAGCGAACGGTTGCGCGTGAGAGCGCCGGGCAGCAGATGCGCCTCGCACAGAATCTGAAAGCCGTTGCAGATGCCGATCACCAGCCCGCCGTCGGCGGCGAACTTCGCCACGCTCTTCATGATCGGCGAGAAACGCGCGATGGCGCCGGTGCGCAGATAGTCGCCGTAGCTGAACCCGCCCGGCAGCAGCACGCACTCGACGCCGCCGAGCGATTCGTCCTTGTGCCACAGCATTCGCGCGTCCTGGCCCATCACCTCCGCAATCGCATACAGCGAGTCGCCGTCGTCCAGCGAGCCGGGAAATCGCACGACGCCCCACTTCATTCGCCGTCCACCTCGAAGCGGTAGTCCTCGATCACGGGGTTGGCGAGCAGCGCCTCGCACATCTTTTTTGCTTCGTCGCGCGCCTCCGACGCGGTGCGCGCCTCGACTTCGAGCAGGATATATTTGCCGACTTTGACGCCCGAGACGTTTTTGAAGCCGAGACTTTGCAGCGAACTTTCAACCGCGCGGCCCTGCGGGTCGAGGATTCCCTTGCGGGGCGTCACGAACACTCTTACTTGCAACTCAAATCCTCGCCGGCGATTCGCATTTCATTGCCCTGAACTAAAGATGTTTCACGTGAAACATTTCCATCTAAACCCCAACAATGACGCCTGCCGCGGCCGTCAGTTCTCCACTCGGCGCAGCATCTCGTGATAGGCCTCCTCCACGCCGCCCAGGTCGTGGCGGAAGCGATCCTTGTCGAGTTTCTGCCGCGTGGCTTTGTCCCAGAAACGGCAGGTGTCGGGGCAGATTTCGTCGCCGAGCAGAATCTCGCCGTGATAGCGTCCGAATTCGAGCTTGAAATCGACCAGTATTACGCTGCGCTCGTCCAAAAATTTGCTCAGTATGCCATCGACCTTCAGCGCCATCGCATCGATTTGCTTGAGCTCTGCCACGGTGGCCCATCCAAACGCGATCGCATGCTCGCCGAGGATCATCGGATCGTGGAGCGCGTCTGATTTGTAGTAGTACTCGACGATCGGATGCGGGAGCGGTTCGCCTTCTTCGCGGCCGAGCCGCTTTGCCATCGAGCCCGCGACGAGATTACGCACGACGGTTTCGACCGGGATGATGTGCAAGCGCTTGCACAGCATCTCACGATCGTTCAAACGGCGGACGAAGTGCGTTCTCACGCCGTTCTTTTCGAGCAGCCTGAAGAACAGCTCCGACATCCGGTTGTTCACGACGCCCTTGTCCGCGATGGTGGCGCGCTTGGCGCCGTCGAACGCGGTCGCGTCGTCCTTGAAGTAGACGATGACGAGGTCGGGGTCGGGCGTGGAGTAAAGTTTCTTCGCCTTGCCCTCGTAAAACATTTCGAGTTTTTGCGGAGTTTTCGTTGTTTCCACGATGCGTTCTCCATTCGGGCAGCCCGGATTATCTCTACCTAATCATCTTACCGACCGGTCGCCTCAGGACAACGAAGCTCGGGGCCGATTGTCCACAAAGCTCCGCGTTTATGCACATCGAAGCGCGCGCGTGTGGATAGCGGATCTCACGGCTTGCGCGCGCGCGCTTTTTTCGGCGAATCCAAGTCCTTGAGACTGATCCTTCGCTTGCCGGGTGCCGGCGCCAGCGGCGGCTCATAGCCCTTCTTCGCCGAAGCGGCGTCCGATCCTTTTGCGGGCGGCGCGAATCGCTCGACCAGTTTCGCCGCCAGGCCGATGTAGCTGCGCGGATTCAACTCGCTGAGCGCACGCTGCGCACTGTCGTCCAGCGGGAGCGTCGCGATGAATTCCTCGATGACGCGCCGATCGATCCGCCGGCCGCGCGTCAGTTCCTTGAGCGTCTCGTATGGTTTCGGCAGCCCGTGGCGCCGCATGAGAGTCTGAATCGCCTCGGCGACGACCTCCCACGCCTGCTCGGCCTCGAGGTCCTCGGCAATGCGCCGCTCGTTGACCTCGACGCGCGCCAGACCGCGCTCCAGCGACTCCAGCGCGACGACCAGATGCCCGAAAGCCGTACCCATCGACCGCATCGCGGTGCTGTCCGTCAGATCGCGCTGCCATCGCGAGACCGGCAGCTTGGCCGCCAGGTGATCGAACAGCGCGCTCGCGATTCCAAGGTTGCCCTCGCAGTTTTCGAAGTCGATTGGATTGACCTTGTGCGGCATCACCGAGGAGCCGGTCTCGCCCGCGACGGCCTTTTGCGCGAAGTAACCGATCGAGATGTAGCTCCACATATCGCGGCAGAAGCCGAGCAGGATCGTGTCGATGCGCATCATGATCCCGAACAGCTCGGCGATAAAATCGTGGCTCTCGATCTGCGTGGTCAGCGGATTCCAGGTCAGACCGAGCCGCTCGACGAAATTGCGCGAGTGCGCGATCCAGTCAACCTCGGGATGGGCGAAGTGATGGGCGTTGAAGTTGCCGACCGCGCCGTTGAGCTTGCCGAGAAATTCCTGGCGGCGAAGCTGCGAGAGCTGGCGCGCCACGCGGGTCGCAAATATCGCCATCTCCTTGCCGACAGTCGTCGGCGACGCTTCCTGGCCGTGCGTCCGCGCAAGCATCGGGTGCGACTTGTAGCGATGCGCCAGCTTGATGATCGGCGCGTTCGCCGACTCCAGGCGCGGTGTCAGGTCGGTCGCCACGAACTCCTTCAGGATGAGCGCGTAGGCGAGGTTGTTGATGTCCTCGGACGTGCACGCGAAATGCACCATCTCGATCGGCAGCGCCCGGTCGATCGCGGCGACTCGCTCCTTGACAAAATACTCGACCGCCTTGACGTCGTGATTGGTGGTCGCCTCAAGTTGCTTGACGCGGCGCGCATCGTCGAGCGCAAAGTCCTCGTAAACGGCTCGGAGCTTTTTCGCAGTCGCGGCGGGGATCGGTTTCAGCGCGCTGATCGCGGGATGCCCGGCCAGCGACAGATACCATTCGACCTCGACGCGAACGCGGTAGCGAATCAGGGCGAACTCGCTGAAGTATGCCTCCAACGCCCGGGTGCGCGCGCGGTAGCGGCCGTCGATCGGCGTCACCGCGGTCAATCCCGCGTCGGTCTCGGCAGGTTTGTCTTTCACTCTTTCACTGCGTGCTGATGAAACTAAATTACGTGGGATTGCCCGCGCAATCGAGGGGGGCGTCGCCTGCGTTCAGCGGCCGGTGTGTCCGAAGCCGCCGGGGCCGCGCACGCTCGGCGCCAGTTCATCGACCTCGACGATGTCAGCGCGAATGACCGGCGAGATGATGAGTTGGGCGATTCGATCGCCGGGTTTAATCAGGATCGGTTGCTCGCCCAAATTCACAAGTAATACTTTAACTTCCCCGCGATAGTCCGCGTCGATGGTTCCCGGCGAGTTGATGAGCGCGAGTCCCTCTTCCAGTGCGCGGCCGCTGCGCGGCCGCACCTGCCCCTCGTAGCCGACCGGAATCTCGACGGCGATGCCGGTTGGAACGGCGCGCCGCTCGCGCGGCGCCATCTCGATTGGGCCGCCGATGTCGGCCATCAGATCGATCCCGGCGGCATGCTCGCTATGGTAGGCGGGAATCGGCAGCGCACTTTTGCGCAGCCGCGCAATTTTCACAGTCGGTCGCATCGTTCCAATCTCGTATGGCGAATTGGCCGCACGATAGCAAGCGGCGTCGCGCGGCTGCATTCTCACCCGCGCCCGAGGCGGGTAAGAAGTCGGGCGGAACGCTACATCCTAACTCGGGAGAGGTATAAAGTGGGATAGTTTTCCTGCCTCGGGTCGCCCGCGAAGAAATTGAGACACGATTCGCCTGAACTCTCCGCTTCCAAGCGCCAGGCGGATTTCGGTTTCCAATACATTGCTCTTTGCTGCGTTACAGGAACCACAGATCAACTGGTAATTTGCCCAGGACGTATCTCCGAAGAGCGAGTAAGGCCACATGTGATCCCCTTGGAGGTAATTGATGTCCCTGTGATCGAACCTGCGACTGCAAAGGGGGCATTCATAACTAACAACGCCATCCTCGTCGCGACTTGCCATTCGTCGAAACCAAACATCTTTCCAGCCAGGCGGAAAGTCGCGTGATACGGGGTCGCACTTTATGAACTGGGGAGCGTCACCTACTTTCGAGCGATCAGTTGGCATATCTCACCCGTGGCGAGAATTTGTTTCTTCTGGCCAGGCCACTTTCCCTTGGCAATAGGATACGCCTGGCCGATGTCTCGCTCGATCGCGGTCGGACCCTGGGTAAGGAAAATCTAGATGAGCTCCCACTGTTTTTCTTCCGTGATCTTCTCCGGTGTCCCCCAGACTTGCGTGGCGGCAGCGATAAACAGCGCAATCTTGGTCGAGGAGTTTGTCCCGATGCGAGCGACCTTTTGTTGCTTGATCGTGTTGAACCACAACTCGAAGGATCCGAACCAGTCCTTAAGCGTTTGCAAACTCGGCAGGAGCTTGGGCGCGTCCTCCGGGTGGAGAGTTTCGTGTTGCATTTGGGCGGCGTATAAATCCAAGACCGAAATTGTGGTTCTATCGTACCGTAGCCCGAGACGGTTCTGGAGCGCGTCACTCGCGAGCAGCTCATCGACCTTCTGTACGTCTCGGGCGATCGCGTAGTAGAGAAACATCTGCGACGGTGCTTGTCCGGCCGCTTGAGCGCTATCGATCCACCAATCTTTCCAGGCACTTGGATCTTTCCAGGGGTGATCGAGGCCGTACTTCTCCTTAGCGGCCTTAATCATGCGGGTTGCCCCTTCGCGACCTGTATCGAAGACCCCAGCGAGGCGAATGAAGTAAACGCGATCGCATTGACCGAAGATCGCGAGACGGAGGTCGTGGGGGCTGAGTGGCGTGCCGGCTTCGTTGATGCGGCGAAAGATCTCAAGCCGGAGACCCAGGTCAAGATTCGTAGGTAGAACGAGTAGGTTGAGTACATAGTACCTTATCGATCTCTGAATGGGCTCAGGTAGCTCAGCGAATCGTCGGCCTTGGATTACAGGGCCGACATTGCTCGCATATTCAACTTCGTCTTCGGTAGCGAGGTCAAAGGATCCGTTGACGAAATCCCGGATGGTCGCAAGGCGCTGCTGGCCATCGACAACCTCCGACTTCTCCAACCCAGTGTTGGGATTTGTTTCAGGGTAAAGGATCAGCGGGGGTACGGTCATATTGTTGATTAGCGAGTCTACAAAGAGGGATTTTTTGGCCAAGTCCCATTCCGACGAGTCACGCTGGTAGTCGGGAATGAAAATCGTGCCGTCCGCAAGCTGGTCCATCAAGGATCCGACGTTAGGTGACCGGGATGTCGTCGCTCCCTTGACTCGGGGTTGAAACGTGCCTGTCAGTACGTTTGCCATAGCGTCCTCCGATTTCGGTTCAGCCGGAACTTCGTGTTAGCGGAACTGCGCCTCCTCTCACGTAGAGCTACGCGAGGGGGGCGAAGACGTCGCGGCCGATTTTGCGGCCCTTCAAATCGCCAAGCAGAACCATCGCGAGCTTGTCCGGCTGGAACCATGACGACGCCAGTTCGACGATATTGTCGTTGGTGACGGCCTCGATCCCCACTGACAGCTCATCGAGCGACACATCGCGGCGGAAGTAAATCTCATTGCGCGCGAGCCGATTCATGCGGCTGTCGGTGGATTCCATCCCGAGCAGCATGTTGCCCTGAAGCTGGCTCTTGGCGCGCGCAAGCTCGGCCGGCTCGAGGCCGTCGCGCTCGACTTTGCGAAGCTCGGCGACGGTGACTTCGAGCACTTCATCGACCCACTCCGGATTGGTGCCTGCATAAACGCCGAAGTAGCCCGAATCGATGAAGGACGAAATGAACGAGTAGATGCTGTAAACGCGGCCGCGCTTCTCGCGCACTTCCTGGAACAGCCGCGACGACATCCCGCCGCCAAGCGCGGTGTTGAGCACGTAGGCTGCGTATCGGAGCCGATGCGATTGGCTGATGCCGGGGCCGCCGATGCAGATATGCGCCTGCTCGAGCTTCTTTTCCCGGTTCAGCACCAGCGGCCGGTCAACCGGCGGCGAGAATTTCTCGACCTTGCCGTCACCGGCGACGCCGCCGAACAGCCCCGCGCATTTCGCGCTGAGACGCTCGTGCTCGACCTGGCCGGCAGCGGCGATAAAGACGCGGCTGGAGCGGTAGCGCGCCGCCATGAACGAAGTCAGCTGCTCGCGGTCTATTTTCTTTACCGTCTCGGCCGAGCCGAAAATCGGCAACGCGAGCGGGTGACCCTTCCAGAAATTTTCGGCGAACAGGTCGTGGATGAAATCGTCGGGAGTGTCCTCGGCCTGCGAGATTTCCTGCAAGACAACCTGGCGCTCGCGCTCTATTTCGGCGGGATCGAAAACCGACTCGAGAAAAATGTCCGCGAGCACCTCGGTCGCCATCTCGAGGTCCTTGCCGAGCACCTTGGCGTAGTAACAGGTGTACTCCTTGCCGGTGAAGGCGTTGAGCACGCCGCCGACGGCGTCGAAGGCCTCGGCGATTTGCGCGGCGGTGCGCTTCTTGGTGCCCTTGAAGAGCAGATGCTCGATGAAATGCGAGGTGCCGTTTTCGGCCGGCTCCTCGTAGCGCGAGCCGTTCTCAACCCAAATCCCAATCGACGACGACACCACTTGCGGCATCGCCTCGGTCAGAATCCGCACGCCGTTCCCGATAACGCTCTTTTGAATCATTCGCCGGTTACTTATCCTTGCCTGGTTCCTGCTCGGCCTCGCGCATCGACAGCCGGATCTTGCCGCTGCGATCGACGTCGAGCACCTTCACGTTGATCTCGTCGCCCTCGTGCAGCACGTCCTCAACGCGGCGGATGCGCTCGTTGGAAATTTGCGAGATGTGGAGCAGGCCGTCGGTCCCCGGCATTATCTCGACGAAGGCGCCGAACTCGACGATCTTGCGGACCGTGCCGTGATAGATTTTGCCGACTTCGGGCTCGGCGGTGATCGCCTGGATCATGCTGATCGCTTTTTCCATCGCGACCCCGTCTGCCGACGCGATCAGCACCGTGCCGTCGTCCTCGATATCGATCTTGCAGCCGGTCTGCTCGACCAGTCCGCGGATGACCTTGCCGCCCGGGCCGATCACTTCGCGAATCTTGTCAGGCTTGATGTGCAGCGTGACGATTCGCGGCGCGTAGCTGGAGACGTCCTTGCGCGGCGTGGGCATCGCCTTCTCCATCACGCCGAGGATGAACAAGCGAGCGTCGCGCGCCTGATGGAGCGCCTGGCGCATAATGTCCTTGGAGACGCCGCCGGCCTTGTTGTCCATCTGGATCGCGGTGATGCCGGCCTTGGTGCCGGCGACCTTGAAGTCCATGTCGCCGAGATGGTCCTCGTCGCCCAGGATGTCGGTGAGCACGCGGACCTTGTCGCCTTCCTTGACCAGGCCCATCGCGATTCCCGCGACCGCGGATTTGGTGGGCACGCCCGCGTCCATCAACGCCAGGCTGCCGCCGCATACCGTCGCCATCGAGGAGCTGCCGTTGGACTCGAGCACGTCCGACACGACGCGAATCGTGTACGGAAAGTCGTCTTCACCGGGAAGTATTGGCGCGAGCGCGCGTTCGGCGAGCGCGCCGTGGCCGATTTCGCGCCGTGACGGAGCGCGCAGAAACTTCACCTCGCCGGTCGAGAATGGCGGGAAGTTGTAATGCAGCATGAACTTCTTGAAACGCTCGCCGAGCAGCGCGTCGATCTTCTGCTCATCGGATGACGTGCCGAGCGTGACGGTCGCGAGCGCCTGGGTCTCGCCGCGCGTGAACACGGCGGAGCCATGGGTGCGTGGGAGGACCTGCACGTCGGCGCTTACATCGCGGATGTCGGTGGACTTGCGATCGTCGATTCGCTTGTCGTCGTCGAGGATCGCCATCCGAACCCGCGTGCGCACGAGGTGGTCGCAGGCGTCGATGATTTCCTTGGCGCGCTCGGTAAACTTCTCGCCGAGCGCCGCCACGACAAAGTCGCTGACCGCGTACAGCGCCGCGGCGCGCTCTTTCTTGCCCTTGGTGGCGAGAGCTTTCTCGATTCTGTCGCCGATGCTTCTTTCGACCGCCGCCAGCAGCGCCGCATCGCGTTCCTTGGCGGCGAATTCGCGCTTGGGTTTGCCCGCGCGGCGCCGCAGTTCTTCCTGCATCGCAAAAATCGGCTGCATCGCCTCATGCGCCGCGAACAGCGCTTCCAGGATCGCCTCTTCGTCAACGACCCGCGCGCCGCCCTCGAGCATCATGATCGACTCGGGGTTGGCCGCGACGACCAGCGAGACGTCGCTTCCCTCAAGTTCCGTGTGGGTGGGATTGACCACAATTTTGCCGTCCACCCGGCCCATCCGAACCGACGCAACCGGGCCTTTGTGGGGAATGTCGGAGACCAGCAGCGCAGCCGAGGCCGCGATCAGCGAGAGCATGTCGGGATCGTTGTCACGATCGGCGGACAGCACGGTCACGATGATTTGGGTTTCGCAATCGTAGCCCTTGGGAAACAGCGGACGCATCGATCGGTCGATCAAGCGCGAGGTCAGAGTCTCCTTTTCGGAGGCGCGCCCTTCCCTTTTGAAGAAGCCGCCGGGAATTTTGCCGGCTGCGAACGTCTTCTCGACGTAATCCACCGTGAGCGGCAGAAAGTCCATGTTGGGCCGCGCTTGATACTGCGAGACCGCAGTCGCGAGCACGACGGTTTCGCCGTAGGTCGCGAGCACACTGCCGTGCGCCTGCCGGGCCAGGCGGCCGGTTTCGAGCGAGAGCTTGCGGCCCGCAAAATCAATTTCGAGTTTTTCGTACATGAATGACACCTGAGGGAGGACTGAGGCCGTGCGACGATTGCGGTTGCCCGCGAGGCGCCACAGGGGACGCGCCTTGGGACACTGCCGGGTGGCAGGCCAAGGCCCGCGCGCCCGAAAGTTGCGGGCGGCGCGGCAGAATATGTCCGGCCTATCTCCGGATGCCCAGCTTTTCGATCAGCCCTTTGTAGCGCGAAAAGTCGCGCGAATGCAGGTAATCAAGGAGCCGGCGACGCTTGCCGACCAGTCGCAACAGTCCACGGCGCGTGTGATGGTCCTTCTTGTGCGCCGCGAGATGCTCGGTCAACTGGTCGATCCGGGCCGAGAGTAGCGCGACCTGAACTTCAGGCGAGCCACTGTCATTGGTGGTTCGAGCGTTGGCTTGGATGACTTCCCGTTTACGGGCCGATGGAAGAGGCATTCGGAGTTCTTACTTTCCCTTTTTCCTTTATCTGTAGCCGACCAAATTAACAGAGCGGGTCAGCGGAGTAAAGGCGGGCTCATTTCGAGTGAGTTCAGGCCTCGGTGGCTTCCGGATTGAAAATTCGCTCGACTATCGCCGTTACCCGGGAGGTCGCCCGCGCAACTGCAGTCAGCTCCCCGCTCTGCGATATCACCTTGAACAGCGGTCCGCCGGGTGGAACCTGGGAGTCGAGCGCGCGCGAGTCGCCGTTGCGCAGCCGTTTCTCGGCGGCGCCATCGACGACAAGCTCAGGGATGCCGACGAGCGCGTCGCGAAGAGAAATCAGGCGGGGCGGCAGCGCCCCGGAATCGAGGGCTGCGAGGATGTCGGCAAGCGCCATCGCGTCGGCAATCGAAAAAGCGCCGTTGCGCGTCCGGCGGAGTTCCTCGAGATGCGCGACTGTCCCGAGCGCCACACCGATATCGCGCGCCAGCGCGCGCGCATAAGTGCCCGGCGAGCATGTCGCGACGAATCGAATCGCGTCGGGCGCCTCGCATTTGAGATCGAGACGCTTGATCTCGACACTGCGTTTTTCGGGCGGCGCAACGTCGTCGCCGCGGCGCGCGAGCCGGTAGAGCGGCACGCCGGCGCGTTTGATCGCGGAGAACACGGGAGGAACCTGCTCGATCGCGCCGGTGAACTGCGCGGTGACCTGCGCAATTTTTTCAGCGGAGATGGCGGGCACGTCGGCGCGGCGAACGACGGCGCCATCGCGATCGAGCGTGTCGGTCTCGACGCCCAGCCGGATCAGGCCCGCGTACTCCTTGTCGCCGCCGTCGATGAACGGCGCGAGCTTGGTCGCCTCGCCGATCATGATCGGCAGCAGTCCGGTCGCGAAAGGATCGAGCGTGCCGAGATGTCCCACGCGGGCCGGCTTGACGCGCGATTTGACGCGGCGCACCACCTCCGCCGACGAGATTCCGGCGGGTTTATCTACCAGCACAATTGCGTTCATGGGGAGATCCCTGACCTTATCCGCTCGCCAGGCGCTGAACAAATCGTCGCGCGAGCTCTTTGTCCTCCCTCGATTGAGAGCGAAAGGGAACTGGAGAGAAAAGTGACAATCGTGCTCAGTCTTTGGGCGCGGATTGCTTGAGCAGCGCGTCGATGCGGGCGGCGCGCTCGAGTGCGGGGTCGAATTCGAAATCCAGCTCGGGCGTGTATCTAAGCCCCAGCGATTTGCCTATCTCGCGGCGGATGAAGCCGCTGGCGCTCCTGAAGCCGGCGATCGCGGCGGGCGCGCGCACGGAACCCTCCAGATGCGAGAAATAGACGCGGCCGTGGCGCAAGTCGTCGTCCATCCTGACGCCGGTCAGCGTGATGCCGCGCAGGCGCGGATCGCGCAGATCGCGGACCAGCAGCCCGGACAGCTCTCTCAAGATCGCCTCGGCGACGCGCTCCGGTCTCCGACCTTCAGCCAATGTTCTTCCCCGGTGTCACGAGAGCCGCGCGCCTGACGCGGCGTCGTTGTCAGTAGTTTTCTCGGTCTCAGTAGTTGATGATTTCGAGCTGCTCTTCGCCGAGCGGGACCAACCCCATCGAATCGATAAAGTTCACAACCTCGCGCAGCGCCCGGTCCACGAACGCGCGATCGCTGCCGAGCTGCGCGATGCCCAACTCGGCGCGCTGCCACATGTCGTGGTTGTCGGACTCGGCGATCGAGACGTTGAACTTGTTGCGGACGCGATCCTTGATCGCGCGCAGCACCTGTCGCTTGCCCTTGAGCGAATGATTCTCCGGCAAAAACAGGGTCAGCCGCATGATGCCGATGACCATGATGATACGCCCCCTTCCCCAACGCGCCGCCCGCAGCGGCCGCGCACGCTAAGGCTGAAGCTGTTTTTCGACGGCCGCCTGACCGCGCACGGTCTCGGGCTTGGGCGCGGCGAGCTTGCGCAGAATCGCTTCCATCTCGAAAGCTTCGATGATGTCGTCGGGCTTCACGTCGTTGAAATTTTCGAGCGCGATACCGCATTCGTAGCCCTGCGCGACTTCGCGCACGTCGTCCTTGAAGCGCTTGAGCGTGGCGAGCTTGCCTTCCCATACCGGGCGGCCGTCGCGGACCAGCCGCGCACGCGCGCTGCGCACAATCTTGCCGTCGAGGACCATGCATCCCGCGACGGTGGCGCCGGGCACGTTGAAAATCTTGCGGACTTCGGCGCGGCCGAGCGCTTTTTCGCGGTAGGTCGGCGCGAGCAGGCCTTCCATCGCCTCGCGCATGTCGTTGATCGCTTCGTAGATGACAGTGTAGAGGCGAATCTCGACGCCTTCTTTCTCCGCGAGGCTGGCAGCCTTCGGCTCGGGACGGATATTGAAGCCGATGATGATGGCTTTGGAAGCCGACGCGAGCGTAACGTCGGTCTCCGAAATCGCGCCCGCCGAGCTGTGGATCACCTCGAGCTTGACTTCCTCGGTGGAAAGCCGCGAGAGCGCGTCGCCAAGCGCCTCGACCGAACCCTGCACGTCGCCCTTGAGAATGACTTTGAGTTCCTTGACCTCGCCCGCCGCCAGACGCTGGCTCAAGTCTTCGAGCGAGATGCGGCTGGTCTTGGCGAGTTCGCCTTCGCGCTGCTTGGAGCGGCGATACTCGGCGACCTGGCGCGCCTTCGATTCCTCGACCACCACAGTGAACACAGTGCCGGGCTCGGGAACGCTGGAGAGGCCGAAAATCTCGACCGGAGTGGACGGACCTGCCTCGGTAAGACGCTGGCCGAGATAATCCTGCATCGCGCGCACGCGGCCGTACGAGACGCCGCTGACGAATGGATCGCCCTGATGCAGCGTGCCTTCCTGGATGAGCACGGTGGCGACCGGGCCGCGGCCGCGGTCGAGCTGCGACTCGATGATCGTGCCACGCGCGGCGCGCGCCGGATTGGCCTTCAGCTCCATCACGTCGGCCTGCAGCAGGATCATCTCGAGCAGCTTGTCGATTCCCTCACCGGTGCGTGCCGAGACCGGCACGATGATGGTGTCGCCGCCGTAGTCTTCGGGCACCAGCCCGACCTGGGTCAGGCGCTGCTTGACGTTGTCGATATTGGCGTCGGGCAGATCGATTTTGTTGATCGCGACGACTATGGGAACGTTGGCGGCGCGAGCGTGATTGATGGCCTCCTGCGTCTGCGGCATCACGCCCTCGTTGGCGGCGACCACCAGCACGACGATGTCGGTGACTTTGGCGCCGCGCGCGCGCATCGCAGTGAACGCCTCATGGCCGGGAGTATCGACGAACGCGATCTTCCGTCCATTGGCCTCGACCGTGTAGGCGCCGATGTGCTGCGTGATTCCGCCGAACTCGCGCGCCGTCACGTTGGTGTGGCGAATCGCGTCGAGCAGCGAGGTCTTGCCGTGATCGACGTGGCCCATCACCGTGACGACCGGCGGGCGCGTGACGCTTTCGCCCACCACGGCTTCCTCGGGCGCCTCTTCGATGGCGGATTCCGCGTCGAAGGAAACGTTCTCGACGCTGTAGCCGAACTCGCCGGCCAGCAACGTGGCGGTGTCCACGTCGAGCACCTGGTTCAGCGTCGCCATCTGGCCGAGTTCCATCAACTTCTTGATCAGGTCACCGGCCTTGACACCCATCGAGCGGCCAAGATCGCCGACCGTTACACCCTCGGTGATTCGAACCACGCGTTTGGAGGCCTTGGGCGTGGTGATCTCGGTTTTTCGCTGTTCCTTGCCGGGCAGCGCGCGGCGCTTTTTGGGCACCCGCAGCCCGCGCATCTCGCGCTCGGCGGCGAGATCGGTGCTGCCCTTCTTGACGACTTTCTTTTTCTTTATTCCGCGTCCGCCACCGGGCTTGGCCACTTGATCGGGCGGAAGTTGCGGCATCGCTTCCGCCGATTGCGGCTGCTGTTGTTGCGGAGCGAAGCGTCCTGTCAGTCCCGGCCGCGCACTCGGCGCGCCCGCTGCCGTACGCGAACCGGGCGACGCGGGACGTGCCGGAGGCGCCTTGAGCCTGAGATCGATCTTGCCAAGGACCCTGGGTCCCTTCTGTCCGTCGTCGAGCGTCGGGCCGGTCTGAGAGCCGCGAGTCAGATTGATCGAGCCACGCTCCGCCGATTCCGCCGGGCGCACACGATCGGTGCGATAACCGAAGCGCGACGAGGGCGCCCGCGGCGGCGCTTCGGGCGCGGCCGCGGCCTCGGCAATGACGGTCGGGTGCTTCGGATGCTCAGGTACGGGAGCAATCTGAGGCTCGGGCTCAGGCTCCATTTTTTCAATATGAACGGCAGCCTCGGGCGGATGAGCCTCGTAGTCGGCCTCGCCAATCTCCTCGATTTCAGGCTCCGGCCTGATGGCGACCGTCTCGGGCGCGCGATGCGGCTCGGCGAATGGAGCCTCCGCATAATGCTCCGAGTCAAACATAACCGGCGTCTCTGCCTCTGCGCCGTGTGAATCGCCGAGAAACGGCGACACGAACGAGTCGCCGCGGGTCTCTTCGACTTCGAAATGGAAAGGCGCCTCTGCTGCACCGGTGGCTTGGCCGGGCTCGGCATGACGCCGGCGCATCACGGTGGCATTGAGGCGCTTTTCGAGAATTTTTCCGCTGCTCGTTTCGAGCACGGTTTCGCGGCGCAGGATCGACGCGCGATGCGCCTGCTCGTCAAGATCGCCCTTGAGCCGGTCCGCCTCTTCGAGCGAGAGAAGACTGGACTCGGACTGCGTATGCCCAAGCTTCAGGCGGGCGCATCCGGCGAGCAAATCCTCGACCGGAAATCCCCATTCAGTTGCAAGAGTTTTGATCCGCTTTCGCGCCATCTTACTTATACTATTCGACCTTTGAGTTTCTATCCAGTCGGAGTTTAATTGCCGCCGCTATCTGGAGCCGCTCGGGACGTTCTATTTTCCGCCGGAGCGCGCGAAATTCCTTAACTTTTGAACTGATGAACCGCTCGGCGCATTCAAGCGTCGGATGCAAATAGCCGCCGCGCCCGGCGCGTCGCGCCTCGAAGTCCACTTCGACATGCCCATTGACGACCGCAATCCGCACCATCGCCGCCTTCACATCCTGCGCGAGGCATCCAACACACGTACGCCGGGCCCCGTGAAAAAGTGAAAAATTACTTTTCTCCTGCATCTTCAGTGGCGGCCGGCGCAGATTCCACCGCGATCGTTTCGGAGGCCGCCTCGGCGCCTTCCGCTTCCGTGGCTGCCAACGCAGCTTCCGCCGCAGCAATCTCTGCCGCCTCGGCGGCTGCCGCCGCCTTTGCTTCGGCCGCGATCTTCTTGTTCGCGACGTGCTCGCGCGCCGCGTTGATTATCTGGATGGCGCGCTCGGCGCTGATTCCCTCGACGTCGAACGCCGTCTCGTCCGCCTCCGCCAGTTGCTCGGACGAGCGAAATCCCCACTGGTAGAGCAGTTCCGCGTTGATATCGCCGATGCCCGGGATTGCGTTGAGCGACGCGCGCGCCGAGCGAGCCTCTTCTTCGGCCTCCGCCTCGCTGCGCACGTCGAGCTTCCATCCGGTGAGGCGATGCGCCAGGCGCACGTTCTGCCCGCGCTTGCCAATCGCCAGCGACAGTTGATCGTCGGGCACGATCACCTCCATCGCGTGCTCGTCCTCGTCGATGATCACCTTGGAGACCTTGGCCGGCGCCAGCGCGCGGCACACCAGCTCGGCCTGGTCGTCAGTCCATGGCACGATGTCGATTTTTTCGCCGCGCAGCTCCTGCACCACCGATTGCACGCGGGTGCCCTTCATCCCGACGCACGCGCCGACCGGATCGACGTTCGAATCCTTGGAATAGACCGCCACCTTGGCGCGTCCGCCGGGCTCGCGCGCGCTCTGGCGAATTTCGACGATGCCCTCGTAAATTTCCGGCACCTCCTGCTCGAACAGCTTCATCAGGAAGTCGTTCGAGGTGCGCGAGAGCACGATCGAAAGTCCCTTCTCCGACAGATCGACGTCTAAAATCAGCGCGCGGATGCGATCGCCCTGGCGATAGCGCTCGTGGGGGATCTGCTCCTTCTCGGGCAGGATCGCCTCGGTGCGGCCGAGATTGACGATCATGTTCTTGCGCTCGAAGCGCTGCACGATTCCCGAAACGACTTCCTGCTTGCGATCCTTGAACTCGTTGAAAATCTGTTTGCGCTCGGCGTCGCGAATATGCTGGATGAGATTTTGCTTGGCCGCCTGCGCCGCTATGCGGCCCATCGTGGCGGTGTCGAGCTTGATCAAAATTTCGTCGCCGACTTCCGCCTCGGGATCGTACTTCGCGCGCGCCTCCGCCACGTCGGTTTCGGCGGCGGCGTTGGCCACTTTTTCGACCACCGTCTTGATCTCGAACAGCTCGATTTCGCCGAGTTCGGGGTTGAACCGCGACTCGATATTGCGGTCCGGCCCGAACGTGCGCCGCGCCGCCGAATGCATCATCTCCTCGACCGCGTTGATCACGATCGTTTTGTCGATGCCTTTTTCCTTGGAGACCTGCTCGATTACCCGGTTCAGATCGACCTGCATACCGCCTCCCCGGGGCGCGGACAGAGTGGTGGCGCGCCAGTTATTTTTGTTGCTCCGCCTGAACGGGAGCCCGTGCGTCTATTTGTCAATTGCGTCTATTTGTCAAAATCGTATTCGTAATTCGCTCCCGACATCTCGTCGAAACCAATCGCGTGGCGCTTGCGGCTCGTCTCATCGTCAAGCTCGATTCCACTTTGACCGACCGACACCAGCCTGCCCACGAACGACTTCTGCCCATCGCGCGCACGATGCGTTCGTACCTTCACCCGTTCACCCTTGACCGCCTCGAAATGCTCCAGCTTGCGCAGCGGCCGGTTGATTCCCGGCGACGCGACCTCCAGCGTGTAGCGGCCCTCGACCGGGTCGTACACGTCGAGCAAATCGCCCAGCGTCGGGCTCAACTTCTCCAGATCGCTGAGCGCAATTCCGCCACCCGGCTTGTCGACCAGCAGCCGCAGCAGCGAATTTCGCGTGCCCTTGCGAAAATCCACCGACACCAGTTCATAACCCTGGCGTTCGATGTGCGGCTCGAGCAGCTCGACCACCTTTTCCGCGGTCGGATGAAGCCTCAGGGCCGCCATCTGCTCTCACCTCTCGCTCGCTGCGGCCGTCGGAGTCGGCTTTATGTGACGAAACCGAAAACCTTTTTTGCTGCACCAACAAAAAAGTGGGCACGCGCCCACTTCACGTCGGCAGGATACCACTACAGCCAACCTGTCAGCAAGGCACGGCCCAGCCGCCGCACCCTTTGCCGCTGCGGCAAGCATTTTTCGTAACATTCCGCTAACATCCCCCTCTCGATGCACGAGCTGATCGACCTCAACTCACCCGCCCTGGGATTCCTGCTCGCGCTGGCGATCGGATTCCTGGTCGGCCGTACGCGAGAACCCGGACCCGGCGGTCCGGCGCGTCCGGGGATGCGCGATTTCCTGATAATCGCGCTGCTCGGTGCGGTCGCGGGCCACGTCGGCAACGCGGCGATCACGATCGCATTGTTCGCCGGCATGATCGGCACTCTGCTCGTGATGCGCGCGCAGCATCCGGAGCGCAGCGGAATCACCACCGAGCTCGCCGCCGTCGCGACCTTCGCCCTGGCTGACCTGTGCCTTACGTCGGACCGTCAGTTCGGCGCCGGGCTCGGAATCGTGCTCGCGCTGATTCTGGCGGAGCGCGATCAGCTTCGCCACTTTGTGCGCGACGCGATCTCCGACCGCGAATACATCGACACGCTGAGTTTTCTCGGCCTGATTTTCATCATCTATCCACTGCTGCCGGCCGGCAGCTACGGACCATTCGGATTTTTCGAGCCGCGCAAAATCTGGCTATTCATAATCCTCGTATCCGGCGTCTCATATGTCGGCTATTTCCTGACCAAGTTTACCGGGAACGAGCGCGGCGAATTACTCACTGCGATAGTTGGCGCTATCGCCTCGACGACCGCCTATACCGCCGGGATCTCGCGCGCAGTCGCCACCGCGCCGAAGTCTGCCGTGTCGGCGGCCCGCTACTCGCTGATAGCCAATTCGATACTATTCCCGCGGATGCTGCTACTCGTTGCAGTGGTCAGCCCGGCGCTCGCGATCGCGGCAATCCCTGCTTTCGCTGCGATGATGCTCGCGGGTTTCGCCGCCGCCGCGATACTGGCCCCTGCGCCATTGAAAAAAGGTAACACGCTCGCGGATTCCACTTTCCGCAACCCGTTTTCGATCCGCCCCGCGCTCGAGTTCGGCGTGGGATTCACCGTCGTGCTGCTGATTACCCGCGTCGCCAAACATTACGCGGGATACGGCGGCCAGATGCTGGTTTCGGCGATCAGCGGAGTGGTGGACGTCGATGCGATCTCGCTGACGCTGGCGTCTTTCGTTCAGGCAGGCACCAGCGCGCCGCGCGACGCTGTGATCGGGCTCACGCTGGCGGCCGGTGTCAACGCGATCTTCAAGTCCGCCGTGGCCGAGACCAGCCATCAGCCGGCCTTCTATCTGCGCCTGATGGCGGGGTTCGTGATCATGTTCGCAGTCGGCGCGGCAGCAATAGTCATTATCAATCCCGCCAGCGTCACCGAACTAGTAAGTCATCTGCAAGTGAACTGACTATTCCGACCCGCCCCGATTGCTCCGCTGCCCCACATGGGAAGAGGTTAGCCCCGCATCGATCACCACTTCATTCCATCATCCCGGCTCCTTCCGTCATCCCGACCGAAGCGGAGGGACCCCTGACCGTGGCGACGGCAGCGCAGTATTAAGACGTTGGCAGGGGCTGCGCCCGCCAACGGCGGGCGGCCTTAACATTGGGTGCAGGGGTCACCCCTGCGGTGCAGGGCTCAGCCCTGCTCACCCCTGCCCTGCTTATTTCTTCTTGGCGGCCTTGCCGGTTCCCGACAGCCCCACGCTCTGCGGCTCGCCGATCACGTTGTCAACAATCTTCAGGCTTCCAGTCTGCCGCGTCGTGTCCGCCGGCGTGAAGGTCACCGATACCTTGCAACTCTTGCCGGGCTCGAGCGTTTCTTTGCATTCCGACTTGACCGCGAACACCGGCGGCGACGCGCTCTCGCTCTCGATGGTCACCGCCAGACCTGTTTTCTTCTTACCCGCGTTCTCGATCGTGACCGTCTTGGCCTTGCTGGTAGTTCCGACTTTCACCTTATCTCCGAATGCGATCGAACTGGGACTGATAGTCAGCTTCTCCGAGATCGGTGTCGCAGGCGGCTGGATGGCGATAAACTGTGGATCAAACAGTTCTGTCACTGGACCGCTGATGGTGGCGGTGGGGGCCACGCTGTACGTCGCCGGCGGGCCGGCGATCCATCCGGAGCCTCCCAGCGCCGGATAGGCAAACACGCTAGGTGGGATCCCGTTGTAGGGGTTGCCTTCATCCGCCACATAGATGTTGCCGATGGAATCCAGCGCGATGCCATCTGGGCCATACAGGCCGGTGTCAGGTCCACTGATGGTGGCGATAGGGGCGATGTTGACCGGCCTGGTGCTGCTTCCCAGCGGCGGATAGACCAACACGCTGGCGGCGTACAAGTCCGCCACATAGATGTTGCCGCTGGAATCGAACGCGATGCCGTATGGTGCCCTCAAGCCGGTGTTGGGCCCGGTGAGGATGGCGGTGGGGGCGACATTGCCGGTGCTCCCCGCCGAATAGACTAACACGGTGCCGCTGTAAAACTCCGCCACATAGATGTTGCCGCTGGAATCCAACGCGATCCTGATCCCGAAGCTCAGGCCGGTCTTGCTCCCGGTGATGGTGGCGATGGGGGCCTTATTGATTGGCCCAATCCTTCTTCCTAGCTTCGGATATACAATCACTTTGGCGGCGGTCGCGGGGAACGCTTCGGGGTCGCCATTGTCGGCCACATAGATTTTGCCGCTGGAATCCACCGCGACGCCGGCTGGTTGGATCAGGCCGGTGCTGCTCCCGCTAATGGCGGCGATGGGGGCGACATTGGCGTTGCTCCCGGCCGGATAGACAAACACGCTGGGGGCGACGCCGGCTTCGCCGTAAACGCCGAAACAGGCAGGGCAGTCCCCAACATAGATTTTGCCGCTGGAATCCAGCGCGATGCCTCGTGGGGCGGTCAGGCCGGTGGTCATGGTCGTGCTGATGGCGGCGATCGGGGTCTCGTTGAGCGTCCCGGTGCTGCTTCCCACCGCCGAATAGACAAACACGCTATTGATGTCCGTCACATAGATGTTGCCGCTGGAATCCAGCGCGATGCTTTCTAGGTCTTTGTTGCTCCCGCTGATGGTGGCGGTGGGGGCCTCGTTGCCGTCGCTCCCCGCCGAATAGACAAACACCATCCCGGCGCCTTTATCGGGCACATAGATGTTGCGGCTGGAATCCAGCGCGATGCCGGATGGGGAGATCAGGCCGGTGTTGCTCCCGCCGATGATGGCGGTGGGGGCGGCGTCGCCTTTGGTCCCCTTGGCATAAATGGTGATGGTGTTGTTGCAGATGTTGGCGGCGTAAATCTTCCCACTCGCATCAATGGCCACGAATTCCGGCTCGGCGAGGCCGGTGGGTGCCGGGGCCAGCGGGGACACATCGCCATTGCTCCTGGCGGCATAAGCCGTCACGGCGCCGGTGCAATAGTCCGTAACTAAGAACGTCGGGATGGGGTCCGCGCTATAGGCGCGGCCTGAAAAACGATGAAAGCCGACCATCGCCAACGCGGCCGCACAAAAGATCGCGACCACGCCGAGACGTGTTTTTCCCCATGACGGACCCATCGGTTTACCTCCCCGAATGACGCGCGCGACAACGGAGCGCGGCCTTAACACTGGGTGCAGGGGTCACCCCTGCTCATCATCGCGCAGCTTGGCCAGCACCGACAGATCCTCGAGCGTCGTCGTATCGCCAAGCGTCTCATCGCCCGACGCGATTTGCCGCAGCAGGCGCCGCATGATCTTGCCGCTGCGCGTTTTCGGCAGCGCCTCGGTGAAGCGCACGTCGTCGGGCCGCGCCAGCGCGCCGATTTCCTTGACGACGTGCGCGCGCAATTCGTCGCGCAACCTGCCATCGCCCTTGCGCCCGCCCTCCAGCGTGACGAATGCGACCACGGCCTGTCCCTTCATCTCGTCGGGGCGCCCCACGCACGCGGCCTCCGCGACCGCCGCATGCGAGACCAGCGCGCTTTCGATCTCCATCGTGCCCAGCCGATGGCCCGACACGTTAATCACGTCGTCCACGCGGCCCATGATCCATAAGTAGCCGTCCTGATCGCGCCGGGCTCCGTCGCCGGTGAAATAGGCGCCGTCGATCTGGACAAAGTAATTGTTCTTGTAGCGCTCGGGGTCGCGGTAGATCGTTCGCAGCATCCCGGGCCACGGCTTGCGCACGATCAGCAGGCCGCCCTGGTTGGCGCCGACGCTCTTGCCCTCGCGCGTGACGACGTCGGCGGCGATTCCGGGCAACGCAAGCGTTGCGGAGCCGGGCTTGGTGGCGATCGCACCGGGCATCGGGCTTATCATGATGCCGCCGGTCTCGGTCTGCCACCACGTATCCACGATTGGGCATCGCTCGCCGCCGATAACTTTGCGGTACCACATCCAGGCTTCGGGATTGATCGGCTCTCCGACCGAACCGAGCAATCTCAGACTCGACAGGTCATGCTTTTTCACCCACGCGTCGCCCCATTTTATGAAAGTCCGTATCGCAGTGGGCGCGGTGTAGAAGATGCTGACGTGGTACTTCGCGATTATCTGCCAGAAGCGATCGTTCTCGGGAAAGTTCGGCGCGCCTTCATACATCAGGACCGTCGCGCCCGCCGCCAGCGGCCCGTACACGGTGTAACTGTGGCCTGTTACCCATCCGATATCCGCGGTGCACCAGTAGATGTCGTCCTCCTTCAAGTCGAACACCCACTTCATCGTCATCAGGACATGCGTCAGGTAGCCGCCGGTCGTATGCACGACGCCCTTGGGTTTGCCGGTCGTGCCGCTGGTGTAAAGCGTGTAGAGCGGATGCTCGGCGTCGAGCGCGGCGGCCTCGCATCGGGGGCTTTGCGCGGGAACCAGCTCGTCCCACCACAGGTCGCGCCCTTTGCGCATCTCGACTTTGTTGCCGACCCGCTTGAGCACGAGGACTTTCCGTATCGACGGGCACTTTTTCAGCGCCTCATCGACATTGTTCTTGAGCTCGACGATTTGCCCGCGTCGCCATCCGCCGTCGGCGGTGATACAGACCTTCGCTTCCGCGTCGTTGATCCGATCGGCCAGCGCTTCGGACGAGAAGCCGCCGAAGACCACCGAATGAATCGCACCGATTCGCGCGCACGCCAGCATCGCGATCGCCGCCTCCGGCACCAGCGGCATGTAGATCGCGACGCGGTCGCCGTCCTTGACGCCGAGACTCTTCAACGCATTGGCGCACCTGCCCACTTCGTCGGCGAGCATCTGGTAGGTCAGCACGCGCGAGTCGCCCGGCTCGCCCTCCCAGATCAGCGCGGCTTTGTTGCGGCGCGGGCCGTCGAGATGGCGATCGAGGCAATTGTAGGCGGCGTTGATCGTGCCGCCGACAAACCACTTCGCATGCGGGAAATTCCACTCGAGCGTTTTGCCGAACGGCTTGAACCAATAAAGCCCGCGCGCGCATTCGGCCCAGAATGCCTCCGGATCGGCGTCGGCGCGCTTGCAGATCGCATTGTACTCGTCGAGGCTCTTGACCCACGCGCGCGCGCTGAAGTCGGCGGGGGGAGGAAACTTGCGCGATTCGGTCAGCGTCGAATCGATATGAGTCGCTTCGGTCGAAGGCATCGCACGAGCACCTGTCGATTAAGCTTGGATGTCACACGCGACCGCGAGCTTCGCGCGTTTTCAAGCTCAAGTACAGGGTCGCGGCGTCGCCATTCTCGCGCCGGTTCGAATTGATCCCGCGCAGCCGCTCGAGCAGCTCGTTTTCGACGCTCGCCGAGTGCTCAGCCGCGAGTTCGACCGCACGCGCCGCCCATCTGAGTACGACGCGCCCCTCCAGGCCTGCGAAATCATCGAAGAACCACGCGCAACTGGTGAGCGCCGCCTGCCCCGCGCGGACCATCTCGAACATCCGCAGCAGCGTTTCGCGATTACCTTCGTCGGCAACCCCGAAGCGCTTGAAGAACTCTTCGTGGACGGCGGGATTCGGATCGATCAGCAAACGGATTGCGCCGCGCAGGATCGCGCCGGGCTCTTTCGCAATCGCCGGGGCGAAGCGGTCGTAAGTCGTCTCGGCATGGTTTTTCACGAAATCCATCGCGGCGCGAAGCGGCCCGCGCCATTCCTGCGAAGTGTTCGGATCCTGGCGGCATCCGCAGTTCGAGCGCCATCGTTCGACGCCATGCGGACAGCTCCATGAACTGGCGGATGCAATCTCGAATGATCCTGCCGCGGGATGCGTCGCCAGGTAGTCCGCGCAATTGGTAAGAATCACGTCGTCGCGGCTTTCGAGCGCCATCAGGGCGCGCGCCAACTCGGCGGCGCCGTGTTTATTATGATGCCCAAATGTTTCGCCGTCGGTCGCCAACATCAGCGCGGCGCCGGGTTCCAGCTTGAGCGCGGTGTCGGCAATCCAGTCCGCCAGCCGGGCGCCGTCGGCCAATCCGTTGCCGAACGAGACAGTTGTGGACAAATCACGGTCGAAGCGGAACACTGCCAGGCTCAAATCGCCCCGGCGCCATTGGAACGGCCCGGCATTACGCGACTCGGCGCCGAGGCCGCTGAACTTTCCCTGATCCGACGCGAGAATGACGAACCCGATTCCGACCGCCGCGATCGACGCAAGCGTGTCGTCATCGGCGGCGCACTCGGGGATCCACATCCCGGCGGGCTTGCGGCCGAATCGGAAGACAAAATCGTCGATACCCCATGCGATCTGCAGTTCGCGATCGCGCGGCGGCAACAGGGGCAAAATCGAATGACTGTACGACTGCGCGATCGCGTTGCCATAGCCGCCGTGCGCATTGGCATACAACGCGTCGCCGCGGATCATCGCGCGATACGCGGCCTTGCCGTGCGCCTGCAGCCATCCTGCCAGCGTGGGCCCGACATCGAAGCTCAGCGACTCGTAATTGTTGCGAACGTGAACGACCGCCCCTTGCATCGTGTGGGCATGAGCGTTGGCCGTGTAGCATTCGCTCAGAACTCGCTCGTTCCAGTTCTGAAACGGCGCCGCGCCATGCTCAGGACTAATCAAACCCGTCCACGGACTCTCGCGCGGAGGCTGATAAAAATGGCCGTGGATTATGACGTACCGCGCTTCACTCATCGAAGACTATGTTGCGCCTCCAAGCCGCGCTGCAAAAGCCCACGCGCCCAACCAGAGTAAAACTTATCCGCCTTCTTTGCCGGATTCTGCACGGCTAATCAAGCGGATGAGCGAATTCAGGCGCTACCTATCCACAATCCTTGAACAATTCCATCCACAGGCAGGCCTCAGCCCCCGCACCCAGAAGTGCGAAACCCACGGCGGGTTTCGCGTACGATTTCGCGTACGATTAAGTTCCCCTGCCCTGCCTATGCGCAGGCGGCGCGGAAGCTGCCGCGAATCGCGGGCTCGCCCTTTTGATTGAGCACGATCAAGTCGCCCTCGATCTGCTTCTCGCCGTCCTTCTCGAGCTTGTTGGTGACTTTGCCCGTGCAGGTGACGACGTCTCCCGGCCATACGCGCGTGGCGAAGCGCACCTGGAAGCGGCGCACGTTGCCGATCCCGACGTAATCGGTTACGGCCTTCGAGAGCAGGCCTGCGGTGAACATCCCTTGCGCGAAGACGGTCGGGATTGCGGCTGCCTCGACGAAGGTCTGATCGTAATGCAGTGGGACGAAGTCGCCCGACGCACCCGCATAGCGGACGAAATCGGTACGCGTCACGCCGGCCGCTTCGAACTTGGGAATTTCGTCGCCGATTTTGATCGAATCGAATTTAAGTTTTGCCATTTTTCCTGGTTCTCCGATTGAATCGTTTCGCGCGCGCGGCCCGATTACGCTTTGACCGCTTGTCCGGTCTCGATCAGCGTTGAACGCGCAATCGCGACTTTCTCGCCCTTCTGGTTGGTGTACTCGGTTTCCGCGATCACCAGCGTCATCTTGCCGCCGCGGCTGCCTTCCTTCTCGAGCACGTCGGCGACCTTGGTCACGCCGGTCAGCGTGTCACCCACAAAGATCGGCTTGAAGAACTCGAACTCCTGCTCGCCGTGCAGGATACGGCGCAAGTCGAAGCCGCCGAAACCGGGGCTGGAGGTCTCGTCGGTCCAAAACGCGCTAGTCTGCAAAAACGTGACAGGAACGGGGATTCCGCCCATTTCCTTCTTCGCCAGTTCCGGGTCGAAGTAGAGTGGATTGGGATCCTTGATCGCGCGGGCGAACTCGCGCACCTTGCTCCAATCGACGTGCATCTTGAATGGTTTGCCGGTTTTCCCGACGGCGCTCTTGTCGGCCATATGACTCATCCTCTCTCAACAGGGTCGAGCGAATCATTTACTGATGCTCGATCAGTTTGTCCACTTACTCGGAAATTCGCATGCCTTCGCCGCCGTCGATAATCAGCAGCGCGCCGGTAACGTAGCTCGCCGCGTCCGACGCAAGGAAGATGCATGGATAGGCAATTTCCTCGACACGGCCGAAGCGCTGAAGCGCGCGTGATCGCGCGACCATCTCCTTGACCTTTGGATTTGGCCATACCCGCGGCGCCGCGCCTTCGGTATCGATCGGGCCGGGCGCAATGCAGTTGACGCGAATGCCCATGGCGCCCCATTCGCCTGCCTGAGAAACGGTCAGGTTGATGACGCCCGCTTTTGCCGCGCCGTACGGAAGCATAAAGGGCGACCCATGCACGCCGGCGGTGGATGAGATGTTGACGATCGAGCCGGGGCTTTTCTGCTCGATGAATTGGCGGGCGGCCGCCTTGGAGCAGAAGAACACGCCGTCGAGATTGATTCCGACCACCGCGCGCCATCCGTTGGGCGAGAGATTCAACGACGGCGCCGCGATACTGGCGCCGTGATTGTTAATCAGCACGTCGAGGCGGCCGAACTGCTTGACCGCCTCCGCCACCATCTTGTCGCATTGCTCGGCGTCGCGGACGTCGACCTGAGTCATCTCGCATTTACCGCCGGCCTTGCGAATTTCGTCGCGCACGCGCTCGAGGTTTTCGACCTTGCGGCTCGCGATCAGCACCGGCGCACCGCGCAGCGCGAACTCCTTGGCGATCGACTCGCCAATTCCGGTTCCGCCACCGGTCACGATCGTAACCTTGCCTTCGACACTGAATGGATTCTTCAAAATGGAAACTTCCTCCCGGGGGTTCGCTGAGATTTATCGCACTGTTGCGACGCGATGGCGAGAGGCGGACGACCGATGGCGGGGCGGGCGGGCGGGGCGTCAGGTGGAGAGCTGATGGACAAGCTCGATCAGTGATGGGTCCAGCGGGCGGCGCCGATTAACCACCTCGCTCAGCGGAACGCAAACAATCGCGCCCCGCTCTTCGCCAATTAGTGAAGGCGCGGCGCCGTCGAGGATGGCCCTGACGGCGCCGGCTCCCATCCGGCTCGCCAGCAACCGGTCCCTGGCCGTGGGCGCTCCGCCGCGCTGGACGTGGCCGATCACAACCACGCGCGCCTGCATGTGCAGTCTGGCGGTAAGGGCCTCGGCGATCGGAATGACGCCTCCGGTGCGCGGCCCCTCCGAGACGACGACGATCGTCGCGCGTTTGCCGCGGCGATGGCTGTCTTCGACACGATCGCAGATCTCGTCGAGGGTGAACGGGATCTCGGGGACGATGACCGCCTCGGCGCCGCCGCCAAGAGCGACCGCGATTGCGATAAAACCCGAGTCCCGGCCCATCACCTCGACACAAAAGACGCGTTCGTAGGCGAATGCGGTGTCCCGGATGCGGTCGATGGCATCGAGCGCAGTGTTGACCGCGGTATCAAACCCGATTGAGTAGTCGGTGCCCGGGATGTCGTTGTCGATCGAGGCCGGGATGACGAAGACCGGAATGCCGGCCTCGCCGCCGAAGATTGTCGCGCCGATCATCGAACCCTCGCCGCCGACGACGACGAGCGCCTCGATTTGGTGACGTTTCAAGTTACGGGCTGCCAGCTCTCGGGCAGCGGGGGTGCGGAACTCGACCGAGCGCGAGGTCTCCAGGAAGGTCCCGCCGCGCTGGATCATGTTGGCCACGGAACGAGTGCTAAGCGGCTCGGCCAGGTCGCGGATGAGGCCCTCATAGCCGCGCCTGAAACCAATCACCTCTATTCCGGCGACCGCCGAGCATCGGACCACGGCGCGAATGGCAGCGTTCATCCCGGGAGCGTCGCCGCCCGCGGTAAGAATTGCGATTCGGCGGGGGCGCGAGCCGGACAAGCCGGAAGATTCGTTATTGCCGTTCATGGAAATGGGGAGCGACGCGCGCGTCGTCCACTATCGAATCTACCGAGCGGGACGAGGAGAACCAACCTCAGACGCAACGGCTTGGCCGCACGCGAAACGGCGCCGGCGCCTGCCGCGCCTATCAGGGCAGCCGCGAGGCTTGCATGCGTTCGAGCGCAGCCCTGGCCTCTTCCGAGGCGTCGCTGACGGTGGGGCCGGGGCTGTCGGCCGCCTTTCTGTAGTGATTGATGGCGGCGACTTTATTGCCGAGCGCCTCGTAGGTGCGCGCCACGTTGACCTCGGCCCGGGCGTCAGTGGGGCAGGCCGAGAGCGCATCCTGGTAGTATCCGAGCGCCTTGGAGAAGTCGCCGGCGGCAAATCGGTCGCCGCCGCGCTGGCGGGCAACTTTCTCCACGCCTTTGTCGCAGCCGCCCGGAGAGGACGCCGCAACGCCGGGTGTGTAGCCTGGATTCTGATTCACCTTGAGGGCTTCGAGCTCTTGTTGCTGCTGCTCGATCTGCTCCTGTTGCTGTTGAACCAACCGCTTGGTGGCGTCGATCTGATCGCCCATGCATCCAGCACCGACGAGAGCGAAGACGCCGAGCGCGAGCGCAAACAGGATTCGCGTTGCCAGGTTTGCCACGGGTATGAAGATTACGTTGGTGCTGGATTTGTGTCGCATCGCCACCAATACTGGCGAATAGTGGCACCGTGTCAATGCCGAAGTGCGAGGCGTCCGAGACCGCACGGCGGCAGCTTGCGCTTCAACCGGGTCATTTTCAGGCCAGTTTGAGCGCGACACTTCGCAGACACAAGCGCCGAATTATCCGCACAGATGCGCGACGATTTCGAGGTAACCAGTTCGGCTATATGGTGCCGGGCAAAGATTCGACGCGCAATGCATGGGTTACGGCGAGATGTCGCGCGTTGAAGCAGGTTCGGGGAAACATTCACTGATATATTGAACCTCGGCAGGATCGCAGGGACCATCGCCGATATCGAATCGGCCCACTTGACGGCGCAACCGGGGCGTACCAGCCTGCGTACATATCGTGAGCGCTTGCGACTAATCGGGCGAAGTAACTATGTGCAAGATCGCGTTAGCAACGGCGTTCCTCGCTCTGTGCTGCGTGTTCGCGCCGTCGCCATCTCTGTGGGCGGCGCAACCCGCCCTTGTGTCAGCCGATTGGTCCGTGAACGCCGCTCACAGCCTCGCCTTGAATCCGCCTTCGCTGGACGCTGTAGAGGATTTCACTGGGCGTGCTATTGGCGAGAGCGAAGAGAATCCGCCGGTTGACGTGTGTGAGTTTCGTTTTGCGGATCTGCGCAACTCCGGGAATCTTTCCTTGATTGTGTCGGTTTCGACGGGGAGGTTCGGATGCCTTGAACTCGACATTCTCGACAGGACGCCGACAGGGTTCGAACTTTACAGGGCGAAAGGTGCAGTTGGACACGATCTTGCGAACAGTGTGCTCGATATCAATCATGACGGCAGACACGAGTTGGTCCTCTGGGACGATCTGACAGGCTACATTAACTGGGTACGGGCCCCCGGTTACGGAGTCGGGTGCGAAGCGAAATGGCCGCTGATTTTCACCTGGATGGGCAACGGTTATTCGGAGGTAAGTGATCAGTACAAAGACTATTACCGGAACTACCTCAAGTCTGTGGAGGCGCGACTAGCTGCAGATTCTTCGGAATTGCGGGCGGCATCCGCTCGGACGGCTAATCCTGTGCCAATGGTTGGTAGTGCCAGGATTGCGGCGCAAGCTGAGACGTCTACCAGCGCTGGTGGGGAAGCCTTAGCGCCCGCTCCACAACTGTCTCTGTCAAAAATTACCGCTCCTGCTCCAACACCTAAAGCTGCTCCAATACCTGGTTGGGCGGCTCTTAATCTGGCTCAGCGGGACTATGCCTGTACGAGAATTGAAGCGGCAAAGACTGAGGCATTTCTTGGCATCAATTCAGACTCAACGATGAGCGCTGCGATCAAGGATTCAGAAAGCGAAGATCCAGCTAAGCGCATACTCGCCGCTGCCATTTTTTCGTACCTCGGAAGCCAGGAAGCCGAGCAGGATCTGAAGACGCTGGGCAACGACGCGGATTCGAAGGTGGCGGAGGTTGCCAAATTGACGGCTACTTACGGAGGAAATCACGGTCCGGGCCCCCGCATAGTACTGGATTCAAATTACCTACCCAAATTGAGCGAACGACCGCAGTCCAAGCACTAATGCCACGACATGAATGCGTAAGTGGCGGCGGCAACGCGCGCACCGCGAAAAAAGCGTCCAGAAAAAGTGTCTTTTTGTGTCGGAGGCGAGCAAATCCGATACGAGGCGAGGGCTGCCCGTTTTGGAAAACCCCCGCATTTTCCTATCCGAACCGATGCGAGCCGATGCCGTTAGAAGCCCCCGACCACAACTGGCGAATAGTGGCTAGAGCGCGCAAGTCCACGCTGGGCGTGGGTTTCCAGCTGTCGCAGACGGTGCGCACGAAGATCAGGAAGCACGAGGGCGCGTCGGTCAGGGCGAGATGTCGCGCGTTGAAGGGGACTCGGGTCCCGATGGAGATCTATTCGCGCAACTACTATGCCAAAAAGAGTCTTCTTCGCTCAGGCTTTCCTTTCCGTGTCGCTACTTCTTCTTCGGTGATGACAGTAAACCACTTTTCTGGTGAGGAACTGTTACAGCGGCAGATTGTTTGATGACGGCGGCGCGCACTTTACTATTGGAGCTCGCGTCACCGGGTGTGCAGACCGCATAGACCGAAACCTCCACGCAGACGTCGCAAGAAAGTCTTACATGGACGTCCCAACCGTTCAGAGCCGCGTTGGGATAAGTACCCATCTGGATGATTCCCTGTGATGGGTTTGAAATTGAATATCCGCCGCTCAGTATCGAGTCTCCTGGATCGCAATCCTCTTCAACAGTGACTGCGTTGGGTTCGCATCCCCCCCCCGTGCCGCTACCGCCGCCACCACCGCTACCCTTTTTGATCTCCAGCGCCCCCGCTGGCGCGACCGTGCCGCCACCACCGCCACCCTTCTTAGTCCCTTCGCCACCCTGTCCCTTCGTGCCGCCACCACCGCCCGTGCCGCTAAAGCTACCGCCGCCACCACCGCCACCGCATACCTCTGTGGGACCCGCCGAAACGAGGTACGACGATGAGATCGATCCGGTCGCTCCCGGCGGACCGGTCGGTCCCGCTGGGCCGGTTGCACCCTTTGGTCCGGTCGCTCCGGGAGATCCAGTGGCTCCGGGCGATCCGGCGGGTCCGGGCGATCCGGCCGGTCCGGGCGATCCAGCCGGTCCGGGCGATCCAGCCGGTCCGGGCGATCCAGCGGGTCCGGGCGATCCGGCGGGTCCTGCCGGTCCTGCCGCACCAGTCGCACCCGTCAGGCCTGTCGGTCCAGTTGGGCCAGTAGCTCCGGTTGCGCCTGTCGGTCCTGCTGGGCCGGTCGGTCCGGGTGATCCCGTTGCTCCGGGCGATCCAGCCGGTCCCTGCGGTCCGGGGACATCGAGCACGATTGCGGTTTCCTTCGATGTGCAAGACTTCCCCACATCGGGGAACGTGATTGCGTGAGTCTTATTGTTTTCACATGCCAGCAGCTTCGTGGGCGTCGGAGTCGCCGATGGAGTCAGCGCCAGCGGTAGCTGGGCTTGTGCAGGGGCGGCGATGGCGAAGCAGAAACCTAGCGCCATAACCGCGCCGAAAATTGCAAGACCGGACCAACGTTGGAGGGCGCTAACAGCTGCCGGAATCGAGCTGCGGCTGTAACCTTGCTCAGAAGTCGAGGCTAATCGCGCCATCGCCGTGTGGACGAACAAACGCGCGCGGTTCAACTTTTGTGAGGTGGTAGCCGACCGAATTATCTTGACATAGGCAGAAGAATCCGGAGCGGCGAGAAAGACGGAGCAAATGGCAATCACGATACGGCTCATCAAACAGTCCCTCCCGTTTGGCTACGGTTAGGACGGTGCCTTCACTACGAGCCGCCGATTGCCAAGGAGGGTTTAGCCTGTCGGTGCATGAATTGTCAATGCACAAATCGTCAAACGAGCTAATATCCAACCTGGGATAGCAGGCGGGCGGATCCTCCGAAAAAGTGTCTTTTTGTGTCGGAGGCGAGCAAATCCGATACGAGGCGAGGGATCCCCGATTTGGGGAACCTCCGTATTTTCCGATACGATCCGATGCGAGCCGACGCCGCTAGACGCCCCGGACCACAACTGGCGAATAGTGGCACCGTGTCAATGGCGAAGTGCGAGGTGTCCGAGCCGTAAAACAGATAGGGAGAAGCGACGATGATTCGAGACAGAAAAGTCCTGGCAAGAATATTGATGCTGCTGGCGATCGCCGCAATGTCGATCACTGCGACGCGCACGGCGATAGGCGCGGCTCACGAGCCTACGATCAGTGCTGAGCAAGCCCTCCAGCTCCTGCTCGAGGGCAATCAGCGTTACGTTGCCGGCAAGCTGGAGCATCCCAATCAGACGCCGGCGCGGCGCGCCGAAGTGGCCAAGGGACAGCATCCGTTTGCCGCGGTGCTGGCATGCTCGGATTCGCGGACATCGCCCGAGATTATTTTCGACCGCGGACTGGGCGATATATTCACCGTGCGGGTGGCGGGCAACGTCGCGGACCAGGTGGTAATCGAAAGCCTCGACTACTCGGTCAAGCATCTCGGCGTGCGTCTGCTGATGATACTGGGGCATCGCCGATGCGGCGCGGTGATCGCCGCAGTCGAGGGTTATGAGGAAGTCAACAAAGACGTCGGCCCGATGCTCCTGGACTTGTACCCGGCAGTGCGCGCAACCCAGGGCATGCCGGGCGATCCGGTCGAAAATGCGGTGCGCGAGAACGTCAAGCTGGTGGTGAAAAATCTTGCCGCTTCGCAAGAGCTATCGGCGATGGTCAAATCGGGCGAGCTGAAGATTGTCGGCGGCATTTACGATCTCGATACGGGCACGATCGAGATGCTGAAGGACTAGCGTGCGCGGCGTCGCGGTGCGGTTAATGCGCGGGCTGCGTCACGACTACGCCTGCGAGCGATGACGCCTGATGGCCGTCTGCCGTGGTCGCAGTAACAGTGACCACGTAGCTGCCGGGCGTGGTGTAGGTGTGGAACAGCGCGGTCGGCGGCAGCATCGAGACCTGTCCATCGCCGAAATTCCAGGTGAAGGTTTGGAGCACGGTTTCCGGGTCGATGCTCGACACCATGAAGCCGACGGTCAGCGGCGCCGGCCCATATCCGGGCACCGGTAAAAGCTGAATCTGCGGAATCGCAGGCAGCATCATGGGCGTGGGCGTCGCAGTCGGGCCCTCGCTCTGCGCCGACGCGGAAGTACTGAATCCGGCGAGAACCAGCAGGGAAACGGCGAATGCCGCGATCAAATGGTTACGAATCAGTCTCACTGCATCGTGATTCTGAGAGGATGGCGCGCTTTCAGCAAGCGAACAACGAACACGGCGCAATCGGGCGCATGAAAATCTATGCTCGCGATTTGGCGTCGAATAGAATTCACGGCTATGGCACAAGAGCAAGCGGCTACCGTGCTAACGGAGCCGACCCACCGATACGTCGAGGTTGAAGGACTCAAGCTTCATTATCTGGATTGGGGCGGCGATCCCGACAAACGCACTTTCGTTTTGCTGCACGGCGGCGCTGCGCATGCGCATTGGTGGGACGGCGTCGCTCCGATGCTGACGCCATACGGGCGCGTGCTCGCGCTTGATTTTCGCGGTCACGGGCGCAGCCAGTGGGCGAGTTCGGGGGACTACGGACCACCGGCGTATCTGAAAGACGTCCGCGGCCTAATCGACAGCCTCGGCACGCGCGTGGTGCTGGTTGGACATTCGATGGGCGGGGCGGTCGCGCAGTGGGTCGCAGTCACGTATCCGGAGTTGCTCGACGCACTGGTCATCGTCGATGCGCCGCACGGAGGGCCGCCGCTGTTTCGCCGCCTGATGTGGCGATGGCGCCGACGATCGCACGGCGGCGTTCGCCCCGAGCTCCGCTCGGCCGGCGACATCATCAGGAAGTTTCGCCTGCAACCGCCCAAGACGAATCTGACGCGGCTGGAAATCGAGCGGCTCGCGTTGCTCGGCGCCGAGCAGCTGCCCAGTGGCGCATGGGCGTTTCGCTTCGATCCGGAAACGCGGGCTTGGCGCAAGCATGGGGTCAGGATGACCAGGCCGAAGCTCAAGAAGATCGCGATGCCGACGCTGCTGCTGCGAGGCGATCAGAGCGGTCTGGTGAGCCCGTCGAACGTTGCGCGGATGCATCGGAAGATTCGCGGATCGGTGCTGAAGGAAATTCCACGCGCGTTTCATCACGTGCCGCTGGACAATCCTGGCGATACCGCGGCAGCGATTATCGAATTCGTGGAGAAGCTATAGTCGGCGGCGTCACACGCGGAGCAGAAAGTCGCTCAGGTCCATCGCGTATTCCCCGTCGCTGAGCGTCATCGACTTGGGCGAGCGCTTGAGCATCAGGCGCGAGATGTCCTGCTCCCTGGGAAGCTGGTACACGATGTCCCCGGAACCCATCGAGAACACGCGCACGCGCTCTTCACCGCGGCGTTCCTGTCCGCCGACCTCGTAGGCGCTGACGTGAAATGTGAAGCCGCGGGCGCGAACCAGGGCGCCCTCGGTTTGCTCGACGATGCCCACGAAAATCCGGGTGTTGTCGTCCTTGAACAGCCTGCGATCGATGAGGACGATCCGGTCCCCCTCGGCGATTGCCGCCATCGTGCGCTCCTCCTGTGCCCCGCTGATTAGCCCGGGCAGGATTCTACTCGATCGCGAAGGCTGACACGACGCATCACGATCTATCGGCGTCCGGCCACAACGGCCCGCGGTGACCAGTGAACAGCTATCAAGCGCTCGGCTGCATCTCGCTTTGCGCCGTCCATCCCCGCACGACGTCGTTCAGTTCGCGCGCTCGAATCAGGTCAAGCCCGAAGCGAATCGGCAACGAACGCGGCAGCGTCTCGACGGCATCGCGGCCGCCGGGGCGCAGCGCAAGCCGGTCGAGCAGCCGCGAGGTCACGGTCCGGCGCTGCCCGCGCAGGTATTGGTCGTTGTACAACCTGACGATCAACTCGGCCGCCAGCCGCACCGCATCCGACATGCTCATCGAATCGTCGGCAAACTGATCGAGCGCCTGCTTGAGCGGGAACTGATCGGGATTCCATACCGCGACCGAACCCGCGCGCATCAGCGTCTCGATACCGGGGGCGGTGAACGAGTAGCCCCATCCCGCCAGCTTGGTGCTAGCCGTAGCCAGCTCGGCGGGGTCGAGATTGCCCGCCTGCGCACGCGCCTTCAACGCCGCCTCCGTCCAGACGCGGCGCACCCCGAACTCAGTCTTGGCGAGATCGGCAAGGATCAGGTCGTCGGTCCACAGTACGTGCCCGGGCATCGAGGCGATCACGATGCTCTCGGCGCCATGGCGGCCGAAGAAATTGATCAGCCGCTCACGGCGGTCATGATCGATCGAAGCAAGCACCGCACCGTCGCGCACGCGGCACACCGACTGCAACGCATCGGCGAGCCCCTTCAACTGAACGTCGGCGCGCTTGCCGTCGTTGCCGTTGCTGGTGAGTGACGCGGAAAATCCGGGCGGCAGGCGCAGGAGGGTATCCTCGAACGCGAGGCGCCGGAGTTCGGCGAGGGTGGACTGCGAAATGACGAACTGGCGCGGCCAGCTCGGCAGCAGGCTGAGCCGTCCGAGCATGCACAGCGTCGCGATCGCGGTTAGATCGAGCACCACGGCATTGGCGCGCTCGAAGGCACCCAGAGCGGCCTCGAGTTCCTCGGGCGAGCCGATGCAGCACTTCAGCGGCGCCTCGGGGCGCTGCGCCAGGATGAACACGGTCTGCAGATCGTTCAGGTTGATTCGTTCCGCGACCGCATGGATCGGGACGGGCTTGGTGGCGTAGGTGAGTTCGGCCTGTTTGATGACGTCCTCGCGCTTGCCGTTGGCGGCGGCATTTCCCTTCCCAATCCCGTTGCCATTGGCGATACCGTTGCCCTTGCCGGCTTCGAACATGGAGTCGAAGTTGTCATTCATTTCGCTCCACGGAATCGCGTCGGCGCGCACGTAGCTCATTTCGATTTCGGCCTGGCCCGGAAAGCGCGCCTGCCAGTTGACGAGACAATCCATGTATCGGTAGGCGTACTTGCTGATCATCTGCTTGATGGTCGCTTGGCGGCGGCTGAAGCGGCCTTCGGGCAGCTGGAACCTCTCGCCGGCCTTCTTGCCCTTGACGGCGCGCGTCATCGGATGTTGCGGGCCGTACTCATCGAGCGCCTCGTCAGCGTCGTTGGTGTCCTCGAGCAGGATCCAGCGCTCGGTGTTGGAATTCTCCTCGACAAAACTGAGCGCGGCGCCGGGCCCGGCGATATCGAAGTCGGGCACGTGCGGCATCGCGCCAACCGATCCGAGCGCGGCCAGGTATGCGCGATGCGAATCGACGCTGCCACCCTGGTGGCGCAGCAATTCGTAAGCGTAGGCAAGAGCCTCGTTGGCGCGGCCACCGTCGCGCATGAATTGCACGGCCGCGCGGCCGAGCGCAGGCGGGATTTCCCGCGCCGAGGGCATCGCATTGGGATCGGCAACGACCAGATCGGCCTTGCCCAGACGAGCCGCGACGATCGAGCGCCGCAGTCGGAGCACCCGGTCGTCGGGATGTTCGCGCAGCAGTTCCTCGAGTCCGGCCAACGCAGCTTCGGGATCGTTGCGTTCGAGTTTATCGAGTTGATTGGCGGTTGTGCCGGCGTCGACAGCTTGTTCGGGATGCAACTGGCGCGAGATCTCGTTCACGATGTCTTCGCGGCCGAGCCGGCTTGCGCAATCCAGCAGCCGACGCGTGTCAACGCCGGCGCTGCCTGCGGGCGCGAGCGTCTGCCACAGCGGAAGCGCGTCGCGATAGCGCCCTAAATCATGGAGCAACGCGGCAAGCTTGCGCCGATTGTCGGCGGCGGTGTCGGGCGCAAGCTCGGACAAAGCCTCGTCGGCAAACCTGGAGGCCTGATCGAACTTGCCCTGGGCCAAACGGAGATTGGCGCGCAACGTCTGCATCGTGACCTTGGGCAGGCGCGCCTCGGAAATCGACGCCAACAGCGCGTCGGCGTCGTGATAACGCTCGAGCATGGCAAGCGCTTCGACCGCGGATGCGACCGCGAAAGGAAGATCACCCGCAGGAATCGCCTCCGGCCGCGGGATCGAGCGCATCAGCAGCTCGGTAGCCTCCTGCAAATCGCCGGGTTCGTCGCGCTCGCGGAGCGTGACCGCGAGATGGTAGTCGATGTCGTCGCGACCGCCCACGGAGGCGGCGCGGCGCAGCACCTCGACAGCCTCGGTCAGGCTGCCGCGCGATCGCAGGACAATCCCGTACTCGCACAGGCCGTTGGCATCCTCGCGCTGCAAGCCATGCGCCTGTTCGATATCCTTGCCGGCGCCGTCGGTGTCGCGCAGCGCGATTCGTGCCTGCGCGCGTCCCATCAGCGCCTGCACTTCGTTGGACGCCAGGTGTTCGGTCTGCGCCAGCGCGAGCGCCTGAGTGAAGCAGCTCTCGGCTTCGCGGACGCGGCTCCCGTCGTTTTGCGTTGGCGCCTCGGTCGCGCCGGCCCCGCCGGCTTCCAGTTCATTGAGTAGAATCGCCTGTCCCAGGACCAGCCACGGGATCGAATTATTCGGCAACGCGGTGCTGGCGAGGCGCGCATAACGCTCGGCGCGATCGAAGTGCGCGTCCAGGAGCGCGCGGCGCGCCATCACGATCGCGACTTCCGGGTCGGATGCGAGTTCGGGCGCGACGTTTTCTTCCAGCGCCCTGGCATCGAGCGACTTGGGCGCGTTGTTCAGCCACAGCGCAACCGCGCGGCCGCTGGAGGGAAACTGCATGCGCAGCTTGTCGGCCAGCGCGAACGCGCGCTCGCGCTCACCGAGCAGTTCGTGGGCGAGCGCCTCGTTGGTGCAGGCGTTCTCCTCGTCGGGCTGCAACGATTTCGCCGCGATGAAAAGCATCGCCGATTTGCGCGGCTCGCCTTCCTTCAGCCACGCGGCGCCAAGATACGAGAGCACGCGGAACTTGTGAGTGTTCGACAGCTGGCTCCACTTCTGCTCGCGCAGTCTGAGCAGGGCGAGCCGGGCCAGCTGATATTGGCGGCTCTCGAGAAGCGCTGCGGCGGCGGAGATCTCTTCTCCCAGCGCATCGGAAGGTCCCGCCACTGCGGGCTCGCATCGGGCCTGGAGATGAACCACCGCATCGGCCCGGGTCAGGGCTTGGCGCTTGGCGGCGGTCCCAAAATCGGTGAGGATCTGGGGATATTCGTCGAGCAGTTCCTCGATGTCGTCCCAGGTCAGGACCTCGATCGCCAAGATGCCGTCTTTGCGGCTCGCGCGGTTGAGATCAAACAACGAACGCTGCAAGCCTTCGGGCTTGGCGGCCGTGGTAGCGATCACGAAGCGCCCGATTGGGAGCTTCAGGCTCGCGGCCCGGTCCACAGCGTCCTTGATCTCGGCGAGCGTCAGGTCGTTTCGCGAAGCGCTGAGGTCGCACTTGACGGCGGCGAGTCGCGGGCGTCCACTGATCTCGATAAGGTTGATCCCTTTCTCGGCGCGTTTCGGGTCGCGGAAGCGCTCGAGCTGAGGAAGTTGCCAATGACGCCGCAGGAGCTTGAGACAGAGTCTTTCGAACTCGTCTGCGCTCCTGGGCAGCGGATATTCTGGGGTGAAATTTGCCATAGTGTAACATTCCCTAACACAATGTCGTCTGCGTAGGAAGCCCCGCAAACGTCGTGGCGGGCGAAAGTCGCTTTCGGCACGCCAACGCTGCTGATAAGATGCGTTTTTTACCATGCTTAGTCTCGACAACCTTTCCAAGTCCTACGGGGGCCGCAAGATCCTCGACGGGGTGAGCTGGTCGATGGCCGACGACGGGCGGGTGGGCCTGGTCGGGCTTAACGGCGCTGGCAAATCGACGCTGCTCAAGATGATCGCGGAAGTGATCCCGCTGGATTCGGGCCGAATCACCCGTCCCCAACGCACCCGCGTCGGATACCTGGCGCAGGACGCTCCGGAGATGGGCGGCAGGTCCGTGCTGCGCGAGACGCTGGCGGCGCTCGACAGGATGCAGGCGCTCGACCTGCGGCGCAAGGAAGTCGAGCAGATTCTCGCCCACGAACATTCCGGGCCGGCGCACGACGCCGCGCTGGAGGAATTGGGCGAGGTGCTGACCGAGCTCGAACGGCACGAGTTTTACAGCGCCGAAAGCCGCGCCACGTCGGTGCTGTTCGGGCTGGGCTTCACCGATGAAGACCTCGGCCGCGACGTCGCCGAATTTTCGGGCGGAATCCGGATGCGAATTGCGCTGGCGAAACTCCTGCTCGACGCGCCCGAGTTCATGATGCTCGACGAGCCGACCAATCACCTGGATATCGAGGCGCGCAACTGGCTCGAGGATTATCTGTGCGCGTACCAGGGCGGGATCATCCTGGTCTCGCACGATCGCTATTTTCTGGACCGCGTCACCACGCGCACCGTCGAAGTATCGCGCGGGCGGCTCACCGAATACGTCGGCGGCTACTCGCGGTATCTCGTCGCGCGCGAGGAACGCTTCGCGCTCGAGATGGCGGCGTTCGAGAAACAGCGCCTCGAAATCGAGCACATGGAGAGTTTCATCAGCCGGTTCCGCTACCAGGCGAGCAAAGCGCGTCTGGTACAAAGCCGCATCAAGCAACTCGACAAGCTCGAACGCCTCGAGCCGCCGGAAGGATCGCAGAAGCCGCCGGCGATTTCGTTTCCGAAATGCGAACGGAGTACGCGGCGGGTTTTCGAACTCAAGGGCGCGGTCAAACGCTACGGCGCGCTGACGGTTTACGACGGCGTCGATCTGACAATCGAGCGCGGCGCGCGAATCGCGCTGGTCGGTCCGAACGGATCGGGAAAATCCACCATGATGAAGCTGCTGGCGGGCGTCGAAGCGATGACCGGCGGCGAGCGAATCGTCGGCGCCAGCGTGCGGACCGGCTACTTCGCGCAGAATCTCGCCGAGTCGCTCTCATATGAAAAGACCGTGCTCGAAGAACTGAGCGACAGCGCGCACGGCCGGACGATGGCTGAGATTCGTTCGATTCTCGGCGCGCTGCTGTTCTCGGGCGACGACGTGTACAAGCGCGTCGAAGTGCTGTCGGGCGGCGAGCGCGCACGCCTGGCTCTGGCGAAGGTGTTGGCGCGGCCGAACAATTGCCTGTTGCTCGACGAGCCGACCAACAACCTCGACATCGTCGCGAAGGACACGCTGCTCGACGCGCTCAGGCGATTTCCGGGCACCGTTATAATAGTCAGCCACGATCGTTTCATTCTCAATGAGCTCGTGACCGAGGTGCTCGAAGTCGGCCAGGGCCATGCGCTTCGCTACCTCGGCAACTACGATCAATACCTCGAGAAGAAGGCGCAGACCGACGCCGCGCCACCGCCATCGTCGCAGCCGATGCGGTCCGGGCCGGTGCAATTGCGCGATACGCGCGGCAACAACGGGAATGCGTCGCGTCCGAAAAAATCGGAACCGCGCAAAGTTGCACAGCCGGCGAACGGCGGGCATCCGGCCAAAGACGATCGCGACGCGGTTCGCCGGCGGGAACGAATCGCGCGCCAGCGGAGTCAGATCGAATCCGGGATCGAACAGAGGGAAACCGAACGCGCGGCGCTCTCCACCGAGATGGACGATCCCAACTTTTATCTCGCGCGAAAAGACGCCGACGATCTGATCGCACGCTACGAACGATTGGGCCGCGAGATCGAAAAGCTGTACGCGGACCTGGTCAAGTTCGACGAAGCTGCGTCCGCGTGACTGCGCCGCGCCCGGGCAGGCGCCACCGGGAAAAGGGTTTGAGCGTCACCCGCGATGCCTGCACTGGCAAAGCGACGGGCCGCGTCACTGAGAAGACTTCTTCGCGAGCGCTTCCTTGGCGAGTTCGCTGGCGGTTTTGCCGTCAAGGCCGGCGCCGAACTTGTCGCGCAGCGCCTTCATGATCGGGCCTATCTGCGCTGCGCCCGCCGCAATTGCAGCCGCAATTTCCGCGCGCACTTCATCGGGCGAGGCCGCGGCGGGCAAGTATGACTCGAGGACTTTGGCCTCGGTCTCGTTCTGTTCGATCAGGTCCTGGCGGGCCGCTTTGCGCGCAAATTCCAGCGATTCTTCGCGCTTGGCCCGCTCGCGCTTGATTATTTGCAGGATCTCGGCGTCGTTGGGGTCGCGGCGAACGTCTTTTTCGAGACGCGAAATCTCGGACAACACGCCGCGCAGCGCCATCATGCGCAGCTTGTCGCCGCTCTTCATCGCGGCCTTGAGATCGTCCTGAATCTTGCTCTTCATTTTTTCAGTGACGCGGACCTACTTCGCGTCAGGGCCAAGAAAACCCAACGCGGCCAGCGTGAGCGCGATTCCTGTTCGCGCAATCAGTGACAGCGTGGGCACGATTCCTATTCGCGCAAATAGCAATAGCATCTCGGATTAGCTACTTCGCCCCAATAGCTACTTGTGCGCGGCCGCCGCGCCCTTGGTCTCGACATCTTGCCATTTCGGAGCTTCGACTTCGGTCCATTTGCTGCCGTCGAGACGGTAGTTGAATACCAATACCTTTTGCTTGCCGGTCGGCCTGCCTTTGCCCTCGCCGGTCTTGGACGGCGTGTACTCGGACGCCTGCAGCTTCGCGAGCACGGTCCACTTTCCTTCCTTCATCGTGGGCAGATACGTGAACTTTGCGTGCTCGAGATCGACGTAGAGCTTGCCCGACGCCTTCTTCTCGCTCTCGTCACTCAGATAGGTATCGGATTCGCTTGCGATGGTGTCGCTCAGCGCCTGTTGCTGCGCCTTGGGAATGGGATTCCCCTTGCCGGTGCCGGCAGCACTCGGACCAGCAGCACTCGAACCGGCAGCGCCGCTGTTCTTGTAAAGATCCTTCTTGACCTCGATCGCGCGTGCGCTGTTGGGCGCAAGAATCGCCGCGACAATCAGCCCCGCCACCACCAGAGTAGTACACGGTTTCGCAGCCATCTTTCCTACCCTCCTCGGATTGGGCTTATATCACGGCTTCTCCGGATAAGCACGAGTGCGACGACGAGCGCATGGCGATTGCAGACCCGCAAGTCGACGGCGGGAATCTCAGTGGGTAGCGTTTGCCTCGACCAAAGCAAAGCGTATCGGCACCAGGACCCAGCTTTCGACGGCAAGTCCGCCGTAGCGGGCCGGCACAAAGCGCCATCGCGACCGAACTGTTTCCAGCGCAGCGTCGTCGAGCGTGTCGAACCCCGACGAATCCGCAACTTCGGCGCGCTCTACGGAACCGTCAGCGCCGACCAGCACGCTGACCGTCACGGTGCCCTGCTGCGCGCGTCGCCGCGCGATGGCAGGGTAAGCGGGGGAAGGATTTCTCGCGTAGTCGGCGTGGGCGATCGAATTCGGATCGCCACCGTCGCCGTTGCCGCCGCCGTCGGAGTTGCCGACGCCTGCCACCGCCCCATCGCTTGATCCCGCGGTGGCGCCGACAGCGGCGGCGCCAGAAACGGCCGCCGAATGGAGACCAGCCGCGTCACCCGATGAACCATCACGATTGCGCGGACGGTCGTCATGCTCTGGATCGACCGGTCGCGCGGGCGCGACCAAGCGGGCCCGCGTCAGACTGGCGACTTCGGAATCCGGTTCTTCGATTCGGCGACGCGGCTTCCGAGCAGCGTGTATCGTCGCATCCGCCAGCTTTCGCTTTCGCTGATCAACAGAAACAGATTTAGCAATCGCGAGCGGCCCGCCGTCCTCACGAATCGACGAGGCCCCGGACGCTCCAGCGCTCGCGCCGCCGCGTCCCGACGCGCCGTCTGTCCCCTCGACGAGATAGGCGAGAACGAAATCGCCAGGGCCGCTGGCCATCGGCGACGCAAAACACACGATCAATCCGACAATCGCCGCGTGAGCCGCTATCGAAGCTGCAAACGATGCCACATGACGACTCGGGCGCGGCCCGGGCGGATCGTGGAAAAATTCAGGAATCGCGCCCACGCCGGCCGCGTTGGGTTTTCTTCGCCGTGGCGCGAAGCAAATCCGCGGCACAGAAACTTCCTCTTTATGCTGTCCGTCGAACATCGTTTCGTTGCCCGGCCGAGGCTTCGCGGATGGAAGATGGAAGTGGCCAGGAGCGACAAACGACTACGCGGCAGTACGCCGCCGGCAGTAGTCACTGAAAAGACTCCTGAAGCCTCCCTCTCCCGCGAAGGTTCTCTCGGCTCCATCGATTCACCCGGTCGCCTGACTCGACGAGCGCCGCGATTTTTTTTCAGCGACGCGAACTAACTTAGTGACATGACCAACAAAACCCAACGCGGCCCGCGGCGTGGGCGCGATTCTTTTTTCAGCGACGCTCAACTTACAGTTGCGGGGCAGCGCCGGTCTCTCACCGGCTTCCCCGGGCAAATCTCAATGAACACTACGCGCCTTGAGCGGCAAGTCAACCGTTGCAATTCATACTGCCGGTTGTGGTCCAGCGGAGGCTGTGCCCCCATCGGTAGTTTCGTTCCGTCAAAATTTATTTTCGTCAAGCAAATCTCGCTCGGGGCTGAGCAACCGCCGTGATGATGGATTTGCGTCCGATGGTTCCGAACGATTGCGTGCGGCGCGCGAGTGCTCGAGTAAATAGAGCGCGCGGTACAGGTTGCGCTTTACGAGTCGTTCGTAGCGGACGATTTTATCCACGTCCGAATAGCTCGGCAGGACAAAGGCGTCGAGTCCGCTGCGCCGCAGCTTGCGAGCAGTGCGCCGACGGACGCCGAAGTTGTCATAACCCATCGAGGCGAGGAGAGCATCGCTGGGCGTCTCAGTAGAGTTCTGGCGGCGGTCAGCATCCTCATCGACCCACGATTCGCGGCATTCGTAGCGCAGCAATCGGCGGATCCGCCAGCAGGATGCGGCAACCTCGTCGATCAGGATGCGCTCGCGGACGGACTGCGGCTGGAACTCTTCGAGCAAAGCGTCGAGGAGCGAATTGAATTCCTCGGCGCGAACGGGGCCGTCGAGCTCGGGGTTGACGACGTCGCACGCGAAGAAACCGTGCTTGAGGGCGTTGAGGCGCGCAACCGCCTTGCCCTCGGGTGTGCGCGGCCCGGTACATTTCTTCGCGTTGGCACGGCGCGCCGCAAGCTTGCGCGGCGAAAGCGCGGGCAGTCCGCTTTCGGGCGAGTCGGGCGAGTGTGGGGTATCCCGACTGTTGTCCATACCGATCGCGTAGCATGCCGGGCGCGACGCAGTAAGGCTGAACAGTTCATCCCGCAGGGCTGAGCCCTGCACCCAGTATTAAGGCCGCGCTCCGTTGTCGCGCGCGGCCACTGCCGCGGGCGCGCTGTGTTTCCCTTTCTTAATACTGGCCTCCCGTGCCAATGGGTCGGCCGCGCCGTTTGACAGTTTTCAGGCAATCGCGAAAGATTCAGATTGGGAGAAAGTCGCCGTCAGTCCATCCCCCCGTGTAATCGCGACGGGAGCGATCCGACCAGCGGCTACCAAGGAGAAAGGCTTATGAAATTTACCTGGTTCCATCTGATGCCGTATCGGTTCCTGCCTGAAGACTTCAAGGAAAAGTATCACAGCGTTTGGGTCGATATCCCGCGCGACTTGTACGATCCGAAAGTCGGGCATCGGCTCTACAATGACTACCTCGATCAGCTCGAATACGCCGACGCGATGGGCTTCGACGGGCTGGGCGTCAACGAGCATCATCAGAACGCGTACGGCCTGATGCCGTCGCCCAATATCATGGCGGCCGCGCTCAGCCGGCGCACGCGCAACGCCAGCCTAGTCGTGCTCGGCAACTCGATCGCGCTCTACAATCCGCCGATTCGGGTCGCCGAGGAATTCGCGATGCTCGACGTGATCTCGGGCGGGCGGCTGGTCGCGGGATTCCCGGTCGGCACCTCGATGGATACCAACTTCTGTTACGGCGAGATCCCGGCCACGATTCGCGAGAAGTACTACGAGGCCCACGACCTGATAATCAAGGCGTGGACCGCGAAGGATGTCTTCTCGTTCAACGGCAAGTATACCAAGCTGCGCTACGTCAACCTGTGGCCAAGACCGCTCCAGCAGCCGCATCCTCCCGTCTGGATTCCGGGGGGAGGCTCGGTCGAGACCTACGACTTCTGCGCCGACCACGACTATCAGTACAGCTTCCTTTCGTTCTTCGGGTACATCGCGGGCAAGAAGATCGCCGACGGCTACTGGGAAGTGATGGCGAAGAAGAACAAGGAGTTGAATCCATACAGCCTCGGGTTCGCGCAGGTCGTCGCGGTTGCGGAGACCGACGAGCAGGCGGAGAAGGACTACGCCGCGCATATGGATTACTTCTACAACCGCTGCCTGCACGTCTATAACGGCTTCGCCGACGCTCCCGGCTATCGCACGGTGAAGACGATCAAGGCCGGAATGCTCGGCCAGGTCGGCGAGCAGGCAGCAATCCGGCGTGAAGGTCTCAAGTGGAAGGACTTCATCGAGCAGGGCTACGTGATTGCGGGCTCGCCCAAGACGGTGCGCGAGCGTCTGCGCGAGGCGATGAAGTCGCTCAACTGCGGGCATCTGATGATCCTGATGCAAATCGGCTCGATGCCTCCGGAACTGGTGCGCAAGAGCACCACCCTGTTCGCCACCGAGGTCATGCCGTACATGCGCGATCTGTGGACCGACTTCGAGGACAAATGGTCGCCCAAGCGGATGCCGCAAGATGATATCGCGATGCCGGCCGCCGTGCATTTCCAGAAGACCGAAGTCAACGGCAAGGCGCGCGCGGCAGCGCCGGGTGCGGCGGAGGTGCGTGGCGCGAAATGAACACGACTCAGAAACTTCTAAACGGAAAGTTCTCGCTCGAGATGCAGGTTTATGGGAGCGGCGAGCCGCTTCTGTACCTGCACGGCGCGGGTGGACTGATGCCCGTCGAGCCGTTTCTTGAAGATCTCGGGGCGCACTTCAAAGTCTATGCGCCGCAATTCCCCGGCTACGGCGAATCCACGGGCAGCGAGCATATCGACGACGTAGCAGACGCGGTGCTGTTCTATCATGAGTTGATGGACGAACTCGGCATCCCGACCGCCAACCTCGTCGGCCATTCGATGGGCGGGATGATTGCGGCTGAGGTCGCGGCGTTCGACGTGCATCGGGCCCGCAAGCTTGTGCTGATAGCGCCGGCCGGTTTCTGGATCGACGAAGTGCCGATACCCGACTTCTTCGCCGCACAGCTTACCGAGATTGCGGGGCTGCTGTTCCACGATCCCAATTCGCCGGCGGCGCAAATGATGACCGCGATACCGTCGGACTTCAAAGCGCTGGAAACGATGTACGTCGAGCGCGTGAAGCGGCTTGCGACGGCCAGCAAATTTCTGTGGCCGATCCCCGACCGAGGCCTCAAGAAGCGCGCCTATCGCATTGCGGCGCCAACCCTGCTCTTGTGGGGCGACGACGACAAGCTGATCCCGCCGGCCTATGCGAAGGAATTCACCAGCCGCATCAAAAACAGCAAGCTCGAGATAATCAAGAATGCAGGCCACATGGTGATGTACGAGCAGCAGGAGGCGCTCGTGGGCGCCATCCGAAAATTCCTGAAGGGTTGACCGCGCATGGCAAATGAAATGTCGGATTCCGCGCGCGCGCCGCGTGGATGGTTCCTCACTGCGATGACAGTGCTGTTTGTCGTCCTCGCACTCTCCGATTTCACCAAGGCGCTCCAGTTCGCCAACAACCCGGCGGTAGGCGGCTTGGTGGTCTTCGGTCACAAGTTCCATGGCGTCGCGCACAACCTCGTGCTCGGTCCGCTGTTCGGCGTCGTATTGCTCATCTACGCCCACGGCATCTGGAACTTGCGAGCGTGGGTGATCCCGCTTTCGATCGTCTATGCGTTTTACGTGCCCTACAACCTGGTGCTGTTCTGGTACCAGCAACCAGAGGGGCCGCGCCCGATTCCGTTCATCGTGATCTATCTGGCAATCGCGCTGACCGGTTCGATCGGCACCGCGATCTATCTCGCCTATCATCGCGAGCGGCTCGGCTGAGCGTCGCGCGAATGAACGCAATTAATTTTTTTGGAGTTGACTGCGACAGCGCACAGTTTTAAATTGCAACTATGAAAATTTACGATTTTACCGGAGCTCCGAATCCACGCCGCGTGCGCGTCTTTCTCGCGGAAAAAGGCATCAACGTTCCTTACGAGCAGGTCAATATTGCTGCCGGCGAAAATCGCAAGCCCGAGTTCCTGAAAATTAATCCGATGGGCGGGCTGCCGGTGCTCGAACTTGACGACGGCACTCACATCGCGGAGTCGGTCGCGATTTGCCGCTACTTCGAGGAGACCAAGCCGGAGCCGCGCCTGATGGGCGTGGACGCAAAGGACAAGGCCGTGGTCGAGATGTGGAACCGGCGGATGGAGTTCGAGGTATTGTGGATGACGGCGAGCGCGTTCCGCAACACCAGCGATTTCTTCAAGGGACGCATCCCGCAAGTCAAGGAATACGGCGAGGTCTGTCGAAGCGCGGCAGTCAAACGCCTGGAATGGCTCGACACGGTGCTCGCCGATCGCGAATTCATCGCGGGACCGCGCTACACGATTGCGGATATCACGGCGATGATCGGAATCGATTTCGGCCGGCTGACCGGAATCAAGGTCCAGGAGAATCAGAAGAACCTCGGGCGATGGCATCAGGCGGTATCGAGCCGTCCCAGCGCCAAGGCATAGGGCAGATTCGTCCAATCGAAGCATGACAGAAGATTGGGGCGGTTCGCGTTTCAGCGACGCGGACTAGCATAGTGACATGACCAGTAAAACCCAACGCGGCCCGCGGCGTGGGCGCGGTTCGCATGGAACGGACCGCCCCGTTTTTTTTCAGCGCGAGGCGGACTGGGCGACAGCGGCCGCCGTCGGCGGATATATCGGCGTGTAGATCCGGTACAGCATCAGGTAAACAATCACTCCGGTCAGCGACACGTACATCCACAGCGGCCAGGTCCATCGCGCGATTCGCCGATGGCGCTTGAAATTGCCGCGGAGCGCGAACCAAATCGTCGCGAATACAAGCGGCACGATGGCACCCGCCAGGATTACGTGCGGAATCAGAATCGCGAAGTACAGCGACCGAACCCATCCTTCGCCGCTGAAGCGCACGTTTCCAACATTGTAGTGATAGATGAGATATGAGGTCAGGAAAGCCGCGGAAAAACCCATCGCGGCGAGCATGCATACGCGATGCGCTCGCACCCACCCGTTCTTGATGAAGACGAATCCCGCCAGCAGCAGAACCGTGGCGCATCCATTGAGGAACGCGTTGAGCGGCGCCAGTGAATAGTAGGAAGCCAATCAGGTTGCCAAGTTTTTCACTGTTTCAATGCTGCGGGACTTGCTGGGGCGGCGGCGCGACCGGATTTTCTTCCATCTCGGCCGGATTCTTCTCCCCGATCTTGTGGTAGGTCTTCGTCCACATCCGCGTCGTCACATCGGGCAGCAGCATGAAGCACAGAAAAGTGACCAGCACTACCGGAACTATCGCGATGAGCGCCAGCGCCTTTTTTTCCATCGCCAGATGCATGAAGTACATCGCCACCAGCACGGCGTTTGCGAACGCCAGCCCGATCAGCAGGCCGACTTTGACGGCTTGCGGCAGACCCATCGCATACACGCCGAGCTCGATCGCGGTCAAAATCGCCAGGTAGATAAAAACCGCAATGTAGTTCGGCCCGCTATGATCGGCCTCGTACCCTGAAATCGCCGCTTGCGTCGTCATGGCTTGAATTTCATCTCCGGACCGTTGTCGTTGGAAAACCGGCGTCCTAAATCAGGTAGATGAACGTGAAGATCAGAATCCAGACCAGGCCAACGAATTGCCAGTACAGGCCCGCGACCTCGACCAGACCGGCTTTCGCCTGCGGTATCTTGCCCATCATTGCGCGAATCAGCAGCACGCCGTTGTACATCACGCCGCCGAAAACGTGACAGCCGTGAAAGCCGGTCAGGATGAAGAAGGTCGCGTCAAACAGGTCGCGCTGGACCGACATCCCTTTTTCGGCGATCAAACGATGCCACTCAAACGCCTGCATCCCAAGGAACAGGAGCCCGCCGAGGACGGTCAGCGCCATGAACATTTGGAACTTCGACTGCTTGCCGTGTTGAACGCCGTCCAGCGCCTCGACCATCGTGAAGCTCGAGCAGATCAAGATGAACGTCATCACCGCCGGGGTGGTGATGCCGAGGTAGTCGGCAGGCACCGGCCAGTTCGGATTGTTGATGCGAAGCGCACCGTAGGCTGCGATTGCGGCGCCGAAAATCATTGCGTCGCCGGCCAGGAACGTCCACATCCCGAGCTTGCCGAGATTTCCCGGCGTAAGTGACGGTTCCAACCGATCGGCGTGTGCCGCAGAGTGATCGTGGGTCACTACTGTCACGCCGGGCGCCATATCAATGTTTGACCAGAATCGTCACGACCGAGACCGTTACCAGCAGGACTATCACGCCGAGCAGTATCTTGAGCGTCCGCCAGATTTCCTCTTTGCGCTCCTCACGTTTCACCAGGCCGGTCATGCCGGTACTCACGCGCGATCCAGCACGAGCACCAGCAACACGATGGGTAAATAAATCAGCGACGCGAGCAACAACCGGCGCGCGGCCCGCGAATTACCGGGCGAACGGACCATCGCAAATCCAAACATCAACATGCCGAGGCCAAGCGCGGTTGCAATTACCATGTAAGGGATTCCAGCGAAGCCAAGCATCGTCGGGACGATTCCCACCGCGACGAGTCCGAGGCTTGCCGCAATTACGAGCGGATTCGAGGGATTTCCGCCGCGCGCAGTATCTTGCGGAAGCAGCCGGATGCCGGCGCGTGCGTAGTCGGCGCGGAAGAGTCGCGCGACGGCAAACGTATGCGGCAGTTGCCACAGGAACATGATCGCGAACAGCACCATCGGCTCCAACCCGAGGCCGCCGCGCGCCGCGACCCATCCCGCCACTGGAGGGAGAGCACCGGGAACCGCGCCGATGATGTTGCACATCCAGGTATATCGCTTCAGCGGAGTGTACACGCCGAGATAAATGATCGTGATTGCGGCGACCACCCCAGCGCAGAGCAGGTTCGTCGCGAGCATCAGGTAAACGAAGCCGGCGGCCGTCGCGCTCACGCCGAACACCAGCGCCTCGGCCGGGCGCATCCTCATGTCGGGCAGCGGACGATGGCGCGTGCGATCCATCATCGCGTCGGTGTCGCGCTCGACGTACTGATTGAGCGCGAGCGTCCCGCCGGCCGCCAACGCCGTACCCGCCAGCAGATTCAGCGCGAGCGCAACATCGAATCCCGTGTGCCCACCCAGATAGAAACCGGCCAGCGTCGTGACCAGCACCATCAGAACCACGCGCGGCTTGGTCAGCTCGAAATAATCGCTGACGCGTCCGCGCGGCAGCGTAAGCGCAGATTCAGCGGTCGCCACTTTGGCATTCACGCGGTCACCTGCCGTTCGACTACGCTCGAACCCGCATGCGACTCGATCGCATGGGCGCGCGGCGGCGCTCCGAGGATGCGATATGCACGAAGCGTCAGCGTCAGGCCGGTCGCCAGAACCGCGGCGCCGACCGCGACGTGGCTGGTCGTCGGGAGCACCGCGCGGTCGCTCCAGATCGTGATCGCACCGAGACAAATCTGGATAACCAGCAGCAGGAACAAGCCGAGCGCGGGGCGGCGAAGCGCGGCAACCTGACGATGCGTCCGCAGCACGCGCGCGACCGTCCACAAAACCATCGCGGCAACAACCACCGCACCGCATCGATGCGCAAAATTAATTGCGATGTACTCGTCCCAGTACGGCGGCGCCAAATGGCCGAACGAAAGCGGGAAATCGGGGATTACCAGCCCGGCGCTCATGTGACGCATCACCGCGCCGATCAGAATTTGCAGGTAAATGACGGCGGTCATCGCGGCGGCAAGTTTAGGCAGTGGGATTGGTGACGGCGGATCATCGACGTGCGGGGTCGCGCTCCAGCGCGGATTGGTGAAAATAGCGATCGAGACCATCAAACACAACAGGGCCTGAGCCGTAGCGGCGTGCGCAACCGCGATCGCCAGCGGCAACTCGAACAGCACCGTGATTCCGCCGAGGACGGCCTGCACGACGATCAGTCCGAACGCCAGCACGACAAGTTTGCGGACCCATCGCCGCGGCTCTGTGCGCCATGCCCACGCCATCAGCACCAGCGTAAGAACGACGACTGTTCCGGCAGCCAGGCGATGGCCAAATTCGAAACGGATGCCGCCCTCCCACGCCGGGATGAGTTTGCCGAACGCCAGCGGCCAGTCCGGAACGGCAAGCGCGGAACCGGTCGAGGTGACAAGTCCGCCGACGAAAATGAGGCAAAAAGTGGCGCCCGCGGTCAACACCGCAAAGCGATGCAGTCCACGCGTCTTCTCAACCCCAGCTGATGACTGATTCATTGGCTGTTAGCGCGACCGCCTAATCCGGCGCGGCCGGCGAGTGTTCGATCGACTGCGATTGCGGCAGAAAATCCTCCGCAACCTCAGGCGAGCTATACTCGTACGGTCCACGGTAAACGATCGGCACCGTCCCGCGCCAGTTGCCCTGCGGCGGCGGCGAAGGCGTCGTCCACTCCAGAGTATTCGCATGCCACGGATTGTCGATGGCTTTGGCGCCCCTGAAACAGCTCCAGACGATGTTCGCCAGGAACAGGAACTGCGCGGCGCCGAGCACAAAAGAGCTTATCGAAATAAATTCGTTTATTGGAATGATCGGCGTCAAAAAATCGTACTGCTGCGGATTGTAAATCCGGCGCATGTGGCCCGCCATCCCGAGGATGTACATCGGGAAGAAGGTGCAATTGAACGACACGAAGGTGATCCAGAAGTGAATCTTGCCCAGCGTCTCGTTCATCATGCGGCCGAACATCTTGGGATACCAATAGGTAATTCCCGCGAAGATCCCGAACAGGCTGCCGCCGAATAGTACGTAGTGAATATGCGCGACGACGAAGTAAGAATCGTGGAGGTACATGTCCACCGGCGCGGACGCCATCCAGATTCCCGACATTCCGCCGATCACGAACATCGCGACGAACGCCAGCGCGTTCATCATCGCGGCCGTGTAATGGACGTTGCCCTTGTAGAGCGTGCCGAGCCAGACGAAAGTCTCAATCGCCGCCGGCACTGCGACGATCATCGTCGTGATCATGAAAGCGGCGCCGAGCGCCGGATTCATCCCCGACACGAACATGTGCTGGCCCCACTCGATCCACGACAGGAACGCGATCGCGACCATCGCATACGCCATCGTGCGGTATCCGAATATCGGCTTGCGCGAAAACGTCGCGATGATGTCGGAGACGATCCCCATCGCGGGCAGGATCATGACGTAAATCTCAGGCTGGCCGAAGAACCAGAACAGATGCTGCCACAGCAGCGGCTCGCCGCCGCCCGAGGGCAGAAAGAAATGCGTGCCGCCCATGCGATCGAACAGCAGGAGCGCGAGCGCCGTGGTCAGCATCGGAAGCGCGAGCAGCATCAGAATCGCGGTGATGAACAGCGACCAGATCGCCAGCGGCAGGCGGAAGAAGTACATCCCCCTGGTGCGCATGTTGACGATCGTGGCGATGTAGTTGATCGAGCCCATCAGCGACGACGCGCCGAGCACGATGATGCTGATGCACCATAAGTTCTGGCCCCAATCGACGCCGGTGTAGATTGCGACTGCGCTCAGCGGCGCGTACGAGGTCCATCCCGCGGCCGCAGGACCGCCGGTTACGAAGAACGAGGAAAGCATGATTACGCCGGCGACCGCGCCGACCCAGAACGACAGCATGTTCAGCTTTGGGAACGCCATCTCGCGCGCGCCGATCATCAGCGGGATGAGGAAGTTGCCGAAACATCCGACCAGGATTGGTATCACCACGAAGAAGATCATGATCGTGGCGTGCATCGTGAACATCGCGTTGTAGGTGTTGGGCGGAATCGCGCCGTCGTACATGAAGGGTTCGGGCACCCAGTGAAATCCCGGGACCTGGGTTTCGGGAAACGCCAGTTCCCACCGCATCAGCATCGCCATGAGGCCGCCGATCGACATCATGAACAGCGCCATGAACAGGAACTGCTTCGCGATCATCTTGTGATCTTCGGAGAAGACATACGTGCGCCAAAAGCCGGGCGCATGATGCTCCGCGCGCGCGCCGTGCGCCGCAACCGCTGCCGTGCTGCTCATCTTGGGCTAGCTCCTTGGGGCGGCGCGGCCGGCGCGGCCGGCGCGGGCGGCGCGGGCGGGTGTGCATACTGGTCTTTGAGCCATTTGTCGAAATCCTCTTGCGACTGGACCGTCAGGCTGGCCTTCATCCCCGAATGCCCGAAGCCGCACAGCTCCGCGCACGCAATTTCGTATTGCCCGGTTTCGGTCGCCTCGAACCAGACGTGGATGACGTGGCCGGGCACCACGTCCTGCTTGAGACGCAAGTTCGGTACAAAAAAACTGTGGATGACGTCTCTCGAGGTCAGATCGATCCGCACGACTTTGTTGACCGGCACGTGCATCTCGTTCTCGATCGTGAGGTCGTGCTTGGCGCCGAATTTGCCGCCGGGCCCCGGATAAGTGAATTCCCAGTTGAACTGCTTCGCGTTCACCAAGAAGAACACCTCCCCCGGAGGCCCATGCTCCTTGATATCAGCCCACGTCGAGCGGCTCATAAACGCCAGAGCGACCAGGATCGCGGCGGTCGCCATGGTCCAGACGATCTCGAGACGGGAATTGCCTTCAATATACTGCGCCTTGCGGCCGGGCCGGGCGCGATAGCGAATCATGAAGACCAGCATCGCGATCATCACCGCGATCCAAACGACGATCACGATCCAGAAGATCAGCTCAAAGAGCCAATCGACCTGGGGACCGAAGGTCGAGATGTCGTGCGGAAAATACAAATACTCGAGCATCGAAGCGTCACCTCTGCGCTACCAATGTGTAAACTCCGGACGAGCGCTCGCGGCGCCGATCAAGGCGGCTGATGCAGCGTTGCAACGCTTTCCGATTCATGAATTGGGTGCGACTATGCCCGTCAGCGCAACGATTAGTGAAATGAAAAATCTTTGTCCACCACCGCAACGCCCGCTCAATAGCCGCCATGACGCCCACATTTCGGTAATAATTTCAAGCGCTTCGCGGTCGCAGGATCGCAAGGGCCGCGGTTTCGGTAATCAGGCATTGGCGCGAGATTGGCGGCAACAAAGGTTTGGGCTACAACGACTAGGCGACGAAGAGGAGGTCTTTATTTCTTATGCCTGATCGCGTGGCGACCCTTTCCCAAGCCTTCGAGGCGCAGGCGCAGAAGAACGGCGCGCGCGCATTCTTAAAGGACAAGCCCGGCAAAGTCTGGACGGACCACTCGTGGACCGAAATCTCCGAGGCTGCCGGAAAGCTTCGCGCCGGTCTGCCGAGCCTGGGCGTGCGCCCCGGCGATCGGGTCGCGATCCTCTCCGACAATTGCCCCGAATGGATCGTCGCCGATCAGGCCGTGCTGGGGCTCGGCGCGATCGTCGTACCGCTCTACACGACCAGCGGAGCCGAGGAGACCGCGCACGTCATCAACGACTCGGGAGCGAAAATCATCGTGGCCAAGGGGCCCGAGATGATCAAAAAAATTCTCGGCCTCGGCAGTTTGATTCCCGGCCTCACGACAATTATCGCCATGCATCGCGGCGCGGAATCCGCGCCCGCCGCCAACGGAACGCCCGCCATCGTGACGTCGGCATCGGTGAGCGGCGATGCGCCGGCGGCCATCGTCGAGGGCAGCAGCGACGACCTCGCGACGATCATCTATACGTCGGGCACCACGGGCACGCCGAAAGGCGTGATGCTCTCGCACGGCAACATCCTTGCCAACTGCGAGGACTCGCTCGCCGCACTCACGCTCAACCACACCGACATGACGCTGTCGCATCTGCCGATCGCGCACTCGTTCGAACGGACGGCGGGTTACTACACCGTGGCGCTGGCGGGAGGGACGATCGCGTTTGCCGAGAGTCTCGGGCAGATCGCAGCGAACCTGACCGAGGTCGAGCCGACCGTGGTGCTGACGGTGCCGCGCCTGCTCGAAGTGATACACGGCCGCGTGATGCGCACGGTGGAGGCCTCGGCTCCGATGCGCCAGCGACTGTTCAAAATGGCGCTCGCGTCGGGCGAGCAAGCGGCTGAGTATCGGCATCGCGGTAAACCGGTACCGCCGCTGCTTGCACTCTCGACGGCGCTGTTCAGGCGGCTGGTCTTCGCGCGAGTGCGCGCGATCTTCGGAAGTCGAATGCGCTACCTGATTTCCGGCGGCGCACCGCTGCCGACCGAGATCAACCGGTTCCTGTCCGCCGCCGAAATTCCAATCGTCGAAGGATACGGCCTGACCGAGGCGGCGCCCGTCGTTGCGTGCAATCTGCACGGCAAGACCCGAATCGGCACGGTGGGACGGCCTTTGGCGCAGGTCCAGACCGCAACCGCCGCCGACGGCGAGTTGCTTGTGCGCGGGCCGAGCATCATGAAGGGTTACTACAAGCTCGAGGCCGAAACCAAGGAAGCGATCGACGAACAAGGATGGCTCCATACCGGCGACATCGCGAAGATCGACGCCGAGGGTTACATCTCGATCACCGACCGCAAAAAAGAGATCATCGTGCTGTCGGGCGGCAAGAACGTCTCACCCGCCTACGTCGAGAGCAAGCTCGTCGCCGACAAATTCATCTCACAAGCCTGCGTGGTCGGCGACCGCCGCAAGCATCTCGCCGCGCTGATAGTGCCGGACTACGAAAATCTGGCGGAGTTTCTCGCCGACAACAATCTCGATCCGAAGAACGCAGACGCGCTGGCGAAGTCACCGGCGTTGAAGACGCTCCTGCAAGGGCGAATTCGCGGAATCAACAAGCAAATGTCGGACGTGGAAGCGATCGTCGGGTTCACGATCATCCCGCAGCCGTTCACACAGGAAAGCGGCGAGCTCACGCCGTCGCTCAAGGTGCGCCGCAAAGTCGTTCAGGCGCACTTCAAGGAACAGATCGACGCGATGTTCGGTGATTGATAATCCGCAATTCGAGATCTCAGGGGCAAATGTGCTGAAGTTCAGACTCTGGTTTGGCGCATTCTTTGCGCGACTGATGCGTGCGCTGCGGCGGCGAAATATTCTCACCATTAGTGGAGCTATATGGGGCCTACTCAATATAACGACCGCGATCATCATTGTGTTCGTCCCGATGTTTCTGGAAAGCGATAAACTGCTCGAAGCGAGCAAACTTCCTAGCCGTGGCATCGTGCTAGGTTTGTCGTGGCACATCAACGTCGCAATCATCATCACCATAGCTTACGGGTACCAGTTCCTTTTCAAGACCATCGAGAACGCCCGCTCGGAGTCCGCCCGCCAACCTCATCAGCTCAAACGCAGCAAGGTCGAAAACAGAGCGATCAATCGGATCCATGATGATCTGCGCAACAATCTGCGGACCACTGGGACGCTCGCCGCGGACGACCGACTGTTGCAAGCTGTTCTGGAGGCAGCGCTGCTGACGGTGGCTGAAGAGGTCGGCGGTTACGCCGAAATGGAGAAACTCGAAGCGAATCTAATAATCCGTTCGCCCAGTGATCCGACTAAGCTGCGCGTGATTGCGCGATTCGGAAATACCCGCCGGTGCCCAATTGAATACACGATGGATCAGCGATCGTTCTGCGCCGCATTGTGGCGCGGAGATCCAACCGCGGCGGTGGCAGGAAACATCGCAGCTATTGCTCCGGACAGCGGGCGCAATGTTCCCTACAAGGACATTCTACGATTACCAGTTCTCGATTCGAGCGGAAACGTCGCCGCCGCGCTGAGCATCGACAGTACCGAGAAGTATCACTTTCCACGCCAGCAAACCGCGATTCAGAGACTAGAGTTCGAAGTGAGCCCCCACCTTGCTTTGCTCAGGATGATACTTGAACTTTAGCCATTAAGGGTTAAACTAATAAAGGAAATATATGATGGCGGATAAGAAACAGGCTGAGGCGATCCGACTTTCAATGCTGATTCAAGGTGTCGGGGCCGGACGGGACGTTCCCGATCAGGAAGTCGTCGATTCCTTCGAAAAGATGGAAGGAAAAACGTCGGCGCTTAGCAAATGGGCAAGCAATGCCGTTTCGTTTTTTCTGCCCAGCGTAACGCCCTCAAGCAGTCGCCCAAAATCGGCGACTCAATCTGAAGAGTCTCGATCGGATCTTCCGGTCGAACGCGGGAACGCCTGAGTAGTCAGCGAACCCGCGCTTTTTCGAGAACTACCCGCCCGGTTACTTTGTCTGGCCGTTCTCCGCGGCGAGCAGCGCATGGATGGTCGTAAGCTGCTTCACCATGTAGGCGCGCTTGCCCTTGGGCGTGACGACTTCGATATCGTCCTGCGCCGCCTTGCCGATTAGCGCGCGGCCCAGCGGCGACGACAGCGAGATGCGGTTCTGCGCGCCGTCAACTTCCTCCGGCACCACGATCTCGAACTCCGCGATACCGCCCTCATCGAGATCCTCGAGCCGAACGCGGCTGCCCAGGCCAACAGTGTCGTGCGGAATTGTCTCGAGGTCGATCATCGTGAGCTCCACGATTCGCGCCTCCAGGTTGCCCACCCGCGCGCGCAGGAACTCCTGACGCTGCTTCGCCATCGCCCATTCCGCGTTTTCAGACAAGTCGCCGTGAGCGCGCGCGCGCTCGAGTTCCTTGGGCAGGTCCACGTTGAGTTCGCGCTTGAGCGTCTCGAGGTCTTTTCTGAGCCGCTTGATTACCGGTAATTCAGCCATCGATACATTCTTCCTGAATGCGATCTTTTTCCTGGTCTATACGATCGCCGCGCCGGTGAGCGCCGTCGCGATCTCTTTTGCCTGCTTCAATCCGCGACGATTGAAGTCAGGCTCCGATTGACTCCGGTCACGCTCTGAATCTTCTGCACCACCAGCTCGCCGAGCGAGGTCACGTCCGCGGCCTCCGCGATCGCGATGATGTCGTGCGGCCCGGTGACCGCATGCGCCACGGAAACGCCGCTGACGCCTCGAATCTTGGCCGCGACCTCGCGCGCCTTTCCCGGCGACGTGTCGATCAGGATGAATGCCTTTACGGACATGCTCGTTTCCTCCCGGCGCTCACGCGCGCTCAGCGCGGTGGCGGAATCAAAGTACCCTTCTCATCATATACATAAAAACCGCGGCCTGATTTGCGGCCCAGGTATCCGGCATCGACGTACTTCTTCAGCAGCGGGCATGCACGGTACTTGTCGTCGCCGAGCACCCGATGCATCACCTCCATGATCGCAAGGCAGGTGTCCAGCCCGATCAGATCCGCCAGCTCGAGCGGGCCCATCGGTTGATTGGTGCCGAGCTTCATCGCGATGTCGATATCGGTTACGCCGCCGACGCCTTCGTACATCGTGTAAATCGCTTCGTTGATCATCGGCAGCAGCACGCGATTGACGATGAATCCCGGAAAATCCTGCGCGGTCATCGTGGTCTTGCCGAGTTGCTCGGCGAGCGCCCGCGTCTGCTGAAAAGTCGGTTCCGAGGTGGCCAGTCCGCGAATGATTTCGACCAGCTTCATCGCCGGGACCGGGTTCATAAAGTGCATCCCGATCACGCGGTCGGCGCGCGAAGTGCGCGCCCCCATCCTGGTGATCGAAATCGACGACGTGTTCGACGCGAAAATCGTCTCGGGCGGACAGATCTTGTCGAGCTTCTGCAGCAGCGCGATCTTCGCGTCTTCGTTTTCGATCACCGCCTCGATCACGAAGCCAACCCCGGCCAGATCCTCGAGCTTGGTGGTCGTCTCGACGCGGCGCATCACGCGATCGCGCTCCTCGGGCTTGAAGCGCCCGCGCTCGATCATCCGCTCCAGGTTGCGCGCGATCGAATCGATGCCGCGCTTGCACAGCTCCGGCGTTATATCGTGCATCACGACCGCGATTTCCGCCTGCGCCGCGACCTGCGCGATTCCCGCACCCATCTGCCCTGCCCCGACGACGCCGATCTGCCGCAAATTCATTCGTCTCTCCAAAAACTATTCAGCCGTGAACCAGAGGTCTCAATGATGCTCCGGGGGCTCCTCGCCACCGGCCCACGTGCCGGCGCCGCCGCCGTTTCGCATCGCGGTGCGCACCTTCCTTACATCTTCGGGCGACTGGCGCCCCGGCATCCCGAGGTTGCGCATCAAGTGGTTCGTCATGCTCGCGGTGAGCCGGTCGCGGATTGTAGGCTCGACGCCGACTTGCGTGTCGAGCACCGCATCGACCTGCTCCCGCGTGAGACCCTCTTCCACGAAAATATCGACCAGCCCCGCCAGTCCGACTTCGCCGCCGGCGCGGTCCACGATCGCGACTACTTTCGCACACAGCGTGCAGACGCGGCGGATCAAACCGGCGCGCTTGCTGCAATAGACGCATCGCATCAGGAGATTGACCGCCTCAAAGTGGGCATCGCATCGACGCCCGAATGCATCGCAGGGCCCGCATCCCCGAAAGAGCCCTGAAAAAACTTGAAGCGGCCGTGCGCACGAAAAATCGGCGGGCCCGCTTCAATTCTGACGTTACTACCGGCTGCAGATGGTCGCAAGTATGACCGGGCGACCCGGCTGCGGACGGATAAGTTGTCACCATTGACATCGCACACCGTCAGGGCTACAATCGGAATTGAGAATCATTCTCAGAATTAACACATATGATTAATCAAACCGCCGTCGCTTACTTCTTCTATTCGCTTGGCCTGCTCTTCCGCGAAGGCATGGAAGCGATGCTGGTCGTCGTCGCGCTCGCGGCCGCCACGCGCGGCGCGGGACGAATCGGCCGCTCGCGCGACGTCTATACGGGCGCAGCAGTCGCGATCATCGCCAGCATCGTTCTGGCGTGGGCGGTCAACCATATAATCACCGACGACGCCAGCGACACGCTCGAAGGCGTCTTCCAACTCTTCGCCGCCGCGACCCTTTTCTACGTCAGCTCATGGATGACCTCGAAGGGCCAGTCCGATCGCTGGATGAAGTTCATCTCGCACAAACTCGAAAGCGCCGAGCGCAGCACGATTCCCGGTATCGCGCTCGGGCTCACCGCGTTTCTCGCCGTGATGCGCGAGGGCGCGGAGACGATCGTGTTCTTTCAGGCGCTCACCAACGGCGCGACCGAAGCTGTCGAGCGTCACGCGGTGACGGCCGGCATCGCCGTTGCCGCGGTCGCACTGGCCGCGTCCTTCGTGGTCATCAGGCGCGCTGCCGATCGAATCCCGATGAAGATCTTCTTCCACGCGACTTCGATTATGCTCTACGCGCTGGCGATCGTCTTTGTCGGCCAGGGCGTCGCGAGCTTGCAGGAAGCGTCGATCGTACCGGCTACATTCGTGAATTACGCGCCAACGATTCCCATGCTCGGTCTGTTCCCGACGATTCAATCGCTCGGCGCGCAGGCGGTTCTGCTGATGCTTGCGGCGGCCGCCGTGTTGGTTCCACGCAACGCTGCCGCACGACAGGTCAGGGTTGCCGAGCAGGCGGCGATGCAGGGGGAGCAGACTTGAGCTCGGGCGCTTGCGCGACAGAATCGTCGCCGCCGAACAGGACAGTCTCCACGTCGGAACTCAGTTTCTCGGACATCACCAGCGCGCCAAACCCCATCCGCGTGCATTGATCGACCATCGGGTCGCGCGCGACCGCACTTTGACGGACGTGCTCGAGCACGACGCGCAAATCCTGCGCGCGATCGAGCAGGACGGACAGCCGCGCCTCGACGATCGCGGTCGAATTGCCGCCGCTGGAAGCAAGATCGAGCGCCAACGATTCGTCGTGCTCCGCACTGGCCAGCGCATGAAGCGCATTTTTGATTTCGGCGCACGCCGCTTCGGCGCCGGCGTCGGACGGCGCGGATAAATCCGCGGCCAGAGTCGTTTGAACCGTGGCAAATAGAACGGCGGCAATCGCGAGCAGCATCGGCGCCGCGGCTACTTCCTCATCTCGTCGATGATGCGTTCGCGATGGCCGTGCGCGATCAGCTGATCGTTGCGACGGCCCTGCTTGAGCGCGACATACGTGAAGAACATCACCATGATCAGCATCGCGATGATCGGGATGTTGTCCGGCACGGTCAGGATTTGGAGAAACTGCTGAAACCCGGTGATTCGGCCCATTGAATCCTCGACGGTCGGCTTTGTCTTGCTATGATCGATGTAACAACGCCGTCATGGCAGTGTCAACTTTCGCGCTTTCCCGGATGTGTACTGCCAATCGACGCATCTGCGGCGCGCTTGCAGCACGGCGAGGCCAGCGGGCAAAGTAGTCGGGCATGGCCAATCACGCCGAAGCTTCGTCATACACCGCCGGTGCGCATCGCGGCATCTTCAACCTCGCATGGGGGATAGTCGCGACGGTGCTGTCAGTGCTGTGGACGGCGCCTTGCGCGATCGCCGCCGCGATTGCCGCCACGATGGGCAAGCAGCACGCGGTCACACTGATCAGTCGCGCATGGGCTCGCGGAATAATCAGACTCTGCGGCATCAAGGTGCAAATCGAAGGTCTCGAAAATCTCGCCGGTCTGAAGTCGTTCATCCTGGTTGCAAACCACCAGAGCTTCTTCGACATCTTCGCCGTCACCGCGTTCATGCCGGGCGAGCCCCGCTCCATCGCGAAAAAAGAACTGCTCAAAATCCCGGTGATCGGCTACGCGATGCAACGCGGCGGTCACGTGATCATCGACCGCGAGTCCGGAGGCAAGGCAATTCGCAAGGCGATTCAGATCATCCGAAGTGGCCTCGACGTCTACATCTTCGCCGAGGGCCATCGCTTCAACGACAACCGGGTCCACGAGTTCGAAGATGGCGCCGCGTGGCTCGCGATCCTGTCGAAGTTGCCGGCGGTGCCGATGTCGATCAGCGGATCCGGCCTTATTTTCCCGCGCCGCGCAAAGATCGTGACCCCGGGCTGCGCGATGCGCATGACGATTGGAAAGCCGATCGCGACCGAAGGAATGCGCAGCGCCGACCGCACCGAGCTGACGCGCAGGCTCGAGGAAGCGGTGCGCGCCACTTTCACCACCGAGGTCTGAGCGCTGTGCCTGCTCGCGCTCCGGCTAGGCTTTGCGATCGAAGATGAACAGCGGGACCTGGCTGGCCAGCTTGGGATCGATCGTCAGGATACGGCGTCCCGAGTCCTTCCGAATCGCGCCGGCGTCAAGACCGGCGGCGCGAAAGTCCGCTATCACCCGATCGACGTCCTCCGCCTCGAGCCACAGGCCGATCATCCCTTCGCTCGACGAATCGATCGCGGCCGCCGCGACGAGACGAATCTCCGCGCCGCCGACCTTCACCGACGCCGACTTCCCATCTGCCGGCCTGGCTACGGCAAAGCCGAAGTTCTTTTCGTAGATCGACGCTGCGTCCGCGAGGTCCGAGGTCGCGACTTCGAGCGTAACCAGGCGTTTAATCATCGGTGCGGATTAGCGCTCAGCCCTTCGGCTTCAACGAGAAATTGCCCGTCGCCGTCGCGCCGTCTTTCACATCGACTTTCTGATCCTGCGTGCCGAGCTTTTCCTGCCACACTTCGACTTCGTAGTTGCCCGGCGGCACGCCTGCGATCGAGTAGTTGCCCTTGTCGTCCGTCACCGCGAAGTACGGAGTGTCGGTCGCGACCCACCAGGCGTGCATCCAGCCGTGCGCATCGCAGGTGATCTTGATCACTTCCGGCTGTTCGACCTTTCGCTGGATTACTTTCTTGAACTTGGGCTGAGCCATGTTGAACGCTGGATTCCTGGTCGAATAGGAATGGATGTTGTGCAGAATCCCGTCCGAGTTCAGGATGTCCACGGTGCTGCCGGCCGGGAACGCGAGCACGTGCGGCACGTAGTCGCATCCCTTCTGATCGAACTTTACTTCACCGGGCTTCAGGTCGCCCTTGGCGCCTTTCACGGTCACAACCGCGTTCGCGATTCCACCGCCGCTGCCGACGACCAAGTCCTGTTCGAAGTGCGGATGCAGCGCGCATACTTCCTTGTCCTTGGTCACCGCGAGCTGCCTGGGCGCGGGCGCCGTACCGTCATACTTGACGGTTCCGCTAATCGTGCCGCCGGCAGCGCTCGCGAGGCCGGCGCCCACGCTCATGCCGAGCGCGACAGCCGCACACGCCGCCAGTACAATTGCAAACTTTGTCATTACCATTTCTCCGGCGAAATCGCTGATATGTTTTACCCAGTTAAATCAAACTCTCTCACCTTAGCGAATAATCAGTTGCCCACTCAATCGATTAGGCGATAACAACCTACTTCTTACTCACTTCACTTTTCACTTTTTCATTTTTCACCGGCGCCGTCGCCATCCGGGCCGGCGGTGTCTCTCCCGGATGAGTTCCAAGCCAGAAAAGATAGTCCGTCAGCGCGCGGATCTGTTTGTCCTGGTTGCCGCCCAGTATGTCCTCCGGGCCGCCCGGATAGTACGACGGCATCTTGGTTCCCGGCTGTAGCGCCGACGGATTTGCGATCCACTTCACTACCCAGTCGGGATTGAGCCGCTGATGCGTCAGCGCCATGTCGGGCGCCCATCCCGACGGCGGTCCCTCAGGCTTCTTGTCGCCCTCCTGATGGCAGCTGAAGCAGTTGAAGTAGTCCTTCGTCATCAGCTTCGCGCCGGCGGCCAGCTCAGCCGGCGCAATCAGGTTGGTGTCGATGAACATATACGGCACGTTCAGGTCCGAGAGCGCCGTGAAGTAGTTCACGATCGTGTCGTCTTCACCGTTGGTGAAATGAAAAGTCGGCATCCTGATCTTCAGCCACGGACGAATCTCGGTGGGTTCCTGGAGGAACGCGAATAGCCACTCGGGTTGAACCTTGAAACCCTCGCCATTGAGTATTGGCGGCGCAAAGTTGATTTCATCTCCCGGGTAGAAGCGGCTGATGTAGCCGCCCCGATTCTCGATGATATGGCAGCCGACGCAGTTGTAGTAATTGACCATTCGCCGGCCCGCGACGATTTGCGCCTGATGCTCCGATCCGGGCATCCGGTACCGCTCCTGCACCGTGCCCTGCGTCAGGCCGGCCAGGAACACGACCAGGTTCCTGATGTCGGCGCTGTCGAAATGGAAATTCGGCATCAACTGCTCGACATCCCTGGTCGCGTAGGTGCGCGGGGATTGCAGTTTATGGAACGCCCACTGATCCCACGTCTCGGGAATCCGCATCTGGTTGCCGAAAAATAGTTCGTCGAGATGCTTGGAGCCGAAGGTCGTCAGCTCGGCGCCGGTTCGCGACTCCTTGCCCATCCCCTCGATCTCGTGGCATCCGAAGCATCCGTACTTGCGCACCAGCGCTTCGCCCTTCTTGATCTGCCCGGGATTCTTGAGCGCGGTTTCGACGCCGGCGTTTTCTCTCTTCTTGCCATGCGTCATCAGGAAGGCGGTCAGCGCTTCCGCTTCGCGATCGCTCAGGCGCAACGACGGCATCGCCGTATGCGGCGAGAAATCATGTGGATTCTTCAACCACGCATATATCCACGCCGCCGAAGTCTTCTCCGCGATCCTGCCCAGGTTGGGCGCGAAGTCCTTGGCCGTGAATCCCCGGGCCGGCCCGAAGCCCGCGGCGACGCCGACCGGAGTTCCATATTCATGCGGTTCGATCGCGTGGCATCCTTTGCAGCCGACCGATTCGAACAGCCCCTTGCCTTCCTCGACGAACGCCGGATTCTTGACGTCGGCCTCCAGCGTCGCAAGCTCGGGATGCGCCGCGAGCCACTCCTTCGAATTTTTCGACGAACTGTCCAGGATGAACGCGGCCAGCGCGATCGCCTCGGCGCGCGAGAACATGAAGTCCGGCATGCGCGTGAACCGCCGGAAGTCATCCGGCCTGGCGATCCATCGCACGGTCCACGACGGGTCGAGCTTTGCCGCCGCGAGTTTCAGGTACGGGCCGATCTTCGGCAGGTCCTCGTAGCCCGCCACCAGATGGCATCCCGCGCATCCCATCTGCTGGAACATCCGTTCCCCCTCGACCCAGTTCGCCGCGATCGGCTTGCCTCCCGCGTCGTGCAGCGAGCCCACGTCGATATGGCACTTGATGCATCGGGACTGCATCTTGGCGCCCCTGAGCATCGGCGAATCCCAATCCGGATCGTCGCCATGCGCCAGCCGCACCGAGCTGACCGCCGGCCCCTGTCCGTCGTGACATGGCGTGCATCCGAGTTTGTCGGGCGGATGCTTCAATATGATCTGATCGAAGTTGCTATGCGTGCGAAACGGCTCGGGCGCATTCTCGAAGCCCTTCTTGTCGGCGCCCATATGACAGCTCTGGCATCGATCGACCCGCGCGATCGCCTCGTCGAAGGCATTGCGGTCGAAGTCGTCGATCGCGGTCTGCTCAATCCTCGGAACCTTCGGATAACGGAACAGGACGGTGTTGCGGAACTTGACCGGGATCATCCACGTATCGGCCTTGTCCAACAAATCGTCGCGCTTGGCGGTGAGCTTCCTCATCTGATCTGTCCGGCTCTCGACCTTCGACTTGAGCGCCTCGATCTGATCCTTGACCGCCTGCAGATTGTCCCTGGCTTTGTCGGAGGCGATATTTTCCCGCGCGAGTTCGGCGTTCAGCCGATCGATTTCCTTTTTGTACGGAGCCAGGTTTTCCCTTTCCTGGACGGCGTGGTTGTAGTCGTACCAACGCTCGGTCAAATACGACTTGGTGAAGCGGACCAGTTGATCCTTGTCGTTGGCAGTGTTTTTCAGATCGCTCAACTGCGCGCGCAGCGCGGCCAGCCTGGCCGCGGTGGCGCCGGAGCCGAGTTCGTTGCGCGCCTCGGCCAGCTCCTTCGAGACTTTCTGGTATCCGGGATCGGCGTCGAGGCGCTGCTGCTCGTCCGCCGCGTCCTTCATGTACTTGTCGTACGCCAGCCGGTCCCACTGGAGCTGGTATTCCTTCCACGGACGGCGCGAGATGTTGTCGTCCCAAATCGACCAGACCGCGGTCACCAGCAGCACCGCCACCATCAGCACGAACAGCGCGCTGTATGATTTTCCTTCTTCAATGGGATCGAGCCCCGCTCTGCCAGCCATCTGCTCTTACCTGTTCTCAACTCCCAATGCCGGCGCGAGGCCGCCGTCCAAATACTCACTCAAATACTCAATACTCATTTACGCCCGCGAGCCCACAGGACGTCAACGATGTAGCCGGCGAGAAAAACCAGAATGCCGATCCCGGTGAACTTGTATTCGGTTCCCATCCCGTGCGGCTGGGTGATCCCGACGTAGAGCGCGAAGCCGACGTCGGCGAGTCCGAGCGCCTGCAGTACTTTGGCCAGGATGAACACGGGGGTCGCGGCCACGTCAGATGTTAATCCAGGGCGTAACCAGGATGTACTTGATGTTGAGCGCGTGCCGCAGCACCATCTTGATGAACACGCCGGCCATCGCGAGCAGCAGAAATCCCGTGATGCCGAAGCGCACCGGCCCCCATTTCTTCAGTATCTCGGGACCGCCGCCGGGAAACGCCGACCATGGATCGCCCGCCGGCCGTGATCGTATCCAGAAATATAACGCCGCATACCCAATCGCGAAGTAGCCGCCTATCACCGCCAATCCGAAGATCGCCGACGCCACGTAGTCGCGCAAGCCGAACATGTACGGCAAATCGACGTTGGTCAGCGCCTCGACCAGATGCGGATCCCAGACCTGGCCGGGCCAGAACCAATTCCATCCGGGGCCGCGGAAAAATGTGCCGATGATGATGAATGAGACCCATAAAATGTGGAACCCGACGAAAAAAGTCAAAATCTCGAACGATCGCTCGCGAAACGTGTAGTAGCCGTTACCTTTCGGATTGATGTCGAGATACGGAATCAGCATCAGGCCCACGATGATGAAACAGGGCAGCACCACGCCCGCATACCACGGGTCGAAGAACACCAGCATCTCCTGCAAGCCCAGGAAGTACCACGGCGCCTTCGACGGATTGGGCGTGCGAGTCGGATTTGACGGCTGCTCGAGCGGCGCGTTGAGCAACAGCGACCACACCGTCAAAACGATGATCACCAGAATCGCCATCAGGAATTCGATCCGCACAAGGAACGGCCAGGTGTGCAGCTTCTCTTCGACCCCGCCGCCCGCCTTCTTGATCGGGGCTTCGATTCGCTTCGACCCGCCCGCCGCCGGCGTCCTCGCGCCACCTCCGGCTGCGCCCGCTCCCGCCGCACGCGTCACGACGGCGCCTTGGTTACCTTCCCGGCTTGCCATGATTAATCCCTAATGAGGCGGCGCTCCATCCTCGTCGTCGCTCCACGCAGCCGGCGCCGCCAGCACGTACACTATATACAGCATGATCGACATCCCGGCCGGCACCGACAGCACGCGCACGATTCCCTGGTGCAACAGCCATGAAAACACGCCTCCCATCGACCGCCTGCTCGTCCCGTCCTAGAGCGGCCCCGACATGCCGTCGCGGCGGATTCGCCAGAAATGCACCGTCATGAAGATGCTCGCGATCAAGGGAAAAAAGATGCAGTGCAAAATGTAGAAACGCAGCAGCGTGTGCGGTCCGATTTCCGCGCCGCCGAAAATAAATGCGCGCGCGTCGTAAACCGGATTCACCCCGAGTACTTCATGGAATGGACCGCCATGCCCAAGCAGCGGCGTGGCGCGCGCCATGTTCGAGCCGACCGTCACCGCCCAAATGGAAAGTTGATCCCACGGCAACAGGTATCCGGTGAACGACAGCAGCAGCGTCAGCACCAGCAGGATCACGCCGACCACCCAGTTGAACTCGCGCGGCGGTTTGTACGAGCCCGTCATGAACACGCGGAACATGTGCAGCCACACCGCGATCACCATGCCGTGCGCGGCCCATCGATGCATGTTGCGCATCAACATCCCGAACGGCATGTCGAATTCCAGGTACTTCATGTCGGCGTAAGCGTATTCCGCCGTCGGCCGATAGTAGAACATCAGGTACACGCCGGTGACCACGGTCACCAGGAAAAGCAGAAACGTGATGCCGCCCATGCACCACGTGAAGCGCAGCCGCACCGTATGCTTTTGCACTTTCGACGGATGCAGATGCAGCCACACGTTGCCGGACACCATCAGGATCCGGTTGCGCGGCGTGTCTTCGTAGCCGTGCCTGAATATCGACTGCCAGACCTGCGAATCGGTTATCTGGCGTTTCGTTTCGTTCCAGTCGAACTTAGCCATCCGCTACCACCCACTAAAACTCCCTGGAGCAGTTCGCCAAGGGCGCCCTCGGCAGTCTCAGCAAATACGGTAAAAAATCCAATTTTTACGACTTTATGCTCGCGAGGCTTGCTCGGAATGCGGCGTAAGGCTACCTAATTTTGCCCGGTCTCCGCAACGAAGTCTCATTGAGTCGGGATTTCCGATTTTGCATCCCTGACTCCTGTAGCCGTATAGAACGAAACGCCCTGCCCGGCCACGACGGCCGGACAAGGCGCTGTTCTATTGCAGCGGGCTCGACAGGGACCGGGGCCCCTGCCTATTTGCCCTTGCCCTTGCCCTTGCCCTTGAGTTTCACCGACTGCGGCTCGTGTTCCGCATTGTCGATGATCAACAGGGTGGCGTCATACGCTCCCGGGGCGGTGGGCGCAAACGTAACTCCGATCGTGCAATTCGCGCCTGGCGCCAGCGGTGCATCGCAGCCTTTCGTCGCGCTGAACGGACTGACCGCTCCGCTGGACCCCTCCATCAACACCGTAATGCCGGGCTTCTCTTTGCTGCCCTTGGGGTTGCTCACGGTGACATTCTTGGGTCCCTTATGATCCCCGACCTTCACCGTGCCGAAGTTCAGCGACGCCGGACTGATCTTCAGTTTGACCAAAACTGGCGTAGGCGTGGCGGTCGGCGTCGCAGTTGCAGTCGCGGTTGCTGTCGCGGTGGCTGTGGGCGTGGCCGTCTTGGTCGCCGTCGCGGTCGCCGTCGCGGTCGCCGTCGCGGTCGCCGTCGCGGTCGCCGTCTTGATTGGCGTCGCAGTGGCGGTCGGCGTTGGCGTTGCCGTCAATACGTTATAGTGGATTGTTCCAGTTGCCGGGCTGCCGGACATGGTGGTCGCGTACAGGTTGTTGAGCAGCACCGAGACCGTGTTGCTGTCGTAATTCGCGACGATCAGGTCGGGCATGCCGTCGCCGTTGACGTTCGCCGTCGTCACCGAGTGCGGGCCGCTGCCTGTGGCGAAGGTCTGCTGGGTGGCGAAGCTATTGCCGTCGAGCGTCGTCGCCGGCGCCGGCGTGGTGTTGAGCAGCACCGAAAACGTGTTGCTGGCGTTATTCGCGACGATCAGGTCGGGCTTGCCGTCGCCGTTGACGTCGGCCACCGTCACCGAGACCGGTTCGCTGCCCACGGTAAAGGTCTGCTGGGCGGTAAAGCTGGCCGTGGGGGAGCCCGGGGCGGTGGTGTTGAGCAGCACCGAGACCGTGTTGTGGCCGTTGTTCGCGACGATCAGGTCGGGCAAGCCGTCGCCGTTGACGTCGGCCGCGGTCACCGAGTACGGGGCGCTGCCCACGGGGAAAGTCTGCTGGCTGGCGAAGCTGGGGGTGGTGGCGCCCGGGGCGGTGGTGTTAAGCAGCACCGAGACCGTGCCGTCGCCCGCATTCGCGACGATCAGGTCGGGCTTGCCGTCGCCATTCAAGTCGGCCGCCGTCACCGAGACCGGGCCGCTGCCGGTAGCAAAGGTCTGCTGGGTAGCGAAGCTAGGCGTGGTGGCGCCTGGGGCGGTGGTGTTGATCAGCACCGAGACCGTGTCGCTGCCGTAATTCGCGACGATCAGGTCGGGCTTGCCGTCGCCGTTCAAGTCGGCCACCGTCACCGAGATCGGGTCGGTGCCCACGGCAAAGGTCTGCTGAGCGGCGAAGCTGGGCGTGGTGGCGCCTGGGGCGGTGGTGTTGAGCAGCACCGAGACCGTGTTGTGGCCGTTGTTCGCGACAATCAGGTCGGGCAAGCCGTCGCCGTTGACGTCGGCCGTCGTCACCGAGACCGGGCCGCTGCCCACGGCAAAGGTCTGCTGGGTAGCGAAGCTGGGCGTGAAGCTCCTCGCTGCACCCCCGCCACCCAGCAATTGCATCTGGAAAGTTTTGTTGGATTGATTGATGGTGCTGCCGGCGACTGTCACCGGAATCGTCGCGCTGGTCGCGCCGGCCGGAATCACCAGCGACCGCTCGCCGCCGTGTAGTTGATCCCGGCGATCGCTGTGCCGTTCTGGGTCTGGTACTGAACAAAGGCGTCGTAGCCGGTATCGCCGCTGCGCGAGATCGGAAAATCAAGGGTGGTTGACGAGCTACCGGTCACCGTAACGCCGGCGCTCGAGATAGTCAGCGTGGTGGGATCGCCCCACACCGAAAGCGCAATCGCCACCCCTAGCAGCACTATCGTCGCTGTCAGGCTCTTGTGTTTCACGCGAAATGTCCCCCGATTAATTCGTTGCGTTCAGTTGTGAGCGACGCGCGGCTGCGGCCGGTTCGAAACGCAAACTCTCATCTCCCCCTCGCGGCGTTCAGAAGCGACCCGGGGCTCGACTAGCCGCACACGTTGCGATGGGACCTACTCTTGCACCAACATCGAGTAAAATTCAAATGATGGGTTTTGCGGATCGATTGACAAGATTCGCCCCGGCGGTTGTTAAGAAGGGCATCGAACTCTGATATGAATGGTCGGTCCGTGACGAGGTCCCAATAGTTGTCACTTTCAGACGCCGAACTTCGCGAGATTGTAGCTAATCTCGCGACGCGACCAGGCCATGAGCCAGTCCGCCGCGACGTTCAGACCATTCTCATTGGGCACTTGGGTGCCTCCAGATCCGACGTAAAACTCGAACAGCCACTGCCTGAGGTTCATGGACGCCTTGACGCGCTGCTGTGCCGCACCGTTTTCGAATTCAAGAAGGATTTGCGGCGCGAGAAGCCCGAAGCCGAACGCCAGCTGGGAGACTACCTTCGCGAACTTGAGCGGCGGACAGGGTACCACTACGTAGGTGTCGCAACCGACGGCGCAGAGTTCATTCCGTACGAACTGCAGCGCGACAAACTGGTCGCTCGGACGCCGTACAAGGTTTCACGGACAGATGTTCGCGGACTCGCGCTCTGGCTCAGCCCGTTCGTCGCAACTCGGCCATCGGAGCGGCCCGACCCCGAGGGTGTACGAAAGGAATTGGGCAAGGAAAGTCTGGTCTTTGAGGTCGCCGAAGCACGGCTGCGCGAATTGTGGAATTCCGTCGGGGAACATCCCGAGGTTGCACTCAAGCGCAAGCTCTGGGCGGACCGGCTGCAACTGGTGTACGGAACGCTCATCGATGACGACACCCTATTTTTTCAGCACACCTATCTCACGATCGTTGCCAAGACGATGGCGACACTCGTCCTTGGCGTCGAAATACCCGAGCCGGCGGACTTATTGGCTGGCAAGCCGTTTCAAAATGCGGGCATCGACGGCGTAGTAGAGTCAGATTTCTTCGATTGGGTGCTCGCGACTTCCGATTCGGACGATCTGATTCGCCGCATAGCGGCACAAGTCGCGCGCTTCCGGTTGGGCGATATCGAACACGACGTATTGAAAGGTCTCTACGAATCGCTGATCGATCCGCAGCAGCGGCACGACCTCGGCGAATATTACACACCTGATTGGCTCGCGAGCCGCATCTGCGGACGCGTTATCGAAAATCCACTCGCGCAGCGTGTCCTTGATCCATCTTGCGGCTCAGGAACGTTTCTATTTCATGCGGTCCGCAGGTTGTTGGCCGCCGCAGACGCCGCCGGTCTTAGCAATCGAGATGCTATTCAACGATGCACCGGACACGTCATGGGTATCGATGTTCATCCGGTTGCAGTCATCAATGCACGCATTACGTATCTACTGGCCATCGGCGAAGATCGGCTGCGAGACCGGCCAAGAGTCAGCATCCCGGTTTATCTCGGCGATTCGATGCAGTGGAACACGAGCGCGATCCTGAGTGGCCAGGAGGTGCGAATCGATGTTCCGGAAAGCGCACCTCTTTTGTTTCCCGTGCGGGTCGCGCAGAACCCGGCCCTCTTCGATTCTGTAATCAATGAGATGCTGCATCTCAGCGAGACCAATTCGCCTCCTGACGCATTCGAAGCATGGATGAACCGGCAAGGCGCGGAGGAATTCACCGGCGGCGATACTCCGGTCACGCTGGTATCAACATACACGCGCCTCGCGCAATTGCGACGCGATAATCGTAATCACATCTGGGGTTATGTCGCTCGCAATCTGAGCCGCCCAGTTTGGCTCGCTGCGCCCGGTGAAAAAGTAAACGTTTTGGTCGGCAATCCCCCTTGGCTCTCGTACCGCTATATGTCGGACGAGATGCAAAGGCGCTTCAAAACAGAATGCCAGAAACGGGACATGTGGGCGGGCGGAAAGGTTGCAACGCATCAGGACCTGTCGGCCTACTTCTTCGTCCGATGCATGGAATTGTACCTCCGCACCGATGGGAAGATCGCGTTCGTGATGCCATACGCCACCTTGACCCGCCAGCAGTACCGCGGATTCATCGCCAAGACTGTAAACTCGGAAAAGGGGCCGGTGACGGTACCTGCCCGCAAATTCACCGAAGCATGGCTCTTCGACGAGTCGGTCAAAAACCTGTTCAACGTTCCATCTTGCGTGCTGTTTGCCGAGAATGGCGAATCCAAGAAACTGCCAGCGACTGCGTCCAGCTTCTCGGGTGAGCTTCCGAGCCGCGATCCCACCGAGGCGCAGGCAAGTCGAGCACTCACCTCGAAAGCCGTACCGTGGCCAACCGCCTCGGAGTCCTCTAATTCCGGCTACGCCTCCAAGTTTCGGCAGGGCGCGACTGTCGTCCCACGGAGTCTGTTTGTCGTAATTAAATCTGCGTCGGGGAGATTTGGCTCAAGCCCCGACGCACCGATCGTGGAGAGCCGCAAGAACTCGCAGGAAAAGGAACCTTGGAAGAGCCTCCCTCCCCTGAGCCAACCCGTCGAGAAGGAATTTCTTCGTCAGTTGTATCTCGGCGAATCGCTCGCTCCGTTCAGGCTTCTTGACCCAGCACTGGCAATAATCCCATGGAGCAAAAGCGATGGACTGCTAAGCGCCGATCGGGCGCGCGAGCGCGGCTTCAGCAATCTAGCGGGATGGATGAAGGATGCGGAGGATCTATGGGCGGCGCACGGGCGAACTAAGATATCGCTTCAGGAGCGGCTCGACTACTTCGGCGGTCTATCTACTCAAATGCCGCCTGCAAAGCTCCGCGTGATTTATTCCGCGTCCGGCACCTTGCCAGCCGCCGCTCGCCTCCAAAATTCTTCGTCCATCGTCGAACACAAGCTGTACTGGGCAGAGTGCGACTCCGAGGAGGAGGCCAACTTCCTAGTCGCGGTGATCAATAGCGAGACACTTCGTTCGAAGATCGCGCCAGATCAGAGTCGCGGCCAGTGGGGCGCTCGAGACTTCGACAAGCTTCTCATTAATAGCATTCCAGAATTCGACTCAGGAAATGCCCTTCACAATGCCTTAGCTAAAGCTGCCGAAACCGCTACAATTGTCGCGAAAAATGTCGAACTCCCCAAAGCAATTCACTTTACGCGGGCGCGGCAACGGATCCGCGCCGCGCTGCGCAAGGATGGCATCGCGCAGAAGATCGACAAGCTAGTCGAGAAGTTGCTCGCTGGTTAGCCCGCAGCTCTTCCCCCTTCACCCTTCTAACAGGCCTCCGCGCGCCCGCGGCAGTGGCCGCGCCCGCCAACGACGGGCGGCCTTAATACTGGGTGCAGGGCTCAGCCCTGCCGGTGGAAGCGGCCGAAGAACGCAGCGATCAATCCCCACAGCACCATCAGCAATGCGATCCCGATTACGCACAGCCCTATGCCGGCAAGGATTCCCGTCGCGCACAGGACCGCGCCTATAACCAGCAGTGGAATTGCAAACGCGATCGGGTTGAACGGATCGTTCTTCGCCGCCCGCTCGACCATCGCCGCCGCCTGCTCGGACTGGCCCGCATCCTCGCTGCTTTCCTTGAGGATGCTGACTGCGTAGTCGGTAAGTTCCTGGCGATTGGGCATCGCGCGCAGACGGTCGGCAAGCTCTTTGGCGAGCGTCTCGACACGTTCGTCGTTGGTCGGGGAATCAGGATCGGGATTGTTCGAATCAGCCACGCTGCGCTTGTATTCCCGCTCGCGACGGCTACCCGCGGCGGCGGCTCACGCGTTTTTGCGCGCGATGATCACCGAGTGCACCGACCACCGGCTGATCTTGTCGTCGCGCTCCAGCGTGATCGGGTGGCCCTTGAGCACGTCCTGCTTGCGCAATCTGGTGGTCCATCCCAGTTGCCGCGTGATCGGATTGACGATGGTGTTGAGGGCCGCGACCACCGGGTTCGAGCTCTGGAAATGGGTCGTGATCGCGATCCGCCCGCCCGGCTTACACACCCGCACGATCTCCGACATCATCCGGCACGGATCGGGAACCACGGTCAGAACGTGAAACGAGGTAACGTAGTCGAAGCTGTTGTCGGGATAGTCGAGGTTAAGCGCGTCGCCCTGGCGGAGCTCGATATGTCCCCAGCCGTTTTCCGCCACGCGCTTTTTTGCGCGCTTGAGCATGTCGGCCGACGGATCGATCGCGACAATGTGCGCGTACGGCGGATATGCGTCCAGCGCGATTCCGGTGCCGACGCCAACCTCGAGCACGCGGTTACCGGGCCTGAGATTCAGGCTTTCGATAATTTCATGCTCGCGATCGGCAAAGACTCGTCCGAAGAAAAAATCGTAGAAACGCGCCAGGTCGGAATAGACACGGCTCTCATGCGGTTCAGACATCGAAACACTCCCTCGGGTTCGACGCAGCCCAGGCGATCAGTGCGAGGTCAGGACATCAGGACGGCGATTTTGGCCGCGTGCGACGCGAAGTGAGCGTGACGCGCGCGCGTAGCGTCAGGCCGCCGCGTTGATTCCTCGCAACTGACGTTTGACAGCAGTTATATCGCGCTTGCGAAATCGCCATTGGCGGCCTTTCTTGAAGGCCGGAATAATATTGCGCCGGGCAAATTCGTTCACCGTGTCCGGACTCAGGTCGAGCAGGAACGCGACTTCGCGGGAATTCAGCAGTATGTCGTCCTTATCGGCCATACGAGTCCAACAAGACGCCTTCCCTCAGGGATTTTGTGAGGACGCGACTTTGTAGTACGCGTCCATCGCCCAAGTCAAGGTAAAAGGCACCCGGTAGGTGAAAATTTGCCCACAGCTCCTAATTCGATCGATCGTGAAAACTCAATTTGCATCTTATAGCATCATTAACAATCATTAAACGCTAATCTGGGTGAGCTTCCGCATCGAAATCCGATAGTCGTACCACGCGCGCGTAACGACAATACAGGAAAACAGTCCGGTCAGCACTCCTACGCATAGGGTGACGGCGAAGCCTTTGACCGGTCCGGTGCCGAATTGGAAGAGAATCAGCCCCGCGGCGAAGGTCGAGATATTGGAGTCGCGAATCGCCGACCATGCGCGATCATAGCCGAGCTTCACCGCCTCGCGCGGCGATTTGCCGGCGCGCAACTCTTCGCGCATTCGTTCATTCACCAGCACGTTCGCATCAACCGACATTCCCAGCGTCAGCACGATTCCGGCGATGCCCGGCAAGGTCAACGTGGCGCCCAGCGCCGCCATCACGCAGATCAGCAGCAGGATATTCAGCGACAGCCCGAAATCCGCGAGCAGACCCGCGCCGCTGTAGTACACGGCCATGAAGATCAGCACTGCGCCCGCGCCGATCACGAACGACATCTCGCCCTGGCGAATCGAATCGCGGCCGAGCGACGGGCCCACCGTGCGTTCTTCTTCGATTTCGACCGGCGCCGGCAGCGCGCCCGAGCGCAATACGATCGCGAGATCGTGCGCCTCGTCCATCGAGAAGCGTCCGGTGATCTGCACGTGACCGCCGGGAATTCGTTCCTTGATAACCGGCGCCGAGTAAACAGTGTTATCAAGCACGATCGCCAGACGCCGCCCGACGTTTTCAGATGTCATCGCATCGAAGATGCCGGCGCCGCGCGCGTCGAGTTCAACCGCCACGTAGGGACCTTCCAGCCGCCCGCCGGGACGCACGCGCGCGTCCGTAACGACGTCGCCCGTCATCAGCACGGGGGACTCGACCAGGTACGGCTCCCTGCCGCCGCGCTCCGAGGTGCCATAAAGGACGTCGTCGCCGGGCGGGGGGCCGTCCTTGATCGCGTCCTGCACACTTTTCGAGTCGTCAACCAGTTTGAATTCGAGCACCGCCGTCTTGCCGATCAGTTCTTTGGCGCGCTCGGGGTCCTGGATTCCGGGCAGTTGCACTAAAATTTCGTTGTCGCCCTCTTTGGCGACGGTGGTTTCACGCACGCCGAGCTGGTCGATTCGATTGCGAATCGTTTCCAGCGCCTGGTCCATCGCGTTGGACCGAATCGTCTGCAACTCGCGCGTCTTATAGGCGAGCGAATAGGACGGACCGGGGCCGGACGAATCGCTGCTACTCGATACGGTCAGATCCGAGAACGACTTCTGCACGAGGTCGAGGAACGGCGTGCGATCGGCGCTCGACTTCAGCTTGGCGCTCAGGTTGCCGGAATCGTCGACCGAGATATTTTCGAAGTCTATCTTGTTCGCCTTGAGCTCATGCTTGAGGTCATCGGCGCGCCGCCGCAGCTGGGTTTTCACCGCCTCGTCCAGCTTCACGGCCATCAGCAGATGCGTCCCGCCCTGCAGGTCGAGGCCGAGCTGGATCTTGGTCGCGCCGAACCCGGCCTTGAACCAATCGGGCAGATCGACGTTGAGGCTCGGCAGCAGAATGAGTATCGCTGCCAACACGATACCGCCCGCCAGGTATATGCGCGTAAGCCCGCTGCCGTTGGTGAAATGCATGTAAAGGAACGACACGATCAGCACGAGCAGAATCAGGATCGGTCCGAAACTTTGAGTCTGTTCCACTATGATGAAGCCCCCGCCATGAGAGTGCCGGCCGCGCCGGCTGTCTGCAATTGACTCGTTGGATTCCTACTTGTCGTCTTTCTTCGCCGACGCCTTGTGGCTCGACATCGACGCGATTTGCGATCGCTCGACCTTCAACCTGACGTTGGGCGCAACTTCGAGCGTGATCACTTTGTCGCCGACCTCATGAATCCGCCCGATAATTCCGCCCGTCGTCACGACCTCGTCGTTGCGCTTGAGCGCAGCCAGCATTTTCGCCTGCTCCTGCGCCTTCTTGTTCTGCGGCCGGAAGACCAGGAAGTACATGACGGCGACGACCAACGCCATGATTGGCCCCGGGCCCGTCATCAACTGCTCGAAAAACGAGGGACTGGCGGCTTGACCTGTGGCGTTGGCGGCCTGCGCCCATGCGGTGCCTTCAAACAACATCAGATCACGTCCTCAAAATCGATCAAGCTACGTCTCCCACAGAGAAAAATCATTCTTCGACCGGTTCGGCGGCGTTGTCGTTGTCCCAACCGGCCGATGCCGCCATCGCATACGCTTTGAAATTCCCGGATGCGATAGCAGCCTGGCACCGGCGCATCAAGCTCGCATAGAAGTGAAGATTATGCTCCGTCAGCGCGCGCGCCGCGAGTATCTCGCCCGACAAATATAGATGACGCAGGTAGGCGCGTGAATGGGTCCGGCAGGGGCGGCACTCGCAGGCCGGATCGAGGGGCATCGAGTCGCGCGCGTGAGCAGCTTGCTTAATCGAGATGCGCCCCTGGCTGGTGAAGGCGGTCCCGTTGCGCGCGTTTCGCGTCGGCAGCACGCAGTCGAACATGTCGAAACCCATCGCGATCGCGGCGAGCAAATCCGGCGGCGTTCCCACACCCATCAGGTAGCGCGGCTTGTTAGCCGGCATCATCGACGCCGACAGCGCCGCCATTCCCAGCATCGCGGCCTTCGGTTCGCCGACCGAAAGTCCGCCCGCCGCGTATCCGTCGAACGCAATCGAGGTTATCTGCGACGCGCTCGTCTTGCGCAGGTCTTGGAAAATACCGCCCTGGATAATTCCGAACAGCGCCTGCGTCGTGCTGATCCGCGCCGCGAGGCTGCGCTCGGCCCATCGCGCCGTGAGATCGAGCGACATGAGCGCGCGCCGATGCTCGGCAGGGTAAGGCGTGCATTCGTCTAGCGCCATCATGATATCAGCGCCGAGCTGTTCCTGAATCGAGATCGCGCTTTCGGGGGTGAGCATCAAAGGCGCGCCGTCGAGATGAGATCGAAAACGGATTCCTTCTTCATTGATCGAATTGATTTTCGCCAAGCTCATCGCCTGGAACCCGCCCGAATCGGTCAGCACCGCGCCGGGAAATCCCATGAAGCGCGCTACACCGCCCATCTCGCCGATCAACCCGGCGCCCGGGCGAATCGCGAGATGGTACGCGTTGGCGAGCACCATCGTGTAGCCCATCGACCGCAACTCGTCGGGCGCCATCGCTTTGACCGCCGCGCGCGTGCCGACCGGCAGGAAGGCCGGCGTCGCGACCACGCCGTGGGGGGTTACGATCCGACCGACGCGCGCGTCGCTGTCCACGGCAGTAACGCTGAATTCGATTGGCCCGCTCATCACAGAATCAGCATCGCGTCGCCGTAGCTGAGAAAGCGGTAGCGATGGCGAATCGCTTCGCGGTACGCGGCAAGAATCTGATCGCGCCCGGCAAACGCCATCGCAAGCGCGAGCACCGTGGTTCGGGGCATATGGAAGTTCGTCAGCATCGCGTCAGCCAGCTTGAAGCGAAAGCCCGGATGAATAAAGAGCCCGGTGAAACCCTCGACGTCGCCGGTGATCGCCCACGACTCGAGCGCACGCGTCGAACTGGTGCCGACCGCGATTATACGCCCGCCGATTCGCCGCGTATGTTCGATGGCAGCCTGGGTCGCGGGCGCAATCGTGTACCACTCGGATTCCATCGTGTGACTCTCGATCTCGACGGCGCGCACCGGAGCGAAAGTGCCGGGACCGATATGCAGCGTCACGGTAGCGGTGCGGATGCCCGCATCGGCCAGCGCCTTGAAGACCTCGGCGGTGAAATGCAGCCCCGCGGTGGGCGCCGCGATCGCGCCGGGCCGCGCGGCATATACGGTCTGGTAGTCGTCGATATCGGCGGGACCGACGCTGCGATGAATATAGTGTGGCAGCGCGAGCGTGCCGGCGCGCTCCAGTATCTGCTCGATCGAAACTCCGCCCTCGCCTACGACGATTGGGCGGCCCGGCCGCGCATAGCCGGCAATTCTCAGCGCATGACCGTCGCTCAGGATGAGGCGCGCGTTGTCTTTGAGCACGCGATGCGTGCGTATCAGCGCGATCCATGCGCCGGCGGGACCCTCAAGCGGGGCGACCGGCCGCACCATCAGCAACTCGACGCGGCCGCCCGATTCCTTCTGCGCGAACAGGCGGGCCGGCAGCACGCGGGTGTCGTTGAGTACGAGCAGGTCGCCTTCGCGCAGATGGCGGACGAGTTTGTAGAAGCGGGAATGCTCGAGCGATTTGGATTTGCGATCGAGCACCAGCAGGCGCGCTTCGTCGCGGCGCGCAAGCGGCTCCTGCGCGATCAGTTCTTCGGGCAAGTCGTAGTCTAGTTCGGAAAGCCGCATCTGAAGCGAAGCCGAATCGTGATTTGCGCGCGAAGCGAGTCGCGCTACTGTGTAACAATCCTCGATTGACGGGGAAAGCGATCGGCGCGCGATTGAATCGGAAACCCCGCGATGCGCGCTTTATTCAGCCCCGACGCTGCTTGGCTGCGACCATGGCGCAGCTCAGGATCGTTTGAAGAACATCCTAATCCTGCCATTCCAGTAGTGAGGACCCCAGGGGCTGAGGGCCTCTCACGAATCCCGGTTTGATGTCAGGCATATCGATGAGGCTCGGGAGGTAAGTGATCTCACCAAACGGGCTGCCGATTTTGGTGACCGGCACGTTGGTCTCTTTCACAACGTCGGCGAATGCGAGCGTGCCGTTGAGCGCGTTGCCGTCGAGAAGTCCGATCTCCTGCGCCCACATGCACATCCGGGTGAGAGATACCCTCACCTGGTAGCTGCCGCCTTCGATCGCTCTACGATGCAACGCGGCGGCGACGCCCGCAGCGCCGGCGTAGGCCGCGAGGTAGTCGGCGAAAATCACCTGCAGCGGCATTATAGGCGCGTCAATCGCTCCCTCGGCGTCAACGTAACCCGACACGGCTACTGCGATCATGTCGAAACCCCGGAAGTTTGCCCACTCACCTTCGAAATCGAAGCAGCGCAATTCATGGGAAATGATTCCCGGCCTGCTGGTGGCAAGGCGCCGCGGTGAGATGCCACGCTGGTCAAGGTTCAGATACGAGCAAGTGAAGACGTCGGTCGTTTGCAGAAGGTCAAAGAAGCGTCGCATATCGGCTTCATTGTCAAAATCGCAATAGGCGGAGCGTTTTCCGATGTCGGTCTCCAAACGCCAGTTCACGTGGTCCGGGTAGTTCGGCTTGGACAGGTGCAATACGTCGGCGCCGAACTCAGCCAAAGTGCGTGCGGTGATCGGACCGCCGATGACATGGGTGCAGTCGAGCACACGAATGCCTCCCAATGGCTTATCGCACCCCTTGGGAAGAGGAATGGGATCGCTATCACCGATTTTTTCAATCTCGATTACCGGCTTGCCGGCCAGGCGACGCCCCACTGGGTGAGACAGCCACTGCGCAGCAGTGCGTACCACACCGATCGCCCCCGATTCCTCGCGGATGGCAAGCTCGAGTGCGTCGGCATCCCACTGCATAATTGCGGCCTCGGCAGCGCGTTGCGTGGGTGCGCACTTGAGGACGTTGAACATCGCATCGCGCAGGCGCGGATAGAAAAGCTCGATTTTGACGAAACGACCATCTCGGGTCGGATAGAACTCGCCGCTCAGAGGAGAATCCACGCCGAGACCGGAACCATATTCGGTGAAGGGAAGTTGCCGACCGTTCTGACGCATGAAGGCAATACCGTGGTGTTGATGCACGGCATTGCGCACGTTGGTCGTGACGCTTTGAGGTTTTCCGCCACGGAGTTGCCATAACTCGCTCAGCGCCATGCCAAACGCCGCCTGCGATGCAGCCATCAGCTCACCGAAACGATGGCGTGACGCCAGAATAGGGTCCTTCCCCTGGATGGTTACGCTGCCCTTATGATCTGATTCGCGCAGACCTATCGCTGCGAGAATGATGTCGAGCGCCTGTTGCGAGGTTTTTGAGTCAACGGTTGCCATCATTTAAATCCTTCGGCTTTGAAAAGTTAATCCACGTGGCATTTCGCGATGAACCGGCGCTTCCCCCGCCGAACCTGGCCGTCGTAGTGCGAAGCGCCGCATCCGGTGGCCGGCAGGTCGAGGCCAATCCACTGTCGCGATGTCGAATTTCGCCCTGGCCGCTGAGATCGTCTCGTTCAGCCAGAATAACGAGTTCAACCTAGAATGGATAGTTGATGCCGGAAAAGACGGCGGCGCCTTCGCCGCCCCATCCGACGTCAACGAACCCGACCACGAACGGCTCCGCGATTCCGCGGAATCCGATTCCGCCGACCGGGTGCAGATCCGAGAATGGGTCGTCGTTCAATGCATGGCTGACGCGTCCCGCTTCGGCGAACGGCGCCAGCTCGAGTATCCCGTGGGTGCCGAAAACGTTTTTCTCCCACACGCGAGTGCGTATCTCGACATTCATGACGAACAGATTGTTATCGATGAAGCGGCCGGCGCCGTAACCGCGCAGCGTTTCCTGATCGGTGAGCAAGCTTTCCTGGCCGCCAAGGCGCGCCTGCGCCCAGAACGGCATCTCGCCACCCGCCGGCTCGTACTCGTTAAAAATGTGACCGGCAAAGGTGATGCGCTGTCCGACGGAATAGTACTGACGCAATTCTCCGCCGAAGCGGTTGTACGAAACCGAGCTGCCGAATCTGCGATCCGCATTACCGTAATAGAGCCGCCCGAGCGTGCCTGAGCGCGGGATATCCACCGAGTCTCGCGAGTCGTATTGGATCATCGCCTGGGACAGAACTTCGCTGCCCCCGTTGATGCCCTTCTGATTCGGGAACAGGGCGTGAATGTCCGGCAGCGAAGTGAAGCCGCCGGCCAGGATTCGCACGTAGCGCGGGCGCTCCATCAAGGAGACCTGCAGCTTATCGGTGAGGTTCAGGCCGAATATCGCCTCGCCATAAAGCTGCTCGGTGGTGTAGTTGGTCTGGTTGCCCCAATGGGAGTTGTTGCCCGTTCCGAAGAAACGCTCGGTCGGATCGCGCTCGAAATAGAAGCGCCCTTCAAACGAGAACCAATTCTTCTTATGCTCGCGCCCGGTCTGGTAATCGAGATCGACCTTGCGCGCGATGATCTCTTGCGCGCCCGCGACCGCGTACCAATTGGTGTCCGCCGAGGGATAGCCCAGGTAGCGAAAGTTTCCACCGGGTCCAAGCGTGCTGTTGGCGTTGATATCGGGGGCCAGGATGCTGCTGATCTCGTTCTTGTCGTCGGTGAACAGCCATACCGGCAGAACGCCGTAAGTGACTCCGCCGTTGGGATCGGTGGCAACTTCAGGCACCGGAATGAGCGGCCACGAGTTTGGGTCCTGGAGTTTGAGTGAGTTCCAGTCGTACTGCGGCCAGCTCCACGTGCCGGGGTCCATCAGCGAGAAGGCATGCGCCGTCGCGGCCGCAACAACAAACGCCGTGATTAACAAGATGAGTGAGGCGAGAACGCGCCGCATCGTGGGATCCTGGGATTAAACTTCGCCTATTGGCATCCGGCTACTCTTCCGCCACTCCACCACCCGCAGTCCAAGTACTCGGACCCGCGCAAGCCGACTCCGCCGAACGATGTTCAAACCTGACAGGCTTGGCGGCCTCGATCAAGACTCCCGATGCGCCGTCCGTTGGCGCAATCCTGCGATTGGACCGCCACAAATACACGCGCGCTTTTCGTCGACGCCGTAAATGTGCAAGGATTCGGGGCAAGCGGGAAAATTTCCACAAAAAGGAGCTCGGTAATGGCGAAAGCTGACGGCGGAGAATTAATCGCGCGCGTGATGCGCGAGAACCGTGTGAAGTATTGTTTTGCGATCAACGGCGGGCATCTGTTTCCGATCCTCGCCCAGTTGCGCGACCACGACATCAAGCTCATCCACATGCGCCACGAGCAGGCCGCCGCCTACGCGGCCGACGCCTACGCGCGCTCATCCGGAGAGGTGGGCGTATGCATGGTCACCGCGGGATGCGGCCTCACCAACGCGGTGACGGGGCTGTGCGTGGCGGGATTGACCAACAGCGCCGTGGTTTGCATCTCGGGACAGCATCCCAACGACGAAGACCATCTCGGTTCGTTCCAGGAAGCCTACGGTTCCGAGGTGGTTGACAGTTTCTCCAAATTCACCAAGCGCGTGACCGACTGGTCCACGATTCAGTTCGATCTGCGCTCTGCGTTCCGCGAAGCGATTTCGCCGCCGCAGGGCGTCGCATTGTTCGAGGTTCCACAGAACATTCTCTATCACCACGACGATGAGTCGCGGCAGCGCAAGGGCGCGCGCGGGTTTACCGTCGATGACGTCCGCAGCGCGGGCGATCCCGCCAAAATCGATCGCGCGCTCGAGATGCTGGTGGCGGCCGAGCGCCCGCTGATTGCCGGCGGCGACGGACTGTTCTGGTCGCAGGCGGGGGCCGAGATGCGCGAGTTCGTCGAGTTGACCAGCATCCCGATCTACGCGCGCCGCGCCGGTCAGGGCGCGGTCTCCGAAGAGCATCCCCTGGCGATTCGCGGTCCGTTCAAGAAGCCGTTCACCGGCGGCGCCGACGTGGTGCTCGCAATCGGCTTCCGCTTCTGGAGCGGCGAGCATTTCGGGCAGCCGCCGACCTGGACCGACAAGGCCAAGTACATCCAGGTCGATCCCACGCCGACGCGAATCGGATGGCAGGTTAACGCGGACCTGCCTATGGTCGGCGATCCCAAGCTCGTGCTGCGTCAGATGATCAATCGGATCAAAGAACTCAAGCTCGACTTCTCGAAGAACAAGGCTTCGCCGTGGGTCAAGCAGGTCTGGGAAACGCGCCAGCGCTTCGACAATCAGATCAAAGAACAAAACGCCAAGGTCTCCAAGAATCAGCCGATCCATCCGGCGCGGCTGTGCGAAGACCTGATCGCCGTGCTCGACAAAAACGCGACCACCGTGATCGACAGCTTCACGCTCTCGGGATGGATGAGCCGCGCGTTCACCTGCCGCTTCATGGGCCAGGTGGTCGACGCGGGCCCGCTTGCGCCCGTCGGTCACGGTGTCGGGATGGGAATCGGCGCGCAGCTCGCGCGGCCGGGACAGCAGGTAGTCGTCATCAGCGGAGACGGCGGACTGGGAATCGGCGGCTGGGACATGGAGACCGCCGCGCGCTACAAGCTGCCTGTCATCACGGTGCTGTGGAACAATAGCTCATGGGGCCCGAATTTCGATCAGATGCCGGGGCTGGCTGGCCACACCGATCCGTTCAACATGCTGCCGAACATTCGCTACGACAAAATCTTCACCGAGATGGGATGTCATGGCGAGCACGTCGAGACCGTCGAGCAGATCATTCCGGCGCTCGAGCGCGCGTTCAAGTCGGGCAAACCGGCGATGATCAACGTGATCGGCGATGTGAGGGTCGGCAACGCGACGCTGGGCGGCAACCTGCTGGGCTCGACCGGATCGAACTAGCCGGCAATTCCTGTTCCCCCTTTCCGACCGGAAAGGCTCAGCTTAATTCCGGTTCCCCCTTTCCGACTCGGAAAGGGGGCTAGGGGGATAGGACACAACAGGCAAAATCGCCAGCGTCAAACCGCTCTCCGCCCTTTGTTCCCCCTTTCCGACTCGGAAAGGGGGCTAGGGGGATAGGACAGCGCGATTCCATAACCTTTCTGTTCCCCTTCCCCATTTTTTCTGGGGAAGGGGCTAGGGGTTGGGGTTCTGCCTACGCAGCGCCGTGCGAATCGCGGCAATCGCAGACGCCAAATCATCCCGCACCGATGCGTTCGGCAGCCTCAGCACCCGGATCCCGAGCCGCCTGAAATAGTCGTCGCGCATTCTGTCGTATCCTTGTTGCTCGTGATGTGGGCTTCCATCGATCTCCACCACGAGCCGCGCAGAATGACAATAGAAATCCACGATGTACGGCGCGAGCACCTGCTGTCTCCTGAAATGCGTTCCTAGCCGATTACCGCGAAGCTCCTGCCAAATGACGCGCTCTTCGGGAGTCATGTGTTGTCGCAACTCGGTCGCGCGGCGCATCAGCTCCGGATTTCTCTGTTCACGCAGAGTCAACGGTGGCATCCGCTGGTCATTAGCATTGAGATGCGGCCAACGAAAGCGCCCTAACCCCTGTCCCCTTCCCCAGGAAAAATGGGGAAGGGGAAGCAGAAGAAAAAATCATCGGAGCGCGCCGCCGTCCTATCCCCCTGACCCCCTTTCCGGGGCGGAAAGGAGGAATCAGACAAAAGGAGGGTCAGGGACAAATGTGCGGCGCAAATGCCTGTCGCGCGGCAAACTTTGCGCACGCGGTTCTCCTCGCGCGATTCAGGCGGCGTCAGATACGGCGACAGTCATAGTGCGAGCCATTTTACCACTACCGTTCGAACTCCCTGAACAGTGCCGCGTCAACCTGAAATGTCTCGATGCGAGTGAGCCCGAGTTCGAAGTGTTCCAGCATTTCAACGAGCCTTTCGCGGTCAACCAAGTCGATGGCGAGGGCTCCGTCTCGGACCGCCTCCTTCCTCGCCTCATCGGTGAACGAACCGGTCGTGATAATGATCCCTTTGTCGGCCCTTCCATGCACTGAGCCGCGAAAGTCGCGAACCTCGCGGGCACCAACAGAACCAGAGTAACGCTTACATTGAAAAAGAACCTTAATGCTTACGAGAGGATTAATCCGCAAGATGCCCCTTCCATCTATTCCGCCATCGTGAGACCTCCCGGTCACGTCCACCTGCTCGAACCCGGCCTCGCGAAGCAAGCGCTGACAAAATCTTTCGAACCCGGCGGGAGCCAAGGCTAGCAATCTCTGGAGGACCGCAAGTTCGTAGTCCGAATCTTGTCGTGTCTCGGTAACGTCCTCGTCTGGTGCGGGTACTGACGCGGGCGCCGATTTCTCGCATGCCATTCCGTCGGCCTGTTCGTTCTGAGCAGCTGGTGCCTTTTGGCGGCGGGATGTTACGGATGGATACAGCTCGCGGTGGTGAAGCCAGATCCGCTCGCGATCAACGCTGCCGGGATCTATCTCTGGATCGCGAAGCGCCCAGACCCCACGGTTCGAGTTGCTTACGATATCCGAATTTTTGAGTATGGTTCTGGTCCAAGTAAGCTTCAACTCAAGTTGCGTCCGGACGTCATCAGCACTCAGTTCTCGCTCGCTTAGTCCGAGTTTTCGGATAACTGCCGCATTCAGCTCATGAATTGTGGCTGAACCTCCAAGCTCCTTGAGAGCCGTTACGGTAGGGATGATTAGATCCGTATAACGCGGCAGCTGAAATTCGCTCATACCCATGCCCAAGCGAATCTATGCCTGTAGCGAACTGACCGTCAAGCTATCACCCCACAAACTCTTCCGCGCGACCACTAGCGCTAGTTGTGAGGGTAGCCAAGAAAGGCGAAACGATGCATCAAGAAAAGAATTACGATCAGGAACCCGCCAAGCGTCAATACTACACCCAACGTTTTGATCGATTGCCTTTCTGGTCCAATCATCAGGATCGGCAGACCCAATATGGGTAGCAACCAGCACAATATTTCCACGGGGGCAATCCCGAACTGATCAGCGAGCGCGGCGGCGTGGCGGGGATTCATCGACGTTGAGTTAGCAGACTCCCGCACGACCGACAAATGGCGGACAGGGCTTCGACGCTTCGGCGAGTCCTATCGCCGGGAACACTGCGCTGCCGTCGCAACGGCTGAACTTTTCAGCCTGATCATTTCTCTCCTGACGTGCTAAATGATCACCTGTGCACTTCGCTCATCGCACACATTCCGCGCGCACCCGCTCATCTGCAATCGTCAGGCGGACCCCCATCGAACGAAATATTAATTTTGACGGAACGAAACTACCCTTGGTAGTCTACCCGTCGCTAGGCCACAATGTATGGTATGAATTGTCCTTTCCTCACTTATCCTAATCCTCAAAATGAAAGCCAAAATCGCACTTCTAATCCTCGCCACGGCGCTCGCCGCCTGCAAAACCGCGCCGCCCTGCCCGCCTGGAACCAGGCAGATGGGCGAGGCGCCGCCCAACGGCTCTGAGACCTGGTGCGCGAAGACCGTCAACGGCCACGAGGTCAAAGAGGGACCGTTCGTAATCTATCGGGACGATGGTTCGAAGATGATCCAGGGCGAATATCACGACGGAAAGCAGAGCGGCGAATGGACCCAGTGGTTCGACAACGGACAGAAGGCGTCGATCGATCACTACAAGGACGGCGTGCAGGACGGCGAGCACGTCGGCTGGTACACCAACGGCAAAATCGCCGCGACCGGAATATACAAGGACGGCAAGCGCGAGGGTGTGTGGAAGCGATGGGACCCCAACGGCTTCAAGAATTGGGAGGAAACCTACAAGGACGACAAGAAAATCTCATGACGGCCGATCCGGCGACAAATGTGACGATCGTCGATGCGGACCTGTCGCGCGCGGAGCATCAACACGCGCTCGTCACGATGCTCGACGCTTTCATGCGCGATCCGATGGAGGGTGGCCAGCCTCTGTCAGAGCAAAGCAGGCGCGAAGTGGTGCCGGGCCTGCGCGCGCACCCGGCGTGCTACGTATTGCTGGCCTGGCGCGACGGCTTGCCGATCGGCTTTTCGATCTGTTTCCTGGGATTTTCGACCTTCAACGCGCGGCCCCTGATCAACATCCACGATATCTTCGTCGATTCAGCCGTGCGCGGAATGGGAATCGGGCGGATGCTGCTCGAGCGAATCGAAGCGAAAGCGCGCGAGCTGAATTGTTGCCGGATCACGCTCGAAGTGCGCCAAGACAATCGCGTCGCACGCGGACTCTATCGCAAAGTCGGTTTCGATCAGGCCGTCGATGGCACGGAGCGCATTGCCGTGGAGTTCTGGCACAAAACGCTGTGAATACGCGAACCGAGACAGTGCCGGCCGCGATCTACAAATATTTCTCGCCCCAGCGATCGAGGAACGTTACTTGTTCGACCGGCGCGCGCGAGAGCGGTCCGAAGTTTCCCAGCGGATAGCCAACCGGAATGATTGCGAAAGTGTGAGCTTCGTCCGGCAATCTCAGGATCTCATCGACCTCTGGCTCGTACAGCAGATGACGCGTGGTCAGCGTCGCGCCCAAACCCAATGCCCGCGCCGCCAGCAGCATGTTCTGCACGGCCGGATAGATCGACGCTCCCGCCGCAACTCCGCTTCCCGAATCGGCGACGAGACAACACACGATGAGCACCGGCGCTTCATGAAAATGCTCCGTCAGATGGTCCCGCGCCGCGAGCATGCGCTGCTTTTGCAACTCGCTCTTGCCGGGAGGCGGCGGCGCCGCGTGAAAGCGCTCTTTCAAATCCTCGTAGGCGCGCTTGTATCTGATCTGGAGCTGCTTCTTGATCTCGGGATCCTTGACCACGATAAAACGCCAATGCTGCGTATCTCCGCCGCTCGGCGCCCAGGTGCCCGCCTCGATAATTTCGCGGATCAGTTCATCAGGAACCGGGTCCGGCTTCAGCCGGCGCATCGCGCGCATAGTCCGCATCGCATCAAACAACCCAATTTTCCGGTCCATCTTACAAGGTCCTTCCCACCGCCTCGGCCAGCGGCTTGAGCGCCTTCATCAAGTCGGCAAACCGCGACGGCTTCAACTGTTGCGGGCCGTCGGACAGCGCGCTCTCGGGCTTCGGATGCACCTCGATCAGCAACCCGTCGGCGCCGGCCGCGATGGCAGCCAGAGCCATCGGCGCCACCAGCGAGTAGATTCCCGTCCCGTGGCTCGGATCGACCACCACCGGCAGATGCGTCCATGCCTTGAGCAGCGGCACGGCGTTTAGATCGAGCGTGTTGCGCGTCGCGGTCTCGAAGGTGCGAATCCCGCGCTCGCACAGCACGACGTTGGGATTGCCCTCCGACAGAATATATTCCGCCGCCATCATGAACTCTTCGAGCTTCATCGACATGCCGCGCTTGAGCAGCACCGGCTTGTTGATTCTTCCGAGCCGGCGCAGCAGCGAAAAATTCTGCGCATTGCGCGCGCCGACTTGCAGCATGTCGGAATGTTCGGCGACCAGATCGATGTCGTGCGGATCCATAATTTCGGTCACCACCGGCAACCCCACGCGCCGCCCGGCGTGTTCGAGCAACACCAGCCCCTCGTCTTCCATCCCCTGAAACGAGTACGGCGACGTCCGCGGCTTGAACGCTCCCCCGCGCAAAGCATGAGCGCCCGCTGCTTTGACCGCGTCGGCCGCCGCCTCGATTTGCGCCTCGCTCTCGACCGCGCACGGTCCCGCGATCACCGTGATTCGCCTGCCGCCGATCTCGGCGTTGCCCACTTTGATTCGCGAGCCTTCGGGCCGCACCTCGCGCGACGCCAGCTTGAACGACCGCACCACCGGCATCACGCGCTCCACTCCGGCGACGGATTCCAGATGGGTCAGCTGATGCTTCTGGCCACGCTCATCGCCCACGCATGCGACAACCGTGCGTTCGACGCCGCGGATAATGTGCGCGTTGTAGTCGAGATCCTCGACCATTTTGGCAACAGCCTGAATTTCGGCTTCGGTGGCGTGCGCTTTCATTACGACGATCAAGTGAGGAACTCCTTGCGATATTGTCCTGGTTTCATTTCTCCCGCCGTTGGTCGAATATCAGAGGCAAGCCACGAAACAGTGCATCACTGGCCGCCGTCGATGGCGATCCCCTGAGACCCACAGCCAAAGAGTCCGGAACATAGAAGGGCGTGGGAGGGCTACCCTTTGTACCACTTGCCCGCCCGGCCCTTCGTGAACGCTTATTCGGCGGTTTATTCCTTCGTGACACTCGTCCCTACTTCCTCAACGAGCGATGGAATGGGCGCTCGAACTCTAGTAAATCTGACTCTACAGCATGTTGTCATCGACCGGAACCGAGCGCCCGCGACCCGACGGGTGCATCGAAGGACGCAATTTTGCCAGGCAAGCCGCATCCGCATAATCCACTCAGGATCGTTCATACTTCCGACATTCATCTGGAAACCGATACGTTTGGGTCAGGCGAGCGCGGCGTGCAGTTGCGCGACCGAGTGCGCAACGCATTTGCCCGGGTCATCGACATCGCCAACGACCGCAACGCCGACATGCTGCTGATAGTCGGCGACCTGTTCGATTCGGCGCGCGTCAACGAAGAAGGCCTCGCCTTCGCGCTGGGAACGATCGGACGGGCGCGGATGCCGGTCGTGATGATTCCCGGCAATCATGACGCGCACGACGAGCGATCGATTTACACCGGCCTCGCGCCCGGCACGCTGCCGAAAAATCTGCACCTGATTCTCGAGCCCGAGGGCAGGACAATCGACTTTCCCGAGCTTGCGGCTCGCGTATGGGGCCGCGCGGTGGTCGAGCATACGCCGGACTACCGGCCGCTGAGCGGCGTACCCGAGCGGCAGGAAGGACTCTGGAACATCGCGCTGGCGCACGGATTTTTTATGGAGGAAGGCGAGATTGAACGATCGTCGCCGATCACGCCGGCGGAAATCGAACGCTCGCGCTACGACTACGTGGCGCTCGGCCACGTGCACGTCTTAGGCGACGTGTCACAGGGCTCGACGCGCGCCTTTTATTGCGGAACGCCGGCGCCGCTCTATTCGAACGAGAATTCCGGATGGGTGCTGTGGGTCAATTGCGTGCCCGGCCAGCCCGTCTCAATTGAACGCTTGATGGTGGGCTGGAATCAGGGCCCGTAGGCAGCCTCGTCGTGCACTTGAGCTGGGGATAAACATCCAACAGCCGGCGCCACATCCGCTCCAAGCCGCAACTGTTGAACGGCTCCACGATGCATTCGAGCGCGCCCTCGCGCAGGTAGATTCGCTGATCATCGGGTGACTGCGACGCGCTGATGATCACGATCGACGTCGCAGGCGACTCGTGGCGAATCGTCCTGAACAGCGATAACGCGTCAATCCCCTTCGCACTGCGCAGCCCGATGTCGAGCATGATCACATCTGGGCGCGTCGTGCGAAAAATGTCGATTGTCTGCGCGACTGTTCCGGTTTCCGCTACCACCTGACATCCGCCGCACTCGAGATGATTGCGTATGATGTCGCGCGTGATTCCCGAACTGTGCGCAATGAGCACTCGCACTGCCATCAACGGCTCCTCCTGGACGAGCGCTGCACCGGCCCAATCACCAAGGCGTTCGACCCGTAGATTATTTAGCAAGGGCGGGGCCAAGAGATGTGAGCTTCGAACAACGCTACTGCCCGATTTGCTAACCCACGGACCGCGGCCGATTCGGGGCCAGTTCATTGAGTATTTGGGCGCCATCCAGTCCGCCCATAGTGCGATTGGAATCTTCGATCGTCGTTGCACGCGAGCGATTTGTTGCATCGCAGTGACATCACTCAGGAGCGATATAGAACATTCACGCGTCGGCTTGCAACGCGTTTTGGAGAGTAAAAAAAACAGCGGCGGAGCCTCGATGGCCCCGCCGCTGATGTTAACCATGTCGCCAAGTAGTGACTTGGCGCGCGCAATTCAGTTCTCGATTACATCATGCCGCCCGGAGGCATTCCGCCCGGCATTCCGCCGCCTCCGCCCCCGCCTTTTTCTTCGGGCTTCTCCGCCACCATGCACTCTGTCGTCAGCAGCAGGCTCGCCACCGACGCCGCGTTCTGCAGCGCGCTGCGAACGACCTTGGTCGGGTCGATGATTCCGGCCTTCATCAGATCCTCGAACTCCTCGCTGGCCGCGTTGAATCCAAACGGCCCCTTGTTGTTCTTGATCTTGTCGACCACCACCGAGCCTTCCCATCCCGCGTTGGATGCGATCCACCACGCCGGGCCTTCGATCGCCTTCTTGACGATCGCGATGCCGACTTTTTCCGCCTCGCTGGCGCGCATGTTGTCGAGCACGCCCGAGGCGCGAATCAGCGCGACGCCGCCGCCCGGGACCACGCCTTCTTCCACTGCGGCGCGGGTTGCATGCAGCGCGTCCTCGACGCGTGCCTTCTTTTCCTTCATCTCGACTTCGGTCGCGGCGCCCACCCGAATCACGGCCACTCCGCCGACCAGCTTGGCCAGCCGTTCCTGGAGCTTCTCGCGATCGTAGTCCGAGGTGGTCTCTTCGATCTGCGCGCGAATCTGCTTGATACGACCCTCGATGTCGGCCTTCTTGCCTGCGCCGTCGATGATCGTGCAGTTGTCCTTGTCCACGACCAAGCGCTTGGCGCGGCCGAGGTCGTTCAGCGTGATGTTCTCGAGCTTGAGCCCGAGTTCTTCGGAAATAGCGCGCCCGCCGGTCAGGATCGCGATGTCTTCGAGCATCGCCTTGCGCCGATCGCCGAAGCCGGGCGCCTTGACCGCGACGCACGACAGCGTGCCGCGAATCTTGTTCACCACCAGCGTCGCCAGCGCCTCGCCTTCGATGTCCTCGGCGATAATCAGGAACGGCTTGCCGCTCTTGGCGATCGTCTCGAGGATCGGAAGCAAATCCTTCATCGACGAAATCTTCTTCTCGTGTATTAAGATGAACACGTCGTCGAGCTTCGCTTCCATCCGCTCCGGATCGGTCACGAAGTACGGCGACAGGTAGCCGCGGTCGAACTGCATACCCTCGACCACTTCGAGCTGGGTCTCCAGTCCGCGCGCCTCTTCAACCGTGATGACGCCTTCCTTGCCGACCTTCTCCATCGCCTCGGCAATGATGTCGCCGATGGTCGAATCGTTGTTGGCCGAAATCGTCCCGACTTGCGCGATTTCCTTGCGATCCTTGGTCGGCTTGGACAGGTTCTTGAGCTCGGCGGTGATAGCCTCGACTGCGCGATTGATTCCCCGCTTGAGCGACATCGGATCATGCCCCGCGGCCACCATCTTGATGCCCTCGGTGAAGATCTGCCGGGCCAGCACGGTGGCGGTGGTGGTGCCGTCGCCCGCCACGTCGGAGGTCTTCGATGCGACCTCTTTGACCATCTGCGCGCCCATGTTCTCGAACCTGTCTTCGAGCTCGATTTCCTTGGCGACTGTTACGCCGTCCTTGGTCACGGTCGGAGCGCCGAAGCTCTTCTCCAACACGACGTTTCGGCCCTTGGGACCGAGCGTCACGGTGACGGCATCGGCGAGAACATTGACCCCTCTGAGGATCTTCTCGCGCGATTCTTGTCCGAAACGAACTATCTTTGCAGGCATGGTTCTTTTGCCTCTCCTATATTTTTTGAAGGTTTCATCGGATCAGATTGGGATTCGCTTGCAAGCAGGCCGAAATGCCTACTCGATGATTCCCAGGATGTCGTCCTCGCGCAGGATCAGCAGGTCTTCGCCCTCATGCTTGAACTCGCTGCCCGAGTATTTGCCGAACAGGATCTTGTCCCCCGCCTTGACCTCGATGGGGATAAGCTTGCCGTCGTCGCCATATTTGCCCTTGCCGACGGCGACAACCTTGCCCTCCTGGGGCTTTTCCTTGGCGGTGTCCGGGATGATTATTCCACCCTTGGTCCGCTCCTCTTCCTTGATACGCTTGACGAGAATTCGATCGCCCAGTGGCTTGATTTTCATTGGGGACCAGCAGCCTCCTTGCTTGCTAAAAGTGTTGCTTGGCTGGACGATTCCAGCTGTGGGAAAGTTAATTACTGTCCGGGTTCTGTCAATTGGCACTCGCAATGTCCGAGTGCTAACCGCAGTTTAGTCTGATACGCAAGAAATGCAAGCCCTGTGCATAATCCTGTGGACGGGCCGTGGATGCTTGCGGCGCCGGTCTTCTTAACATTGAGTGCAGGGGTCACCCCTGGCCGTGGCGACGGCAGCGCAGGATTAAGCCCTTGGCAGGGGCCGCGCGCGACAACGGAGCGCGGCCTTAACGGTGGGTGCAGGGCTCAGCCCTGCCCGAAGAAATCTTTGGCCGCGACGAACCTGGCTACGCCCGCCGCTTCGCCCGCCAGCCTATCGACCTCCTGATCGCCGACCATCGTCGACGATGCCAAATCCACGCCGTACAGGTCGGCGAGCTCCGTGATCATTCCGCCCTTGGGCTTGCGGCACTGGCACTTGTCGTCGTCGGTATGCGGACAGATTTGCCACGCGGTCAGGATGTCGCCGAGCTGACGGTCGAGCTTCGCGAGCGCGGCCTCCATTTTTTCCGCCGTGAGCCGGCCGCGCCTGATTCCCGCCTGGTTGGTCACGACAAACATCAGATGGTCGTGAATCGGGCGAAGCTTTTCAGCCACGCCGGGAAGCAGTTCGACTACTACGTCGCCGTTTGCGTCGAGCGGAATCTCGCGCGCGTCGTTGAGCTTGACCAGCGTGCCGCCGAGATCGAAGAACAGCGCTGCGTTGCCATTCGGATTGGCCATCTGAACAAATCGCTCTTATGCGTGGCGCCAATCGACGTGGTCGCGAACGTACGCGAATACTTCGTCGAGGATCGCGACGCCGGCCTCGGCCTGCGCCTCGGTAATAACCAGCGCGGGATTGATTCGAATCTTGGGAAAGTAGGCCATGATCACCAGTCCGCGCTTGAGGCATTCGGCGAATATCAGCTCGGTGACTTTTTTGCCGAGCAGTTCCTTGGTCTCGAGATCGCGGACCAGCTCGACGCCGATCAGCAGTCCCTTGCCGCGGACATCGCCGATGAACTGGTACTTTTCCTTGAGTTGCACCAGCCGCGACAGCATCATCGCGCCGACCTTGCGCGAGTTCTCGACCAGATGCTGTTTCTGAATCGCGCCAATCGTTTCCGCCACCGCCACCGCCGCGAGCGGATTTCCGCCGTAGCTCGACGACGACGCGCTTGGCTTCGAGAACGGCTCCGCCTTGCCCAGTTCGTCGCTCAGCAGCACGCCCGAAACCGGGTATCCGGAGCCCATTCCCTTGCCGACGGTGACGATATCCGGGCGAACGCCGCTGTGCTCGACGCCCCACCATTTTCCGGTCCGTCCGAAGCCGGTGATCATTTCGTCGGCGATTAGCAGCGCGCCGAAATCCTTGGCCACCGATTTGACCGCCGGCATCCAGTCGTCGGGCGGAATCACGTTGCCGGCGGTGCCCTGCATCGGCTCCGCGACGATCGCAGCGAGCGCGCCGCCGGAACTCATCTTGATTTGCTGGCGCGCGAAATCGACGCAATAGAGTCCGCACTCGGGATGCTTCAACTTGAACGGGCATCGGTAGCAGTCCGCGTACGGCGCCGTGTATTGCCCGCCCTGCAGCGGTCCGTAGCCTTGCTTCGATTCGTCGCCGATAAGTCCGATCACGCCGCCGGTCTTGCCATGGAAGCCGCCCCAGAAACTCACAACTTCGTGCTTGCCGGTGGCAGAACGCGCCAGCCGAAGCGCGGCTTCGACCGCCTCCGCGCCGCCGCTATATAGATGCGCGCGGTTGAGTCCCGCGGGCGCGACTTCGGCCAGCAGCTTGAACGCCGCCGCGCGCTCTTTGGTCGCGAACGTGCCGACTATCAGCCGCGACGCCTGGCGCGCCAGCGCTTGCGCCAGTGCGGGATGCGCATGGCCGAGGCTCGCGACCGCGACGCCTGCGAAAAAATCCACGTAGGTGTTGCCGTCGGCGTCGGTAAGCGTCGCGCCTTCGCCGTGATCGAACGCGAGACCGGCGAGCAGCGAAATTCGCTGGCGGCCCGGCGCGATATACTTTTGTTCGGTATCGAAGATCTCCTTCGACTTGGGGCCTGGAACCGATGTCTTGATTGCGGGAAGTTTTCCGTTGGTGGTTGTTCTCATCGAATGGCGGCGGTCCGATTCCTTGTTTGAATTTCTTGCCGCGTCTAGCGCGGGCGGCCAAGCAGACTCATCGCGCGGCGTGCGATCGCGCGAGCGGCAGGTCGGCGCACCCGGCTATAACTGGGCCAGTCGTTAAAGTCGATAATCGCAAAACGATCGCCACTCAAGACCGCGTCGCCACCCCATGCCTCGAGCCCAAGCGCGGCGGCTGCCGCCAAAGCCGCTTCCGACAGCGCGCGCACAGCGGCTTCGGCAACTTCCTCACCTTCGGGTTGAATGGTGAAATAGGAAACTCCACTGACGCCGTAAAATTTGACGACCCGGCCGACGACTTCCTGCTGCAGGTAGGCGAAGCGGATTCCGCGCCGTACGAAATCGGCGAGAATCGATTCGACCTCGGCGCGATCGGCCGCCCGCTGCACATCTTCAGGGGCGAGCGCATGCAAGTCGCCGCGCTTGACGAACACGCCCGCCGACAAATCCAGCCCGGCCAGCTTGCGCGCATCAAGCGGCTCGTCTGCCTCCACCAGCGCGCCCGGGGGAGTCGGCACTCCGGCCCGCTCCAGCCCCGGCGCGAGCAGATCGCGGTAGCAGTTGCGAATCGAGAGCGCGGAGTTGATCGCGACCGCTCCCGCCTGCTCGACTTCGGCCAGACGCTTGAGCGCGCGCGCACCCTGGCACATCGGCAGTACGATATCGACGCGGGTGGCTGCGGCCATCGCGAAGCTGACCGCATCCATCGCCTGAATCTCGACGCCTTCGCGCTTCAGCTCCGACAAGGTGGCGTCAAGAATCGCGGCGTCGGCCTCGACCTTGCCCGGTGAAAATTCGGGTTCCCGATAAATTCCCAAAGCTCGATAACTCATGGCATCTTCCGTATAGCGATGCGCGCGGCGTCGAGGTCCGACGCTTCATCGACGTCGATCGATCCTTCGATTTCAATCGCATCCAGTTGCATTCCGCGCTCGATGATCAGCGCGAGAAAGCGGCGGAGCGCGTCGAGTCCCACGCGGCGCGCGTCAGCGGCGTAGTCAAAAACTCGTGTCGACAGGAAATAGAGTCCCGCCGTCACCATAGAAGTCTGCCGGTTGCCGAGCCGCAGGATCAAGCCATTTTCTGTTACATCGGCGAAAAGCGGCTTGTCCTCGCCGCGCCATCGCGTGACGGCCAGCACGCCTGCCAATTTTTTTTCGCTGCAATCCTCGATTTTCCGGCGCGATTCATTAACAAAACGCGCCAATTCCGCCTGCGGAATTACGGCGTCCACGGTCGCCGCGATAAACCATCCCGGTTCCAGCACGTCGGCCAGCGACAGCATCGTTTCCATCGAGTTGGCAGTGTCGCGAACGACGAGCCGGACCGACGGCGGAATCTCCAGGGCCGTTGCGTCTTCGCTCGCAACCCGCGCCGTCTCGGAGTTGATCACCGCAACAACCGAGGATGCTCCCGCCTCGGTAAGCGCACGCGCCTGCCGCAAGAGCATCGCCTCGCCGCCCAGCTTGACGAGCGGCTTGGGAATATCGTCGCGCGTCGAGTTGCGCAGCCGCTCGCCGCGGCCGGCGGCAATAATCGCACCTTGCAATCCCTTCACCATTGAATTTGCGCAACTTCGTCGATCGATCGGATCGTGATGTCGGCGGCGGTGTCCGGCTGGGAAGCACCATCGCCCCATTGCGATTCAGTGGTGCGCAGCCAGACGGTCCGCATTCCGAGTCTGTGTGCGGGTGCGCAATCCTTGGCGAGAGAATCGCCAATCATCGCGGTCGATTCGGGCGCGCAATGCATTTTTTCCAGCGCGGCTTCGAAGATGCCCGCCTCGGGCTTGAAAATTCCAACGCGCGATGAATCGGCAACCGCGTCGAAGAATCGATCCAGTTTCGCCTCCACCAGGATGCCGTCGAGATTTCCATAGAAGTTAGATACGACGCCCATTTTGAAGCGACCCTTGAGCGTGCCGATGACGTCGCGGCTATGCGCCAGTCCGGCAGACGTCTCGCGGACGAAAGAGTTCGTGACGCGCTCGACGAATCGATGGCGTCCTGCGGCGCCGGAGTTGCCGAGTATCGCTCGAAGCGTGTGCGGGCCGCTTTTCCGGAGGTATTCGAATTGGTGGCCAACCAGGAATCGCACCAGGTCCGTCATCCCGAAGCGCGCCACGATCCTGGTCGCGCCGTATCCGATTCGCGTTGCATGCTCGAAGGCCGGGTCGAGTTCGGCGCGCGAAATTTCGATTCCCGCGGCGCGGTAGCTTGAGAGAAACCGATCGAGCCAATGCGCAGGCCCGTCGAGCGTGCCGCCAAAATCGAATAGCAGAGCGGTAATCGTGGCCATGAATCCGTCAGTTTATCAGCCGCGGCAGGCTGCCTCTAGTTCGATGCCGATTAAAAGTTGCGGCGAATCGGAAAGCAGCGCCGTTTCGATCGACGATGTGCTCGAGAGCAGCGATGAAATAAGCTTGATACAGCGACCGAATTCATAATTCGGAATGGAAGTTAGTAGCAGGCCTACTTCCGCTCGCATTACGGCTATGTTACCGTGACGCCAATTGCAGAAGACGGGGGAAAACCGGGTTCAAATAAGACGTTGGTGATTGATACTGCTCTAATCGCTGCACCCGATCGCGCGAATAACGCGGTCTTCGGCCGCCCGCTGTTAGAGCGGCTGATGATTAATTGCGAACGCGCCGGGATCAAACGGTTTGTCGTGGCGGCGCCACGCGAGCTGTATCCGGACGTCGCTCGCGCGATGGGCCGGTTCAAAGATCGCGACACGGTCTCGATGGTCGAATCGTTCAGTGAGATTCTGAATCGTCGGAATGCGCAGGGATTGGGCATCGACCCGTCATCGCCGTGCGTATCCTTTTCTGGAAACCTGGTATTTGCGAAGTCGCAGTTGGCCCGGCTCCTGGACGCCCACGCCTCCAATCCGCGATTGGTGCATCGGACAGTCAGCACGGATCTCGACCAGGGCGGCGAAATCGCGACCGGTCCGATCGGCGAGATTCTCAAGAGCGGGGGAACTTCGACCCGGCTCGCGGCGCCGGCGGCGAGTCTGCTGCCGTTCGCGCTGAACGGGCGACCCGACGATCGCGAAGAAGCGGAACTGCGGCTGGCGAAATCGATTCGCGAGGAATCGGCCCACAAAGACGCGCCGATGGCGCGATGGGTTGACCGCCGGATTTCGTGGCGAATCAGCTACTGGCTCGCGCAGACCCGCGTCACGCCCAACATGGTCACGGTCGCCAACACGGCGTTCGGCCTGACGTGCGCCTGGATGTTCTCGGTTCCGAATTACTGGATGCGGCTGTTCGCGGCAATTTTCTTTTTGATCTCGATCACGATCGATGGCGTCGATGGCGAACTGGCGCGGCTTAAAATGGTCGAGAGCGAGTTTGGCGGCGCGCTCGATATAGCCACCGACAATATTGTGCACGTCGCCGTTTTCGTAGGCTTGCTCGTGGGATGCTACCGGGTGGACCACAGCCGCGCTTACCTGTACCTGATTCCGATCCTGCTCGGCGGATTCATGATGTGCGTTTACGCGACCTGGCGCGCCTTCAAGATAAAGGGCGCGCAGGCGGCGGCGTGGCTGGACAAAGTCGATCGATGGAGCGGGCGCGATTTCGCCTACCTGGTCGTGGTCCTGGCAATAGCTAATCGGCTGGAGTACTTCGCATGGGGCACGGCATTCGGCAGTTACGTGTTTGCCCTGGTCCTGATCTGGATTACCGGCCGGACCGCATCGTCAATCGTCAATCGTCGATCGTCAATCGTCAATGGAGACTGAAAGCCTGTAGCAAGGCGAAGCAAGCCCTGCAGGCAGAGGAAGTATGAACGGCAAGAAGCCCCGAATTCTGTTGGTGCAACCCACCACCGTCCATCTCGACGGCACTCCGCATAAGACCCGCTGGCGGCTAATCATGGGCCTGATGATTCCGCTGATGGCGGGACTGACGCCCGACGATTACGACGTAACGCTATGTGACGAACGTCTCGAGGACATCAATTTCGACGGTGGATGGGACCTGGTCGGCATGACGACGACGATCGGCGCGTCGCTGCGCGCGTACCAACTCGGCGACGAGTTCCGCAAGCGCGGCATCCCGGTCGTGTTCGGCGGATTCCATGCGACGCTGCAGGCCGAAGAGGCTCTCCAGCATTGCGACGCGGTGGTGAAGGGCGAGGCCGACCTGGTGTGGCCCGAACTGCTGCAGGATTGGCGCGACGGCAAACTCAAGCACATTTACAAGTCCGACAAGCTGCACGATCTGAAGAACCTGCCACGGCCGCGCCACGAGCTGCTCAAGCTTAACCGCTACCTGTTCAAGGCGGTGCCGGTGCAGGCAAGCCGCGGATGCCCTTATCGGTGCTCGTTCTGCGAGATTCCGGTCTTCTACGACGGCGCGTATCGGACGCGGCCGATCGAGGACATCGTCGAGGAGATAAAGCAGGTCGTCAAGATTACCGGCTTCAAGCGCTTTCAGTTCATCGACGATCAGATCACGGGCAAGCACAAGTTCGCGCGCGAGCTGTTCAAGGCGCTCGAGCCGCTCAACATCCGCTTCTCGTGCCTGTGGACGATCAACTCGAATCACGACGACGAGTTGCTGGAACTGGCGGCCAAGGCGGGGGTCTTCCACGTCAACATCGGGGTCGAATCGATCAGCCAGGACAGCCTGCTGTCGATGAACAAGATTCAGAATCACGCGGGCCATTACAAGAAGCTGCTCAAGAAGCTGGAAAAATACGGGATTTACTATTCGCTCAACTTCATGTTCGGGCTGGAAGAGGACCGTCCGGAAATTTTCGACGACACGCTCAAGTTCCTGCACGAGGTCAAGGCGCCCGAGGCGTTCTTCAACACCGTGACGCCGCGCAGGGGCACGCCGATGCGCACGCAGCTCGAGGACGAGGGCCGCGTGATCATCCCCGACGCCGACCTCTACACCAACAACTTCCGCTGCATGTTCGTGCCCAAGAACATGTCGCCGCAGGAAGTCGAAGAAGGCGTGTGGCGATGCACCAAGGAGTTCTACTCGCTCAAGTCGATGTTCAAGCGCCTCCTGATGCCGCCGGGGAAATTCACCTGGCAGGGACTGACTGAGAATATGCTTTTCTACTGGGGCGCCAAGCGGCAGATCGACCCGGTTGATTATTATTAGGCCAGCCCGGATTTGATCTTAAAGACTCTCGCGATCCTGGTGCTTGCCGCGGCGCTCGAAGTGGGCGGCGACGCGCTCATCCGGATAGGACTTCGCGGACCGGCCTACTGGATGGCGGCGGGTGGACTCGTTCTTTTCGCCTACGGAGTGCTGGTCAATCTGAGCGGTGTCGATTTCAATCGACTGATGGGAATCTACATCGCGGTCTTCTTCGTAGTGTCGCAGGTTATCTCGTTCATTCTTTTCAGGCAGATTCCCGACGACAGAATCCTGCTGGGCGGTGGATTCATCGTAACCGGCGGCCTGCTGATTCTGCTGATGACGTGAGCGGGATCGTTCGCACTCGATAGCTTCTGCTCATTCCACTGAGACGAAGCCGAGCTTGACGCTCTATCCCATTTATGGGATACTTTCGCATGGGCGAGCCGCCGAAACGAAAACCAGTAAGGTTCGTGGGCGGTTCGCAATCAGATCTCCAGAGATTTCCGAAGAAAGTTACGCTCGTAGTCGGAACCGCGCTGACCGCGGCGCAACTAGGTGGAAAGCACAAAGACGCGAAGCCAATGAAAGGATTCGGCGGTGCGAGCGTGGTCGAGATCGTTGATGACTTCGACGGGGACACGCTTCGAACGGTTTATACGGTGCGATTTGCCGATGTGGTTTATGTCCTACACGCATTCCAAAAGAAGTCGAAAAAGGGAATCGAGACTCCGAAGAGCGACCTCGATCTAATCAAGCAGAGGCTCAAAGTCGCGGAGCAGGACTACAAGTCCGGAAAGAAGTGAAAGGAGCGGATCGATGGAAATGGTGACCAGAGGCAGCGGCAATGTGTTCCGCGATCTCGGACTGGCGGATGCAGACGTGCTTCAGGCAAAAGCCGACCTGGTTTTCAAAATCTCCGCGATTATCGAGAAGAGAGAACTCAGCCAGGTCGAAGCTGCGCAGATTCTCGGCGTAACTCAGCCTAAAATATCTGCACTGCTCCGAGGGCATCTCGACGGATTTTCGCTTGAGCGAATCATGCGGTTTCTAGCCGCACTTGACCAAAGGGTCGAGATCAAAGTTCGGCCGAAATCCCGACGCGATCGTGCGGTGGCAGTGGCGTAGCCGGCGGCCTCCTGACTCTCGATGACCTAACTCCGCCCTTACCGGTTGACGTAGTTATACTCGTCAATTCGCTTTAGGAGTGTCTTCTCCGAGAGCCAAGCGCGACGCGGCGAATCGTCCGCTGCGAGGGCTTCTTTCAACGGCGCGGCAAATTCTTTTATCCGGTGGCAGAAAACGATGTATGCCACGCTTGGCCAGGTCGAGTACCGACACTTCCAATTGCACGCGATGTCACTGTCCCATGCCGGAAAGAACCGCGGAGCTAAGAGATGGAGCGCCTTCCCAACTGAGACAGGACTCTGCTTCCCGTCTAAAGTTTTTTTCAGTCGAGCTAGCAATTCGATGAATGTTCCCGCTATTGCTTCGTGAGTGCTTGCGTCCAATGAGGAAATATCTTCTCTGTGAAATCTATCGATTTTCTGCCAGTTGTTTCCCAACCATTCTTCAACGCCTCGCTCGTTGAAACCGCTCGGGCCATAAAACTGCTGATTCCAAACTCGCAATAGCACGTTCAACCCATCTACGACCTTTTGTAAGTGAGGAGGATTACTCCATCCTTCGTGCACCAGGGTGGTAGCGATTCTATAAGCGGAATCCCAGCCGCCGTTTTCGTACTCGTGGCAGCTCCTCTCAAGGTCTGTGAGAGATATGTGCGGCACGGTGAACGGATTACGTTTTACAAATTTGCGAATTTCGTCCTCAAGCAGCATGGCGCATCCTCGGCGAGGGGTCTTTGCGATCAGTTCGTTATCGAAGAGGCTACACCTCGCGGCGGGTTCACGGCGAGAGTCCACAAATCGTTTGCGAGAGATGACTGGCGGGCGCGGTTACGGCTGCAGCACGGCGTTGTCGATTAGCCGCGTCTTGCCGACGCGGGCCGCTATCGCGACTAGAATCGGACGATCGAGCGACGGATGACGCGCAAGCGTCTCGGCATCAACAGCTTCGACGTATTCGATCGCAATTCCTTTCATCCGGTTGAGCACACGAGTCGCCGCGAACACGATTTCCTCGGCGCAGCATGGGCCCGCGCGATGCTTCTCGCGGGCTGCGCGGATCGCGAGGCTCAGCGCCAGCGCGTCTTCGCGCTCGGCGCTTGAGAGGTAGGCGTTGCGCGAACTCATCGCGAGGCCGTCCTTTTCGCGCACGATAGGCACCGGAATAATTTCGACGTCGAAGTTAAGGTCACGGACCATCCGCTGGATCGCGCGCAGCTGCTGGAAATCCTTCTCGCCGAAAACCGCCAGATGCGGTTTGACGATGTTGAACAGCTTGGCGACCACGGTAGTCACGCCGCGGAAATGGCCGGGGCGATGAGGCCCGCACAGGCCGCTGGTAATCTCGCCGACGTCGACAAAGGTCTGCGCGTCGGGCGAGTACATCGCACTCGGCTCCGGCGCGAACACCACGTCCACCGGCACGGTCTGGAGCATCGCGCAGTCGCGCTCGAAGTTGCGCGGATAGCGCGCGAAGTCCTCGCCGGGTCCGAACTGGGTGGGATTGACGAAGATCGACGCGACCAGAACCGCGGATCGGCGCCGGCCCTCGCGCATCAGCACCAGATGCCCCTCGTGCAGACAGCCCATCGTGGGGACCAGCCCGATTCGTTCACCACGTTGAAGCGCGTCACTGGAATAACGGGTCATCTCGCCGGGCGAGGTAATGACCATCATCGCGAGGCGCCCCTCGATTCGGCGTAACAATGTTCCGGCGCCGGAAACGCGCGTTCCTTCACTTCGCGCACGTAGGTGCTTGCAGCGGCCGCGGACTCGTTCCACAGATGCGCGAACGGCTTGGCGAAGCGCGGCGCGCACGACTCGCCGAGGCCAAGCATATCGTGCATCACGAGCACCTGGCCGTCGCAATCGGGCCCGGCGCCGATGCCGATGGTCGGGATAGCGACGCGGGCGGTTATCTCGCGCGCCAACGACGGTGGCACGCCCTCGACGACGATCGCGAATGCGCCCGCGGCTTCGAGTGCGGCGGCGTCTTCGAGCAGGCGTTCGCGGCATCCGGGCGCGCGGCCGGATTTGCGGCCTTGCACGCGATGCCCGCCCATCCGATGAACCGACTGGGGCGTCAGTCCGACGTGGCCCATCACCGGAATATCGACAGCCGTGATTCTCGCCACCGCTTCGGCTATCGCGACGCCGCCTTCGAGCTTCACCGCCTCAGCGCCGCCTTCCTTGACGAGACGGCCGGCGTTGCGCAACGCGTCTTCGGGACTTACCTGATACGATAGGAACGGCATGTCGGCGACGACCAGCGCCCGGCGTCGCGCGCGCGCAACTGCACGAGTGTGGTAGATGACCTCGTCGATGGTGACGGCGAGGGTGTTGGCCTCGCCGCGCACCGCCATGGCGAGACTATCGCCGACCAGGAGCAGATCGACGCCGCAGTTGTCGAAGATTCTGGCGAATGGAAAGTCGTACGCGGTCAGCATCGTGATCGGCTGCCGCGCGGCCTTCATGCGCGCGAGATCGGGCACGCGAACTTTGTCTTGCGTCATATTCTCTCCCAAACGATCCTGTCGCTCCAAGAAAATCGGGGCTGCCGCGTACCCGGCAACCCCGCATCAGAGCAACCTCGAATGAACGAGCGCTCGAATCACTCGGAGTCCCGGTCCAAACATCGGATCCAGGCGCGAGCAGACGCCAAATGTCATCGCCTCCGCACGGGAGGCACTCAACTCAACACCGTCTCGCCGGGAAAAGTCTTCCTCGACGGGCGAGATAAAGAAATATAGAGAAAGTCGCCGGGCGCGTAAAGCTCGGGAGGCTCGATCAGTTGGTGGCTTGCAAAACGTCGGCCGGCACCGGCATCGTCACCTGGAGGCGTTTGCCGTTGCGCACTACGCTTAAGTAGATCACCTCGCCCGGCTGAAGGTCGCGCATGCGGTCCTGGAAGTCGAGAAAGTTGGTCACACGCGAGCCGTCGACGCCGATGATCATGTCGTAGCTCTCGCCGATTTGCATGTAGTCCAACGCGGGAATGACCACCACCGCCAATCCACCAGAGAAAACCGCTCCCACCATCGCAGCCGCGGCAAGCGCGTCATGGACGGTGTGACTGTAGGGGTGCAAGCCAACCGCCGCGGCCGGGCTGCCTTTTTCGACGGCAATAACCAGCAGGCCCTCAGCCTCTTCGCCGGATTTGAGCGTGCGCCGCGCTTCACGCAATTGCATTCCGAATGGAGTCGAAAGCTCGCCCTCGCTGTCGAACTGCTGCAAGCTCCTGAGCTGCTCGGGCGGCAACCCGCTCTGCTCCTCCTGATAACGCGCGACTTCGCTGTTCTCATTGGATGGCTGCGAATCCGCATGGCTCGGCGGCTGCTGCTGCGACGCGTCGGCAGGATTGGCGGGCGGAATCTCCGCGGTGCCGGGCTGCGCGCCGTCGAGATCGGGCGGCGTCGCAACCATGTTCGATGGGCCAGTGGCGGTCGCGGAATCGGCGGATGGCGCGATGGCAGTGCGCGCAGGCGATGGCGCAGCGGCTTCCGCGATCGGGGCGCCAGCGCCGGACCCCGCAGTTGGGGCAGACGCGGCGGCTGATGCGGCTGCCGTCTTCCACGTCTCGGAGGCGGCGGTTTCGGCGCCCGACTGCGCAGCCGCGGGCGCGCTTGCGAACAGAACGAGCAGCATCGCGGCGATCGATGCGCCAAAAGCGCGATACTCCCGCGCTTTGCTAGTTAGCACTCCAGCGCTTTTCATGCTCCACCACGCGGCCCTCTCGCTCGAGCTTTCGCAGATGAGAGCGGACCGAGCTTGCCGCGGCAAGATGCAGATACTCAGGAACGTCAACGTAGATCTTCTTCACGATCGCCATCGCCTCGAGCGGTCCCGCACTGTGCGCGAGCGCCTCGAGCACCTGGCGTTCGCGCAATTCGCGATGAGCGATGTATTGGCCGATCTTCTCTTTGGGATTGCGGATGACCGGGCCGTGCCCGGGATAAATCGTCTCGATATCCAGCGCGAGCAGGCGCCTGAGCGAATCCATGTACTCGCCGAGGTCGCCAGTATCGTCGGGAATGACTGTAGTACCTGCGCCCAGCACGACGTCCCCCGTGAACAATGCGCGCTCTTCTTCCAAGTAATAGCACAAGTGATCGGGCGAATGCCCGGGAGTAAATACCGCGCGCAGGGTGGCGCCTTCGGTGTGAACTACGGCGTCGTGGCCGATCACGGAAATCGCGCCCGCCGGAGCATCGTGGCCCTCCCACGGCATCTTCAATACTTCCATCTCGCCGAATCTTTCGATCACCTGGCGCACGCCTCCCAGATGATCGACGTGTGCATGAGTCAGGACGATTCGTTCGAGTTCGATACTGCCGGAGAGTTCCTTGAGCGCCGCTTCGAGCAGGTCGGCGTATATCGCGACGCCCTGGCCCGTGTCGAGCAGTAGCGGCCGCTTCGAGGCGCCCACTATGTAGGTGTTCGTGCCGGGTCCCGTAAATGGACTCGGATTGTGGCCGAGCACGGTCGCAACGCGCGGTGATATCCGCGAGTAATCCGGCATCTTGAGACCGATCATCGAATCGGTCACAACTCGCCCGGGCGTGCTCATCGAACCTCCCTCAAAAGCTAGCGCCGGTTGCGCTCAAAGATCAGCCTGAGTCCCTTTAATGTCAGAAACTCGTCAACTTCTTCAATCGTTTCGCTCTCGGGCGCAATAAGCTCGGCGAGACCGCCGGTCGCGATGACGCGCGCCTTTTCGCCGCGCTCCTTCTGGATGCGCCCGACCAGCCCGTCCACCAGGGCGGTGTAGCCGAAGATCACCCCGGACTGAATCGAGCCGACCGTGGTGCGGCCGACAACCTCGCGCGGGCGAACCAGCTCGACGCGATAGAGCTTGGCGGCGTGCTCGATCAACGCGTTCATCGAGACGCCCAAGCCGGGAGCGATCGCACCACCGGCGTACTCGCCCTTGCCGGTCACGTAGTCGAAAGTGGTCGCGGTGCCAAAATCGACGACGATAGATGCGCATTCGTAGCGCTCGTAGGCGGCAACCGCGTTGACGATTCGGTCGGCGCCCACTTCCTTGGGATTCTCGTAGAGGATTGGCATGCCGGTTTTGATCCCAGGCCCCACCATCAGCGGAGCGCAATGGAAATATCGCTCAGCGACTTGCTCCATCACCTTGTTGAGGGGGGGGACCACGCACGCGATCGCAACCCCTTCAGGCTTGAGGCTGCCCTCCAGGCCCGCCGCCGCCCAGAGAGTGTTGAGCAGCGCGCCATGCTCATCGGTGGTGCGATCGGGAACGGTCGAGATGCGCCAGTGATTGCGCAAGCGCTCGCCTTCGTAAATTCCAATCACGGTATCGGTGTTGCCAACGTCAACCGTTATCAGCATGACAAATCTCCGTCCGCGCACCGCCGTCGATAGTGACGCGAGCGGGCCAAGATAATAGCGCGTGAACTCGGCGTAAACGAAACGGCTGACGAGGCGCCGTTAATGATGCAATCCGAACGACGGATGCGACATCGTCATCCCCATCATCGGATTGCCCGCCGGGTGGCTGAACGGGGACATCGAAGGAGAAATCATCCACGGGCCGGGATTCAGCGGCGGGCGCGCAGCCTGAGTCAGCGGGCTGCTCATCGGCGCGTAGGCCGACGCGGGAAGCGACGACGGTCTGTTCATCGTTCCTACCGCGACAGTCATCGGGTAGGGATACACCGCGCATGGGACCCCGTAAGCTTCTTCATTCTGGTAATCGTCGAGCGTGCCCCAATCCTGATTGGGCCCGCGAGCGTCGGCGGTGTCGTCATCGAGGGTAGGCGGCGCACCCGGCGACGATGCGTTGACGGCCTGGCCATCGGCGTCGGCGTCCTCATCGCTGCCGTCGGCGCAGGGGACTGATACGCCGTCGTTGGCGCACGTCAGCTGCGGAATCTCCAGGACCTTTTCCGCCATTCCCGCACCCTCATCGACGGCAGGCCCGGTCCCTTCCCAACCGGCATCTGCCCCCGCGGCGGAATCCTCGGCATCCTGCGAAAACGCGGCGCGCGCGCTCACAAGGACGGTCATCGCGAGCGCTGCGAATATTGCAACGATCAATCGCGCCGGCCGCATGCTCATAAATTTTACACTACCACTCGATTCGTCGAGCGCCAAGGAATCTGCGGTGCGCTTGCGCGGAGGTTTGCACACTAGCCGCCAGCGGCTAAGATCCGGCGCTATGTCGGAAGCAAAAGTCGCATTGGTAACCGGCGCAGGCCGCGGCATCGGCCGCGACATCGCGCTTCGAATGGCAAAAGAAGGCTACGCGGTCGGGCTGATCGCCCGCACCAAGTCGCAGCTTGACGAAACCGCCGAATTAATTCGCGCCCAAGGCGGCAAAGCAGTCGTGACGCCGACCGACGTCTCGCGCCGCGATCAGGTCGTCGCCGCGGTCGAGACGGTCGAACGCGAGCTCGGACCGATCTCCGTGTTGATTAACAACGCGGGCGCGTATCTTCGCAAGCGCTTCACCGAAATTACCGAACAGGATTTCGACTTCCAGCTCAAGGTGAACGCATACGGACCGTTCTTCTGCACGCAAGCCGTCATCGGCAAGATGGCCGAGCGCAAGGCCGGCACCGTGATTTTCGTGCTGGGATCGGAGTCGCGCAGCGGACCGGCGCAATACTCCGCCTACAACGCGTCGAAGCTGGCGCAGCGCGCGATTGCGGAGTCAGTCGCCTACGAGTTCATGCATCTCGGCGTGCATGCTGCCGCACTCGACGTGGACGGCGCCGTGGACAGTGCGCGAGTGCGGGAGTCGATGCCCGACGTGGATCCGTCGCAGTTCGTTCCGCCCGCGGCGATATGCGACGAGATCGTGCACCTGATCGATCAGTCGAAAAGCGCGTGGACGTTTCAGGTCGATTTGCGGTCGTTCGTGCAATGGCGTCCGCGCGTCGCGCCGAAGAAAAAAACCTGATCCGGCGAGCAACGAAAAACGAAAAACGAAAGACGAAAAACGAAAAATCGCGCGGGCAGTCGAGTTGCGCGCCGCTGCTTTTGATGCGCACGCGGGTGTGGTCTTGCCGGGAGCGAAAATATAATGTGTCGGCCTGACGTTCGCGTGACGCGGCCTGCCGCTCGCGCGACGTTCCTCGCGTCGGGGTGTGGCGCAGCCTGGTAGCGCACACGCTTGGGGTGCGTGTGGTCGCCGGTTCAAATCCGGCCACCCCGACCAACTAAAGGCCCCTTTGCGATAGGTGAGTCCGGGCACGCGCCTGCACTGACACGCCACGGTTTGGTTTGCGCAAACGCTATCAATATTGGTATAAAATTCGCTTACTTGTAAACATCGGAAGTGTTAGCAGTTTAAGTTGTGCTGCATGGTTTCCTCTTCAAACATGGATGAGAAGCAAATGAACAAGTATGCAGGGAAAGCGCGGATCGGCGTGATCGCAATGCTCGGCGTGGCCGCGTTTGCGATTGTCGGCCTTCATCGTTCTTCAGGCCGCGCCTATAGCGCGGACTCCACCCCGGCGCCGCTCTTCGTTACGGACAAGTGCAGCCACGCCGTGACGGCATATGCCGCCACGAGCAACGGCGATGTCTCCCCGCTGGCCCCCGTCCCTACCGGCCTCGCCGAGCCGGAATTTGTGGCCATTGATCCGAATGGGAACATTTACGCCACCAACGCCTGCAACAACACCATCACCATTTATGCCAAGGGGAGCAAAGGCGACGCCTCCCCCAGCGCCACCATCGGCGGGAGCAACACCGGCCTGAGCAGTCCATCGGGCATCGCGTGGGATTCCCTCGGCAACATCTATGTGGCGAACTACGGCAGCAACAGCGTGACGGTCTATCCTTCCCGGGCCAACCTCCCCAGCCAGCCCAATTATCCCAACGTGACGCCCTCCGCCACCATCATCGGGAGCAACACCGGCCTGAACCACCCACAAGGCATCGCGGTGGATTCCACCTTCGGCAACATCTATGTGGCGGACTGGGGCGCCGCCGGCGTGACGGTCTATCCTCCCCTGCCCAGCCTCCCCAGCCAGCCCGGTTATCCCAACGTGACGCCCTCCGCCACCATCAGCGGGAGCAACACCAGCCTGACCTCCCCATACGGCATCGCGGTGGATCCCAGCGGCTACATATATGTGGCGGATTGGGGCAGCTCGAGCGTGTTGGTCTTTCTGCCGCTGGGAAGCAGCACCGGGCTGCCCAACGAGGCCCCCACCGCCACCATCAGCGGTGGCAGCACCCGCCTATACCTCCCGACCGGCATCGCGCTGGATTCCTTCGGCAACATCTATGTGGCGGACTACGGCGGCCAGAGCGTGTTTATCTATCCTTCCCGGCCCAACCTCCCCAGCCAGGCCGGTTATCCCAACGTCGCCCCCAGCACCTTTATCAGCGGGAGCAATACCGGCCTGATCTCCCCGGCAGGCATCGCGGTGGATCCCAGCGGCAACATCTATGTGGCGGATGCAATCGCCGAGAGCCTGTTTGTCTATTCGGCGGGGAACAGCGGCAATGTCCATCCCAGCTCCGCCACCATCAGCACGACCATGACCACCGGCCTGAGCTACCCACAAGGCATCGCGCTGGATTCCAGCGGCAAAATCTATGTGGCGGACTGCCCTGCCTGTTATGGTGAAGAAAGCGGCGCCCCCAGCGTGTTTGTCTATCCGGCGGGGAGCAACGGCAGTGGCGCCCCCCTTAACATCATCAGCGGGAGCAGCACCGGCCTGAACCAACCAGAAGGCATCGCGGCGGATTCCAGCGGCAACATCTATGTGGCGGACGCCGGTGACGGTGATTGCGATGGCACCGAGGGCGTGTATGTCTACCCGGCCGGGAGCACCGGCGACGCCTCCCCCAGCGCCACCATCAGCGGAGGCGGCACCGGCCTGTGCTATCCATTCGGCATCGCGCTCGATTCCAGCGGCCAAATCTACGTGGCGGACCTGGAGGCCGTCAGTGTGCTTGTCTATTCGGCGGTAAGCCCGAGCTGCACTTCTGCGAAACCTTGCTTCATTACCGGGGCAATCAACGCCATCAGCGGGCCCAAGACCGACCTGACGTTCCCACAAGGCATCGCGCTGGATTCCATCGGCAACATCTACGTGGCGGACTACGGCGCCAAGAGCGTGTTTGCCTATCCGGCGCTGGGAAGCAGCTCCGGGAACGAATCCCCCACCGCCATTATCAGCGGCACCGGCACCGACCTGACGTTCCCACAAGGCATCGCGCTGGATTCCAGCGGCAACATCTATGTGGCGGATGAAGACGCCGGGAGCGTGTTTACCTATCCGCCGCCGGGAGGCTCCGGATGGATCACCGGCTCGCCGGCGACGTACAGCGTGGCCCCCACCGCCACCATAAGCGGTCCACAGACAGAACTGGGCGAGCCTCTGTTCATCGGCATCCAGCCGCCGGCTGTCCCCACGCCGACCGCAACTGCAACACCGACGGCGACCGCCACGGCGACCGCAACTCCAACGGCGACAGCAACCGCGACGCTAACCGCCACGCCAACCGCATCTCAGACCGCGACCGCCACTGCCAGCGCCACCGCGACGGCATCGGCGACAGCAACTGCGACCGCAACGGCAACAGCGACCGTATCTCCCACGGCGACTCAAACCGCGACGGCAACCGCCAGCGCGACGCCGACCGCAACAGCGACAGCAACCGCCACCGCGACGGCAACTCCCACTGCCACTCAAACCCCGACTGCGACACCGACTCCGATCTCGGCGAAGCTGACTATCAGTCCCAGTTCGCTGGTATTCGGAAAAACGGTGGTAGTCGGAACCACCAGCGCGCCCAAGACGGTCACGATCACGAACGCGGGTAAGAAGAAAAAAGGTTTGGCGGTGAGCATCGAGAGCGAGAGCGCATCGCCGCCGGTGTTCGCGGTCAAGTCGGGATGCGAAGAAACGCTCGCACCCGGCAAGAGCTGCAAGGTATCGGTGACCTTCACGCCGGCGAACACGACGCGGCAGACTGGAAGCCTGAAGATTGTTGACAACGTGATCGGCTCGCCGCAGTCCGTTTCGCTGTCGGGAACCGGAAAGGCCAAGAAGAAAAAATAGAACGGCAGACAAGCGCTCCGCTGTAGCGATTGGCTTTCCTGTCAGGCGGGACCTGCGGAGCCTCGCTGGCGGCGTCCTCGAGCTGCACCTACACCATGACGTTCACGCCGAGCATCGTTGGAGCGGAGAGCGCGACCCTCGGGGTCAGCGCAGGTGCTGGCGATCTGGCCAGCCCGCACTACGTGAGCCTCAGCGGCACGGGCTCATAGGCGGGAGCGATCGGGCGCTAATCGAGCACATCAGCGAATGGCCGGTGGCGGAATCGACGCGCACGTTGACGGTGTCGCCCGCGACGGTGTCGACGGCAAAGATTGCCGTCTTGAACTGCGGCGTCTTGCCCGCCATCATGCCGCCGCCGCGCCGCGCCGGTCCTTCGACCAGCACGGGGAACTCCCGGCCGACCATCGCGCGATTGCGCGCCAGCGACATCTCCTCCTGGAGCGCGATCAATACCGTGAGCCTGCGGCCCTTCTCTTCCTCGCTGACAGAATCGCCGAGCCGGAAGGCGCGGGTATGCTCACGCACCGAATAGTTGAACATGAAGGCGGAGTCGTAGCCGACCGCGCGCATGACAGCGATCGTCGCCTCGAAGTCCGACTCCTCCTCGCCGTGAAAGCCGGCGATAATGTCGGTCGAAAGCGCGATCGCGGGAATTGCCGCGCGCACGCGCGCAACCAGGTCTAGGTAATCCGCAACCGTGTAGCCGCGTTCCATCGCGGCCAGAATCCTGTCCGATCCCGACTGGATCGGCAGATGCAGATGGGGCTGGACCTTCGGCTCTGTCGCCATCGCCTCGATGACCGACTCGCTCATGTCGCTGGGATGCGGCGACGTGAAGCGAATCCGCTCGATCCCGCCGATCGACGCGATCATCTTGAGCAGCGCGCCGAAGCCGGTGTCTCCGAAGCGGTAAGCGTTGACGGTTTGTCCGAGCAGGACGACCTCTTTCACACCGCGCCCGGCGAGTTCGCCAATCTCGCGCATCAGATCGGACGGAGGAATCGAGCGCTCGCGGCCGCGCACGTACGGCACCACGCAGAACGCGCAGAACTTGTCGCATCCACGCATCGCGGTCACGTAAGCGCGAACGCCGCCGCCGTAGTCGGGAGTGATATCGGCGTAAGTCTCGGCGCGATCGAGGCGGACGTCGATCGAAGCGTCATAGCCGGCGCGGCCGAGCATCTCGGGCAGGCGGCGATAACTGTCCGGCCCGGCGACCACGTCGAGGAACGCGGCCTTTTCCATGATCGCGACGCGGTTGTGCTGCGCCATGCATCCGAGCAGCCCGATTTTGACTTCAGGCCGCGCGTGCTTGATTCGCGCCAGGTCGCCGAGCCGCCCGAGTACGCGCTCTTCGGCATGCTCGCGAATAGCGCAGGTGTTGAGCAGGATCACGTCGGCATCTTCGGCCCCGTCGGCGCTGACGTAACCGGCGCGACGCAAGACGGCGCTGACCGTTTGCGAATCGGCGACATTCATCTGACATCCGTAGGTTTCCAGATAAACCCGCGGACGGGGATGACTTGCAGCGCGATCATTCATAAGACGGGAGGAAATCTTAGGCCACGCCCGCGAGTCGATACAACGGCAGGGGTGACCCCTGCACCCACCGTTAACGCCGCGCTCCGTTGTCGCGCGCGGCCACTGCCAACGGCTTAATACTGCGCTGCCGTCGCCACGGCCAGGGGAGGGTTGCCGGGAATCGTCGCGCTGTTTAAGTTTCTGCACATGCGAGAGCATCGCAGGCCATCGTTCGAGCGGATGGAAGCTTCCCTGCTGGCGTGTCCGCAATGCAAGCGGGCAGTGAAGGTGCGCAAGCGCCTGCTGCTCGTCCTGCCGCAGGGCGACAAGTACCTGTACGTATGCCCTGATTGCGGTTCCACGTGCGGCGAGACGATCGAGACGCCGCCGCCGGCGGGAACCCGATTGCAGGGGTGACCCCTGCACCCAATGTCAAGGCCGCCCGCCGCTGGCGGGCGCGGCCTCTGCCGCGGGCGCGCAGTTTCTTAATGCTGGCCAGCCGTCGCCACGGCCGGTGCGTGGTAGCCCATCGTGTGCACGGATGCGGGCTCGATCACGTAGGTGACGCGGACCACGCCGGGCTGGCGGAACGGATACTTGTCGAGCCCCAGGTACTTGTTGGTGAGGCTGTCGATATGGGCGTCGGCGCCCTTCTCGGTTTCGCCGACGACCGGTCCGCGTATTCCCAGGTAGCGGAAAGGATTTTCCGGATCGATGATGGCCAGGGCGACCTTCGCGCCGACCTTCATATTGTGCGCTTTTACCGTTCCGCGCGCGGTGTTGATGCGGATTTTCCCGTCGGTGTAGTCGAACCATACGGGGGTCACTTGCGGCGACCCGTCGGGCATCAGGGTGGCGATAATGGCAAGCGCCTTCTTGGAGGTGAGGAGGTCAAGATAATTCTCGGGGATCGTTTTCGATGCCATCGGCGATACTCCTTGAATGACGGGTCTCTGGTCCAGATTAGACGATCGCTCACCCGAGGCAACCGTCGCGACCAGATGGGCCGGACGCCAATCAGCCACAAGATGCCGGATAAATTTGACACCCACATTTGCATGGGTTAATAGGCAAGCTTAAGCTCAAACCTTGGAATGCGGCGCGGGGAATCGCCCGATTGCGCCCAGGGAGTATTTTGCGATGGCGCTGTTCACAAAAGAGCCGGAAAAGAACCCAAAAATTCAACCCACCACGGCGCCGTATGCCTCGTCGACGTCGCCTGTGCCCGCATCATCGACTTCCACAGTGCCTCCACGAGCCAACGGGCCTGCTTCGTCCGAGGGACGCGCCTATCTCGATCGTGGATCGAAAATCATCGGCAAAATCTCGTTCGAGGGCCCCGCGCGAATCGACGGCGAGGTCGACGGCGAGATCAACGCAAAGGACAGCCTCTTGATTGGCGAGTCCGCGGTGGTGACCGCCCAGATACGCGCCGCCTCGGTCTCGATTGCGGGCAAGGTCAGCGGCGATGTCGTCGCGACCCAGCGAATCGAAATCCGTCCTTCGGCGAAGGTGAGCGGAAACATTACGGCGCCCGTGCTTTCGGTTCAGGAGGGCGCGCAGTTCGAGGGGCATTGCTCGATGCAGCCCGAGGGTATCCGCGAAGATCGCAAAGTTACAGTATTCCCCAAGGAGGAGCGCGTGGTGCAGGCCGCCGGAGGGCTGAAGCAGGCCTGAATTGCCCCGGCCGGTTCAGCCAGGATAGTCCGCGTTCCCCAGGTTCCGATGATGGAGAGAATCCCGAAAATCCCCCCAGGGGAGACGCCGTAACATGCATATCCCGCCGAATTGGGGGACGTTTTTTGCCCTGATTGTTTCGTTCCTGGTTTTCTGGTTTATATTCAGCCGATTATTTTTTCGCCCTTTCTTGAATCTGCTCTCCGAACGTGAGCGCAAATTCAAGGATTTGAACGATAACACCGAGCGATTGATCAAGCAGGCTCGCGCAGCCCATGAGGAATGCGATGCGCGGCTCGCCGCAGTCCGGCAGGGCGCAATCGCGCGGCGCGAGACCGAGCGCCGCAAGGCCGAATCCGAAGCCGTGCAAATGATGGAAGCGGCCAAGGCTGAGGCGCGGGAGATGCTCGAGCAGGCGCGGGTCAAAATAGAAACAGAGCTCAAGGCGGCCGAGCGAGAACTCGAGCAGATGGGACATAGCCTTGCGTCCGAGCTTGCCGAACGCGTGCTGGGCCGCCCGCTCGGCGGTGGCGCGGCGACGGGCAAAAGCAACTAAGCGCGACTGATTCAACACCCGATGAAGAAGTGGATCACATCGGCGGCGATTTTCGCTGCCGCTTTTTTTCCGGCCGCCGCCTTTGCCGCCGAGGATGCGGGCGCGGAGCACGGCTCATGGCTGTCGCTGGCCTTCTTCGCGATCAACTTCATCCTGTTTGTGGGGGTGCTGGTCTATTTCGCCGGTCCTCCGGCGCGGAAGTTCTTTGCCGATCGCGCCGTCACGATTCGCACCGGCCTGTCCCGCGCGGCAGGCGCATTCGCCGAAGCTGAGGAGTTGGCCAACAAGGCGGCGGCGCGGATGGCTGCGCTCGCGGCGGAACTAAAGAAGGTCGCGGACGAACTGGAACGGGAAACTGCTTTCCAGGTCGGCAAGGTCGCCGAGCTGGCGAAATCGACGGCCGATCGAATCCACCGCGACACCGCGATGAGCAGTTCCGCGCTCTCAGAAGCGGCGCGCCGCCGCGTGCGCGCGCAGCTTGCCGAATCCGCCGCGACGCTGGCGCGCGATCTGATCGGGCGCAATTTTCAAACCACCGACCAGGGCCGGCTCATCGACGGCTTCATGGACGAGCTTGCCCCGGGTGACCGGCAATGAAAGGTTCGCGAGTCGCCAGGCGCTACGCGCGCGCCCTGCTCGATCTGGCGGACAAGGGCAGCGAGGAAAAGTGGGGCGTCGAGCTCGAGCGGCTGGCCGCGATGGTCGATTCGCCCGAGCTCCTCGAGCGCCTCGCATCGCCCGAGCTGGCCGAGCAATCGCGGCAGGAGGCGATGGCGAAAATTGCCGAGCGCCTCAATCTCAGCTTCCCGCTGCGCTCGTTTGCGGTGGTGGTCGCGCGCCACGGGCGGATTCGTGAGCTCGGCGCGATAGCCGAGTCGTATCGCGACTTGCTCGATCGGGCGATGGGCCGTGAGCGCGCGACCCTGATCTTTGCGATTCAACCGTCGGACGCGGAGGTTGCGCGGGTGGTGGGCGGACTCGAAAAGATCGCGGCGCTGAAAATTATTCCAACCGTGAAAATCGACCCCGCGCTGCTCGGCGGCGTGACCGCGGAATTGGGCGGAAAAATCTACGACGGCAGCCTTGCAACTCGCCTCGCGGAGGCAAAGCGCCGGCTTGCAGGCTAGCCGGGAACAAACGACATCATATGGCGGAAATCAGACCATCGGAAATCAGCGAAATCCTCAAAAACGAGATCAAGGGTTTTGAGGGCAGCATCTCGGTGCGCGAAACCGGCCGCGTGCTCTCCTGCGGCGACGGTATCGCCCGAATCTACGGACTGCAGAACGCCGCGCTCGGCGAGCTGCTCGAATTTCCGCATCAGATGTTCGGGATGGTGCTGAACCTCGAGGAGGACAACGTCGGCGCCGTGCTGTTCGGCGATCCCCAGGACATCCAGGAAGGCGACGAGGTCAAGCGCACCGGCAGAATCGCCGAAGTGCCCGTCGGCGAGGGCCTGCTCGGCCGCATCGTCAACGCGCTCGGACAGCCGATCGACGACAAGGGGCCGATCAAGTCGTCCGCGACGCGGCGAATCGAAATCAAGGCGCCCGGTATCATCCGCCGCCAGCCCGTCAAGGAGCCGCTGCAGACCGGCATCAAGGCTATCGACACGATGCTGGTGATCGGACGCGGACAGCGCGAACTGATAATCGGCGATCGTCAGACCGGCAAAACCGCAATCGCCATCGATACCATCATCAACCAGCGCGGCCAGAACATGCATTGCTTTTACGTGGCGATTGGGCAGAAGCGCTCGACCGTCGCGCAAGTTGTCCAGCGCCTCACAAGCTCCGGCGCGATGGAGTTCACCACGGTCATCGCTGCGACCGCGTCGGAGGCCGCCCCGCTCCAGTTCATCGCGCCCTACAGCGGCTGCACGATGGGCGAGTATTTTCGCGACACCGGCAAGCATGCGCTGCTGGTGTACGACGATTTGAGCAAGCACGCGCAGGCCTATCGCCAGTTGTCGCTGCTGCTGCGCCGCCCGCCCGGCCGCGAGGCTTACCCCGGCGACGTCTTCTATCTGCATTCGCGCCTGCTCGAGCGCGCCGCCAAGATGAGCGACGAGATGGGCGGCGGGTCGCTGACCGCGCTGCCCGTAATCGAGACCCAGGAAGGCGACGTGTCGGCGTACATTCCGACTAACGTCATCTCGATCACCGACGGCCAGATAATTCTCGATAAAGATCTCTTCAACTCCAACGTGCGTCCCGCCGTCAACGTCGGGCTGTCGGTGTCGCGCGTTGGATTCTCGGCCGCGGTCAAGGCGATCAAGCAGGTTGCAGGCACGCTCAAGCTCGACCTCGCGCAGTACCGGGAGATGGCGGCGTTCGCGCAGTTCGGATCCGACCTCGACGCGTCGTCGCAGCGCCTGCTCGCCCGCGGCGCGCGGCTGACCGAGATGCTCAAGCAGAATCAGTACAGTCCGCTGCCGATGGAGAAAGAGGTGCTGATCATTTTCGCCGCGCGAGAGGGCTACTTCGACAAACTCTCGGTCGAGCAGATTCGGCCGTTCGAGGCGGGACTGTACACGAACTTCGACTCGCGCCACGCCGGCTTGCTCGCCGAAATCCGGGACCAAAAACAGATTTCCGACGAGCTGACGAAAAAACTTAAGGCCGGACTCGACGCCTACGAACAATCGTTCCTGGCCGAAAACAAGTCGGCCGCGCCGCAGCCGGCGTAGTCGCGATAGCGTTCGACGATGGCATCACTCAAGGCAATCCGGCGCCGGATCGCGTCGGCCAAATCGACGCAGCAGATCACGCGCGCGCTGAAACTGGTTTCGGCCGCGCGCTTGAGGCGCGCGCAGGAAGCACTCGCCAACTCACTGCCGTACAGCGAAGCGCTGGCGCGAGTCGCGGATTCCCTGCTCACCTCGGAAGGAATCTCGGTCGGCCCGGTCGAGGGTGCGCAAAAGAGATCGATGCTGGTGGTGGTCGCGTCCGATCGTGGGCTGGCCGGCGGCTACAACTCGTACCTGTTCCGTGCGGCCGAAGCGGCGCGGCGCGAAATCCGCGGCGCGGGATTCGAGATCGAACTGTTCGCAGTCGGCAAGAAAGCCGTCGATCATTTCAAGCGCTCCGGGGTGCCGGTCGCGCTGTCGCGAGTCGATAATTTGCCGCGCCTGGCCACGATCGCTCTCGCGCGCGATATCGCCGCCAGGATGCTCGCCGATTACAGCTCCGGCGCGATCGACGAGGCCGGCATCGTCTATACTCATTTCCAATCCGCCGTCACGCAGAAGGCGGTTTACGAGCGCCTGCTGCCGGTCAAGCCGCCTGGCGACGCCGGTATCCAGGATGGCGCGAGCGTTGATGGCGCGATGCCCAAAACCGGCGCGCCGAAAATCGACTATCTCGTCGAGCCGTCGCGCGCCGAACTGGCGCCGGTCGTGCTGCGCGGATATCTCGAAGCCGCCGTCTATCACGCGCTGCTCGAGGCCGAGGCCAGCGAGCAGGGTGCGCGAATGACCGCGATGGACAGTGCGACCAACAATGCCATCGAGATGATCTCGTCGCTCACGCTCGAGATGAATCGCGCCCGCCAGGCCCAGATCACGCGCGAGCTGATGGACATAGTCGGCGGCGCAGAGGCGTTGCGTTAAAGTGCGCAAGGCAGAAATCGAAATCACACGGGGATATCACCGTTTATGAGTCAGACCGCTCCAGGACGAATCAACCAGGTGCTCGGCAACGTCGTTGACGTCGAGTTCGGCCCCGGCGCCTTGCCGCCGATTTTCTCGGCGCTGCGCGTCAGCAACCCGTCGATCAGCGACGTGGCCGGCAACCTCGTGCTCGAAGTGCAGCAGCATCTCGGCGAAAACACCGTGCGATGCATCGCGATGGACTCGACCGACGGGCTGGTGCGCGGGATGGAAGCCGCCAACACCGGCGCGCCAATCTCGGTGCCGGTCGGGCCGGGCACGCTCGGGCGCATCATGAACGTCACGGGAAATGCGATCGATGAGCGCGGGCCAATTCAGGGCAAGTCGCTGATGCCGATTCATCGCGACGCTCCCGCCTTCGCCGACCAGGCCGTCGAGGCCGAAATCCTCGAGACCGGCATCAAGGTCATCGACCTGATTTGCCCGTTCGCACGCGGCGGGAAGATCGGTCTGTTCGGCGGAGCCGGCGTCGGCAAGACCGTCACCATCCTCGAACTCATCAACAACGTCGCCAAGCAGCACGGCGGCGTGTCGGTGTTTGCCGGCGTCGGCGAGCGCTCGCGCGAGGGCAACGACCTCTATCGCGAGCTGACGGAGTCGGGCGTCATCGCAAAAACCGCCCTGGTGTACGGCCAGATGAACGAATCGCCCGGCGCGCGCGCCCGCGTCGCGCTGACCGGAGTCACGGTCGCCGAATATTTCCGCGACGAAGAAGGCAAGGACGTCATCTTCTTCATCGATAATATTTTCCGCTTCGTGCAGGCCAACTCCGAAGTCTCCGCGTTGCTCGGCCGCATGCCCAGCGCCGTCGGCTACCAGCCCACGCTGGGCACCGACATGGGCGAGCTCCAGGAGCGCATCACCACCACCAAGAAGGGCGCGATCACCTCCGTGCAGGCCATCTACGTTCCCGCCGACGACTACACCGACCCCGCGCCGGCCACCACCTTCACCCATCTGGACGCCGTCACCGCGCTCGATCGCAAGATTTTCGAGAAGGCGATTTTTCCCGCCGTCGATCCGCTCGGTTCGACCTCGCGAATTCTCGACCCGCAAGTGGTGGGCGACGAACACTACGACGTCGCGCGCCGCGTGCAGGCCATTCTGCAGCGCTACAAGGACTTGCAGGACATCATCGCGATCCTCGGGATGGAAGAATTGTCGGCCGATGACAAGACCGTGGTCGCGCGCGCGCGCCGCGTCGAGCGCTTCCTGTCACAGGCGATGTTCGTCGCGGAGCCGTTCACCAATCAGCCCGGCAAGTACGTCACGCGCAAGGATACCGTGCGCGGCTTCGCCGAAATCCTCGACGGCAAATGCGACGACCTGCCCGAGCAGGCCTTCTACCTGGTCGGCACCATCGAAGACGCGCGCGAGAAGGCCGAACGCCTCGCCCGCGGCGAAGCGCGCTAGGCAACCGGAGTCCGCGATGGCTGCGACGTTCTCATTCACACTCGTCACACCCACCGGCATGGTCGCCGAAGGACAAGCCGAGGAAGTCTCGGCGATTGGCCCGCTCGGCGAATTCGGAGTTCTACCCGATCACATCAACTTCATCACGTCGCTTGTGCCCGGAGTGCTGGAGGCGCGCCTGCCCGACGGCGAGGCGATGCACTGGGTTGTGTCGGGCGGCTTCGCCGAAGTGAAAGACGGCGTGATGACCGTGCTGGCGAGCAGCGCCGAATCGCCCGAGAGCATCGACGCCAGCGCCGCGGCCGCGCAAGTGCGGGATGCCGACGAGAAGTTTTCAAATTTGAGCTTCTACGATCCCGACTACGCCCCCGCCCAGGAAGCCCTGATGCTCGCCCGTGCCCGAGTTGAAGCCGCCGCCCTGAAACCCGCCCCGCGCTAGCTCGGCGCCTGACTCCGGTTGGTGTCATTCTGAGCCGCTGCGGCGAAGAATCCCGGATACCACCTTCGTCCTCTCCCTTACAGGTTCTGGGATGAACTATTCAGCCTGCCCGCACCGTCCCCCGCGTGCTATGCGATCGGCTATGGACAACACTCAGGTCAACTCCTCACGCACATTTGTCCGAAATCACCGGACGCAGCTTCATCGCCGCGACGATTGCTGTTCATCGAGCAACCTCCGCTTGCGAAAAATTAATTTTGACGGAACGAAACTATCATTGGTGGTATAGTCGTCCTTGGACCACAACAGGTGGTATAAATTGCCCTTCCCTAAACATGACAGTCCGCAGTGGCAGAATCCGGCATCGGCCGTGCGCGAGCCCGCGCACGTCTGCGATGAAGCGCGGTCGGCCGACAGCCGGCCGACCGCGCCGTAGTTCACTTGACTCCTGTGGGATTAACTCAGTCAGGCGCGCCTTGGAGAGCTTGACCGCGATGGCTCAGCTCATCTCGAATAGCTTCCCCTTATACGACCGCGAGGCCAGGTCTATCTCACCCTCGCTAGCGATCCTGCGGCCATCGGAGATCTGCAAAAAGCCCGCCGTGTGCCACTTGTTTTTCCCGTTACCCTCATAGGTCCCCTGACCGATGCCGCTGAGACCGTCGCCATTGTCCAGGAATGCCGTCCCACACTCACTGTAACTCCCGCTCTTGTTGCCGCCGACGAAGGTTAGCGTGCTGAAGACCGCCCCAAATCCCGTCGCCGTCCCTTCCCAAGTCACTTGGTTAAGTACGCTACCTGCTGGCCCGGGAATGCAGGTGATCGTGGTGAACTTGAACGAAAATTCCCCTATCTGTTTACGAGATGCCATGCGCATGTTCTCCCTAGGTTGATAAGTTGAGTTCGCTACAACGCCAAAGCGCTCTTATACTACTGTGCCAAGTTTAAGGCGAGCAGTGTTTCACGTGAAACATTCGCGCTTTAACCGCGGCCCTTCGCAGACTTAGGCTTAAGAGGAACCGATTCGGAACACCGGCACTTCGAATTCAGCGCGGTATCCACCGGCGGCGCCGGGCGCCTTCGCGCCGAGACGCCATACGATTCGGCTTTTTGGATTCGAATCGTCGGTCGGGCGGCAATCCGACGCGATCAGGAATGCGACCGGAATCGATCCCGTCGAATCGCTCATCGAAGTTTGCTCAGCGTGCCACAAAATCCAGTCCCAGGTCGTGAGACTGTGCCAGGTTCCGCGCGTCGTGCGGTTGATGCAGGCGAGTTCGAGCGCGACCTGTTGTCCGGCCGTCAGCGGCTTGTCGACATGAATCGATCCGGCAAGCGAACCGCCGATTTGGCCCGGCACGGAAGCCATCACGAACCACGACTCGCCGTATTGGCGGATTCGCATCCGGATTCGCATCGCCCACGCCATCATGACGACGCCGATCAGCGGGAATATCAAAGACGGTATCGCGAAGTAGTCGGCGCTTCGGATCGCGCGGTGGGGCACAATAAAGAAGATGGGAAACGTCGCGACGCACCACGCGATCGCTATGATCGTCAGTCGATTCGCGTCGCGCCGCGCCGAAGTGCGGACCTCGTGGCGGGCCCAGTCCTCGCGCCACATCCACGGCGCGGCGGGATTCAACGCGCGCAATCGCTCGGAAGGATCGGCAGCCCGCGCGTGGAATCGGACCCACCATATCGCTCCGAAGCCGGCTCCCCCGCACGCCAGCGCGACCGACGCGGCCAACGCCGCTTGCTCCCAATTCCCGTCGCGCGCACGAGTGAACGCGACCATCGCGGCGAGGATCGCGGCGATGCACAACGGCGTACCCAGAAATTTGACGAAGCCGAGGACGAACCGATCCGGATTCGTTTTCACTTTTTCACTATTTCACCGGGCTTTGGCGCAAGCGCGCCAACGATCCGGTCCTCAGTTTTTCAGTGCAGCGAGGCGATCGAAAAAATCCGGGAACGTCTTCGCGACGCATCCGGGATCTTTGATCTTCAGGCCGCCGAGCTTCAGCCCCGTCACCGAAAAACTCATCGCGATTCGATGATCGTCGTAGGTCTCGATGACCGCCGGACGCATCGCGGACGGCGCAATCTCGAGTCCGTCATCGCTCTCGATGACCGCCGCACCCAGCCGCCTCAGTTCGGTCGCGAGCGCGCGGATGCGATCGCTTTCGTGATGCCGGATGAACGCGACATTGCGGATCTTGGTCGGCGAGGAGGCAAACGGGGCAATCGCGGCGAGCGTCGGCGCCATGTCCGGCATCGAATTCATCGCGACGTCGACGCCGACAAGCCGCCCGGTTCCCGCGATCTCGACGTGGTCGGGATGCCACGTGACGCGGGCGCCCATTTGCTGAAGCACGCCAAGAAAACCGATGTCGCCCTGGACCGAGTTCGACGTGAGGCCCTCGATTCGCACCTTCCCGCCGACGAGAGCCGCGGCCGCCGCAAAATAGCTCGCGCTCGACGCGTCCGGCTCGACGACGAAACGCTGCGCGCGATACCACTGACCGCCGGGCACAACGATCATTTCGCCTTCGACAGAGCTGTGCGCTCCCCATGCCTCCATCAGTCGCAGCGTCATGTCGATAAAAGGCCGCGCAGCATCGCCGATCACCCGGAGCTTGAGGCCGGCCTTCCAAATCGGCGCCGGCATCAGCATCGCCGAGACGAATTGCGACGACACGCGCGCGTCGATCGAAGTTTCGCCGCCTTCGAAGCGTGCCCGCGACGCATCGACTATCACCGGCGGACAATGGTTGTTGCGCTCGCTGTAAACGCTCGCGCCCAGCCGCTGCATCGCGTCGAGCTGCGGACCGATCGGACGCTGACGCATCCGCTGATTTCCGTCGATCCGAAAGCGTCCCTCGCCGAGCGTGACCATCGCGACGATAAATCGCATCACGGTGCCGGCGCCACCGACGAAGATCTCGCCGCCGTGCGCCGGGATCGTCCCGCCGCGCCCGCTGACTGTAATTCTGCGCGCCGACTCGTCAATCTCGACCGTAAAGCCCATCACCCTCAGCGCGTCGCTCATGTAGCGCGTGTCGTCGCTCAACAGAACTGAGTCGATGACCGAGCGTCCCTGCGCCAGCGCGGCCAGAACCATCGCGCGATTCGTGATGCTCTTGGAGCCCGGCAGCACAACGCGGGCGTCGAGCGGGCCGGTCAGGGGAGTGATTTCGATTTCGTCCACGGTTTTCTTGAGTATCTATGTCAGATTAACCGCGCGCGTTGACTGGTCACAAGCACGGGCGCCCACGCAGGCCCGCGTTACCCGGTTATTGCCACGTACGTGATGCTACGACTAGAGTATCGAACGTTACTGGCAGTAGGCTCAGGGGAGGTCGAACGCCATGAGACTCATCAAGCTGATTGTGCCAGCCGTGCTGATTGCGATGCTCGCACTATTCGCGCCGCACGCCGACGCGCAGACGATGGGCGAGTATGCGCCCACGACGGCGGGAGTCGGGACTGCGGGCGGCTCGATGGGCACCAGCATTTCGCCTTCCTCAATCGGTTCGAGCGACATCGGCGCAGGCTCGAGCACTTGGGGAGCCAGCGGATTGGGCGGCAGTTGGAGCGACAGGGCTGGGGCCGCGTCGGCTTCCAGCGCGGGCGCGGATTTCGAATCGCGGGCGGGCTCGGCAGCGAGTGGCTCGACCGGGGCAAGGTGCTGGCCTGTGTCCCGTCTTGACGCCGACGCGTCGGACAGATTCGGCGATTCATCCGGTAAATTCCCCGAACAGGATCGATTCACCGAGCATAGCGAGCTGTCGGCGGCGGCGGATCGCTTTCCGGCCAGCTCGTTCAGCAACAATGGTACGGGGCTGGATACCAGCTACAACGCGAATAACAATTACTGACACCGCCGCCGATCGAACGCGGCGCAATAGTTGGCGCCCGGGCATCTAATTTGTTGACTATGGGAGCAACGAGAGCTAATTCATAGAGCGCGAGGAAGAAGGCGTTGTTCGAAGCGAAGCTGCCGGCAAACCGAATAGTCAAAGTAATCGCAGCGTTTGCGCTCGCGATCGCATTTGGCTTTGCGGCCCCGCCCAACGCGTCGTCGGAGACCAAACTCCCATTTCCGCGTCCGGCTTCGATCGAGCCCAACGTCGATTTCTGGGTCAATGTTTTTACCGCGTACTCGGCGCGCGACTTCGCGGTCGTCGATCGCGACAATGTGCGGCGTATCTACCGGGTGTTTCATCTTCCCGGCGACGGTCAGCCGACCCGCGGCGATATCGACTGGGCGAACGACTATCTCAAAATAAAATATGGCGAAATTCTCAGTCGCCTCGCGACCGGGCGCGAACCTTCGGACTATGAAGAGCGCCAGGTCGCCGCGATGTTCAAGGGCGAGCCGCCGAGCGCCTATGCCGTTGCGGCGCAGAACTTGCGCGTGCAGGAAGGACTGCGCGAACAATTCCACGACGGGCTGCTGCGGAGCCGATACTACATACCGACGATGGAGCGGATCTTCCGGACCGCGGGGCTCCCGCCCGAGCTGGTGACGCTGGCGCACGTCGAGTCGGGCTTCCACGGCGCTTCGCGATCGAGTGCGGGCGCGGTTGGAATCTGGCAGTTCACGCGTGACACCGGCAAGCATTACATGAAAATCACGCGCTATCACGACGATCGCCTCAACCCGGAGCGCGAGACGCTCGCGGCGGCCAAGCTGTTGCGATCAAACTACGAGACGCTCGGCGATTGGCCGCTGGCGATTACGGCGTACAACTACGGCACGGGCGGAGTGGCGCGCGCAGCGGGGATTTACGGCGGCGACTATTGCCAAATGGTCCAGCACTACCAGGGACCGCATTTCGGCTTCGCCGTAAAAAACTACTATGCGGAATTCCTTGCCGCCTTGCAGGTGCATCGCTACGAGGCCAAGTATTTCCCGGGCATCGAGGACGAGCCGGCGATTCGGCCTGCGCCAATCAAGACCGACTTCGCGCCGAAGCGCTCGAAGAAGTCGCACGCGTCACATCTTCACCAGGCTTCGTCGAAGACCCATCATTCAAAAAAGACTGTCGCGCAGAACACCTGATCGCCGCGCGGGTCAGGCGCGCGAACTCGCGTCGGCCACCTTCGTGTGCGGGCTGATCGCGCGGTAGCTTGGGCGCTCGCGCAGCCGCTTCAGATACGCATCGACTCTCGGAAACGCGTCGAGCTTCATCGCGTCGACGTCGAGCACCATCGCCAGCGCCATCAGCGGCGCGTCGGCGAGCGAAAATTCTCCGCACGCGTAACCGCCCGCGCCGGCTTGGCCGAGCACGCGCTCGATAAACGGCAAATCGCGCGTTCGCAGCATCTCGCGCCCTTGCTCCATCCCTGCCGCATTGCGCTTGGCCGGCTCGCTCCAATAGGGCATCCAGATGGGTGGGAGGCTGCCGATCAGCATCGCCTCGTCGGCGAAATTCTCGATCTCGCGCACGCGCATCCGGAGCTTCGGATCCGACGGCATCAGGCGCGGCGGCCCGTAACGCTCCTCGAGGTACTCGTCGATGACCGTCGAGTCGAAAATCACCAGCTCGCCGTCCTCTATGTAAGGCACCTTGCCAAGCGGATGCTTCGCGAGCATCTCGGGCGGCTTTTTCCAGAGATTTCCCGGCGGAAGATTTTCGATCCGATACGGGATGTGTTTTTCTTCGAGGACGACCTTGGTCTTGGCGGCATGCGTGGAGCGCAGCGTGCCCCACGGATAATCGCGTTCGGTGGTGTAGAGAACGATCACGGGGCGACTCCTTCGGCGGTCATTCGGCTGCGAAGGATTTTAACCCGGACTCACGTGGTTCGCCACGGCGGTCGAAGAAGTGTATGCGCTTGCCCGGGGCCATCGCAAATTTTGCGGCGCGCGCATGCCCGCTTCTGTTATCGTTTACGTGATGCAACGCAAGGCCGCGCAATCCCCGCAGCTCGCAGTCCTCGCCAATAGGCTGAGGGACCGGCTGGGCAACGATCGCCTGGCGCAGCAGGCGCTGGCCGCCGTCGAGGAGCGTGCGCCGGACGACCAGTTGGCGCTGGCATTTCTACTCAAGCTCGCCGAGGATTCCGCCGCCGCGCTGAAAAGCGTGCTGCGCGATCGCGCCGCGGGCGGCGACCTGGTCTTTTGCCTCGGCTCATCGGAGCTGATCGCGACCGAACTGTCCTTGGCCGGACCCGGGTGGGCGAAAATCTTTCTCGACGCGCGCGCCCAGACTATAGGCGGGCTGGTCGCCGCGATGCGCACGGAGCGCGCCCGCATCGACGCGCCCGATCGTCATCGCGCAGCCGCCGTGCTCGGGCGATTCATGCGCCGAATGATGGTCCAGGTGGCGATTGCCGATCTGCTCGACCGGCTAAGCGTCGGCGAAACGGCGCTGGCGATGTCGGAGCTGGCCGACGAATGCATTCGCACGGCGCTCGAACTTGCGACCGGCTTTCTGGGCGGACGCGCGGGCGAGATTGGGCGATTCTGCATCCTGGCGATGGGCAAGCTGGGCGCGCGCGAACTGAACCTCAGCTCGGACGTCGATTTGGTCTATCTTCATGCCTCCTCGGGTTTGCCGGATAGTTCCGAAGCGGCGGCGCGCCTGGGTGAATGGTTTACCGAAATTTTATCGGCGGGATGCTTTCGAATCGATCTGCGCCTTCGGCCGGGCGGCCGTTTCGCGCCGCTGGTGACGCCGATTGAAGGTGCGATCAACTATTACCAGAGCGTCGGACAGACTTGGGAACGAGCGGCGCTGCTGCGCGCGCGGCCGGTCGCCGGCGCGCTCGAAATCGGGCATCAACTGTGCGCGGAGCTGAATCACTTTGTGTTTCGCAGCTACCTGGACTTCGACACGTTGCGCCAGTTGCGTGCGATGAAGCGGCAGATCGAGGCGGAACTGAAAACGCCCGCGATGATCGAGCGCAACATCAAGCTCGGCCGCGGCGGAATCCGCGAGCTCGAATTCATCGTGCAGTCGCTCACGCTGATTTACGGTGGACGCGATCCCCGGCTTCGAACCGAGCAGACCGTCGGCGCGCTCGAGAAGCTCAATTCACTGGGCTATCTGCCGTCGAAACGCGCGCGCGAACTTTCCGACGCGTACCTGTTCCTGCGCGACGTCGAGCACAAGCTGCAAATCGTCGCGGGCCTGCAGACCCACGTGCTGCCTGCCGACGACGGCGGGATGCGCGCGCTTGCGGCGCGAATGGGTTTTGGCAAGGGGCCGGGAGCGCTCGAGAAATTCAGCGAGCAACTGAAATCTCATCGGGCTCTGGTTGCGACGCAATTCCGCGAGACGCTGGCCGGCGGCGAGGAAGAGTCAACGCGCTCGGTCTCCGACGCGGCGGAATTGGCGTGGAACTCGGCGCTCGATCCGAATTCCTCGACCCGCTACCTGCGCGAGCTTGGCTTTGCGCGCGCGGACGAAAGCGCAGGCCATCTCGAGCTGCTCGCACGCGGACCCTCGCATGCCCCGACCAGCCCGCGGCGTCGCGAGTTGCTCGAGCGGCTCGGCCCGATGCTGATCGACGAGATAAGCAGGCTGCCCGATCCGGACCTGGCGCTGATGAATCTGGCCGAGCTGATCGGGGCGATCGGCGCGCGCACCTCGTTCCTGGCGTTGCTCGAACAGCATCCCGCGACCCGGCGCATCCTGCTGCGGCTGTTCGCCTCGAGCGCCTACCTCTCCACCATCTTCATCCGCCATCCCGACATGCTCGATACTCTCGTGCGCTCCGATCTCGCGGCGACGCGGCGCAGTCCGGCTGAACTGCGCGATGAGTTGGCGGGATTGATCGCGGCGAGTCCGGATTTCGAGAGCAAGCTCGACGCGCTCCGCGCATTTCGGCATCAGGAATTCTTGCGCATCGCGATCGCCGACCTGGCCGGGGATCTCGAACTGTTCGACGTCCAACGCGAGCTCACGAGTTTGGCCGAAACCGTCCTGGACGAAGCGATGTCGCTCGCGCGAATTCAGACCGAGGCTCGCTTCCCGATTCCCGCAACGATGCGGCTGTGCGCGATTGCGATGGGCCGGCTCGGCGCCAGTGAAATGTCATACAACTCCGACCTCGATCTGATCTTCGTTTACGACGACCGCGCGGAAGTCGCCGCGGGCAGCCGGGAAATCGCGTCGCGAATTACGCAGAAGTTGATCGCAATCCTCGAATCGCGCACGCGCGAGGGCTACGCCTACAAGCTCGACCTGCGCCTGCGCCCGTCGGGCAACGCGGGGCCGCTGGTCACTTCGCTGGCCGGGTTTCGCGACTATCATCGACAAAGTTCGGCGGTCTGGGAGCGCCAGGCGCTGGTGCGGGCGCGCGTGATAACCGGCGACCGGGAACTGGGCCGCGAGGTCGAAGCGGCGCGCCAGGAATTCGTGTACGGCCGCGGACTGACGGCGGCCGAGGTCGGCGAAATAGCGGCGATGCGCCGGCGGATGGAGAAAGAGATCGGCGCCGAGGACAAGACGCGGCTCAACATCAAGCAGGGCCGCGGCGGTTTGGTGGACGTCGAGTTCCTTGTGCAAATGATGGCGCTGTCTCACGGCCATCGCAGTCCGGAGTTGCGCGTGCGCGACACGATGGGCTTGCTCGAGGCGCTCGACGGCCTCCATCTGCTGGCGCCCGCCGACGCGGCGGTTGTCGAAGACGGCTACCGATTCCTGTCGCGTCTGGAAAATCGGCTCCGAATCGAGAGCGACCGGCCGGCCTGGGCCGTCCCGACCTCGGTGGCTGCGCTGCGCCCGCTGGCGCGCCGAATGGGATTCGAAGGGGCGAACGGCGCATCGCGCATGCTCGCCGAGCTGGCGCAGCGCCGCGATCGGATCCGCGCAATCTTCGAGCGATATTTTGCGGCCGAGCAGACCATCGACTCCTGACGCGCGCGGCGCTATTCGAAATCCAGCTTCACCCCCGCCAGCACATTTATCGTCGGCGCGGGAAATCCAAACGCCTCCGAATAGCGGCGGTCCATCAGGTTCGACACGCGCGCGAAAACCTCCTCGTTGTGCACATGCTTGAGCGGGATTCCCATCGAGTACGACACGACCGCATTGACGAGATTATACGCGGCGTGATTCGCGACGGTGGACTCAATCGTGATGTCGTCGCGATCGCCGACGAAGATGTAGTTCACGCCGGCCGTGATTCGATCGTGAGGGAGAAAATTCGCGCTCCGTACGTATTGCAGCAGCGCCGACGCTGTATGCTTCGCCACGCGCAGCGGCTGTGCCGTCGAGCCCGCAGCATCGGCGTGCGTCTCGTCGAGCACCGTCACGTTGCCGTTGAGCGTCAGTCCCTTGACGATGGTGAGGCTCGGGACGACCTCGACGCCCTGCACATCCACGCGCGCCGCGTTGCCCGCTTCCGAGTCGAAAAGACACGACGGGCCGTACTTGCATGGCACGGTGACAATCAGGTCGTGCACGCGGCGCGAGAACCAGGTCGTGGTGAGAGAGGCGCGCTCGCCGAAGTTGGTCGTGAATCCGCCGTCGTACTCGCTGGAAATCTCGGGCTTCAGCCTGGGATTGCCGTAGTCCGGGTAGTACAGCTCGTTGAATGCGGGGGCGCGGAAGCCTTCGCTGTAGCTGCCGCGCAAGGTGGTCGAGATTTTTGTAATCGGAATCGCGACCGACCAGGCGGGGCTGACCTCCTCGCCGAACTGGCTGTTGCCATCGACGCGAAATCCGCCGGTGACGAGAAAGTGGTCGTTGAACAGACTGCCCTCCTGCTCGACGTAGCCCGCGTATTCCTGGCGGCGCGCGTTGAATTTGCTCGCCCCGGCCGCGAATGGAGGCAGGGGATCGCAAAAGCTGCAGAAGCTGCCCGATTGCAGCCCGCGATCGAGAAAATCGAAGCCCGCAAGCGTGCGCCAGCCGCGAGCCCAGGTGTAGATCGCCTCGGCGTTGCCGCCGTGGGTCTCCTCCGGAATCGAATCCGTCTCGAAATAGGGTGCTCCGAAAACGATGCCTCCCGGAAATGGCGGCGCGTTCAGGCGCAGGTCCTGACGCACGAAGAAGGCGCTCACGCGCGCGAGCAGGTTATCGCCGAAGTGATGCTCGACTTCGCCCTTGAACAGCATGAACTCGTCGCGCTGATGCGCCGTCGAATCGAGCGGCACGCCGGAAGCCACCAGAAAATTGGGCAGGCTCACGTTGGACGCGATGTAGCGCGCAAAGCCGCGGATCACGGTGTCGTCGCCGAGATGGTAATCCAGGCGCATCGAGCCCGAGAGGTTGTCAGAGTTGTCGTTGACCGGACGAAACCCTTCAGTCGAGAAGTACGACACCGCGCCCGAGTAGCCGAGATTTCCCTCGGCGCCGCTCACGGTCACGACCTGCCGGCTGGTCGCGCGATTGCCGCCCGCTGAGACCAGGCTCGCTGTCGGCGGGCCCTCGCCCTCCTGCGAGAGGACATTGACTACCCCGCCGATCGCCTGCGAGCCGTACAGCGAGCCGCCGGCGCCGCGCAAAACCTCGACGCGATCGAGATTGCCGGTCGTCAGGTTGGCCATGTCGAAGCCGCCGGTCGCGCCCGAGTTGACTTCGACCCCGTCAACGAGGATCAGCGTCTGCGCCGACGTCGCGCCGCGAATCGATATGTCGGTGACCGCGCCGGGCGAGCCGCTTTGGGTGACCTGCACGCCGGGCACCTGGCGGAGCACGTCGCTGACCCGGTCGATTTTCTGCTCCTGGATTTGCGGGTCTTCGACGACCGTGATCGTCGTACCGATGTCGGCGATCGGCTGCTCGATTCTGGTTGCGGTGACGACCACCGGATTCAGCTTCTGCGCCTCCTGTTTTTTGGGCGGTGTCATCGGCTGACCGGCTTTCTTCTTTGCCGGCGTCGAGGATTTGGCCTGATTTGCCGGCGTGGATTTGGTCTGAGTTGGCGCCGGCGATGGCGCCGAAGCAGGCTCCTGGGCCCGCGCGATCGGCGCCAACAGCAATGTCGCAACTACTATTGTTGACAGGATCCAACTAGATAACCGCATGAACTCCCTCCGAGTTCAAAGGCTGCCGGCGCGCGCGGAGGAGTGATCGGGCATCGAAAAAGAAAAAACCCGACCCCTCGCGAATCGAGGAATCGGGCTTCAGGAGAATCGTGCCTGAGGCCACCCTCCCCGCGGAAGGCAGACAGTTAGTGACCCGGCCGGTCTCCTGGCTTGGGGTTCGTCCTCGGGCCCGCCTTCCCGCCTAAGCGGTGGCATGATAGGCCGTCGTCCCCCCACACAGTTGCGGGGCAGCGCCGGATTTGAACCGGCTTCCCGAGCACCGGGTGCGACGCAGAACTTACGCGCGGCACGGCGCGCAGTCAACCCGGGCTCGAGCTCGGCGGGAAATTTTCGTCACGCGCGACGCGATCGTGTACGCTTGATGATTCCCATGGGCACGGTAACGCTAATCACCGGCGGCGCTCGAAGCGGCAAGAGTACGCAGGCGTTGAAGCTTGCGCTCCCATATCAACGCAGATTCTTCGTCGCGACCGGGCAGGCGCTCGATGAAGAAATGACGGCGCGAATCGAATTTCATCGGACCACGCGACCGCCGGACTTTCAGACCGTCGAAGAGCCGGTCCAGGTGGTCGCCGCGCTCGAGCGGCTCGGCGATCGCGCCGACCTGGTGGTGCTCGATTGCCTGACGCTATGGATATCCAACCTGATGCAGCGTCACGAGGCGGACGGAGCCATTCTCGCGGAGGCGGACAAGCTCGCGGCAACGCTCAAGGATGCGTCGTTCGCGAGCATCGTCGTGACCGATGAAGTTGGATCGGGAATCGTGCCGACGGATCACGCGGAGTCGCGCCGTTTTCGCGATCTGCTGGGATGGACCAATCAGAAAGTCGCGGCCGTCGCGGAGCACGCGCTCCTGATGGTCGCGGGATATCCGCTAAAGTTGAAGTAAGCGCGGATTCGTCAAACAGGCGCCTGCGTCGAGCTTTACTTTGCCGCGACGGGTTCGAGTCGGATGGGGACCGTTGTGCACTTTTCGCCATTGAGAATACCGCTCTGAGTGTCGCTGCCTTCGAGGAAACGCACCCACATGTCGGCGACGCCGTATTTCTCCCGGAGTAGCTGATGGACCCTCGCGTGCGCCTCGGGATCAGGTTGCGCGCGGTACCAGCGGCTTTCGCCGCCTCGATAGATCTCGACAAACGGGTTCGCGTCCATGTGCTGAACCCACCACTGAGCGTTGGCGCTGCCGGGGTGAATCCAGGAATACTTTCCCTCGTCGACGATCCAGAGTCGCGCCTTGCGCACCACTCCGGTTGGAGTCGGCTCGCTGACGACAACGACCTCTCGGCCGACTTCGATCAGGGCCAGGTGTGCAAGGACATAAGCCACGCAGACGCCGACAACGATCCCCACGACCATGATCACTTTTTTCACGTCGTTAGCCGTTGTCGCTCGATGAGGAGCAAATTAGCGTGGACTCATGCGGACTGAGGGGATCGTGCTATCCGTTCGCCGACCGTCTCCGGCGCGCGCCTAAGCCAAGGGTTTGCTTACTTAACCCTGCTCCAGATTTGCGTCTTGCCGAGGAACGACAGCCCGACGTAACCGCGCACGCGCAGCGTCCCGGGATCCTGGAGCGTCAGATTGCACGAATAGGTCTTGCCGTCATCGGGATTGTAGATCTTGCCGCCTGTCCAGGCGTATGGACTGCCCTGGTCCTGCACAAAACCGCTGAGCAAGGCGAGGCCGGCGATTTTCCGCGTGCGCAGACTCGGATCGGGATTCTCCGAATCGACCTTGTCCTTGCCTTTCTTGTTGAACGGCTCCTTGAGCCAGATGATAGCGCCGCAGAGCTTGCCGCCGCAGTCCTCTATCTTCACGTGCGATCCTCCACCCACAGTTGCCCAGACCCCGATCGGGGTTATCGCGGGGTCCGCGGTGGCGGCGGGAGATGCCACTAGAGCAAGGTATAGGATGGGTATTCCCAAGCCTGCCAGCGCCAGCCGCATCGTCAACATTCGTGTTCGCATTGCACAAACGCTCCCTCGTGATCAGTGAGTTACAGATGGCGCCATCGTTCGGGCCGATAAACATTTATACTGCGGACATCTCCACTGTCTATGCAGTCAAGATCCTGCTTTTTCGATCCGTGCTTCGATGCTACCTTCCCCGCTGCCTACGTGGGGCAGGCGACTCCGTCTCAGTTAATCAGGTAAGAGTCACGAGGCCATCGTGACGAGGACCGCAATCTCGACGAGTTCGCCGCACGCGCCGATCAAGTCGCCCGTCACTCCTCCCATCCATCGCCGATAGAACCAGCGGCAAGAGAACACGATTACGATTGCGACCGCGCCGGCAAGAGCGATCGCGCGCAACTCGCCACGCCCGCGGACCAGTATAGCGACGAGCGTGAAAACGGCGACGAAGGCATAGCGCATACCGAGGCTCTTGCGGCTGAGCAGCGTCGATCCTGCACCGGAGGACCGCAGATAAGGCATTCCCGAAGCGACCAGGACCATCGCCCAACGCGCGAGCATCGGCGCCATCAGCAGAGCGGCGTATCGGCGGTGACCCGCCAGGGTCGAGAGCGCGAGGATTTTCAGCGTCAAGTCGAAAAAAATTGCGCTTGCGCCGAACGTTCCGACCCGGCTGTCGCGGAGAATGTCGAGTGCGCGCTCGCGATCGCGTCCCGCGCCAAGCGCGTCGGCCGTGTCCGCCAGTCCGTCGAGATGAACCGCGCCGGTGACGACGGTGAGCGAGACGATGATGAGGACCGAGCGAATCACCTGCGCAAAGACGTGGGCGAGCAGCCAATCCTCGCCGGCCAGCATCGCGCCGATGCAGTAACCGACAATCGGGAACCATGCGAACGATGCCGCAACGGTATCGTCGGATGCGCGGCGCCGATCGATCACCGGAAAGATCGTGAGGAAGCTTACTGCGAGAGGGAATTCGGCGAAAAACCCGCTCGGCGGTGCGCTCGGTTCGTCGCTCATCGCACTTTACCGGAGACGCCCGCGCCCGCGAACGTCGCCATGTTGTGGAACAAGTCGAGCGCGGATTCGATCACGTTCATCGCGAGCGCGGCGCCGGTGCCTTCGCCCAATCTGAGGTCGAGATCGAGAATTGGACGGAGCTTGAAGTGTTCGAGCGCGAGCGCATGGCCGCCCTCGGCCGAGCGATGGCTGAAAAAAAGATGATCGAACAATCCCGGATGAATCTTCTCCGCGACCGCGGCGGCCGCCGTCGCGATGAAACCGTCAACCACGACCGGGACATTGAATGCGGCGCCGCCGATGCACACGCCGGCCATCGCGGCGATCTCGAAACCGCCGAGCGCCGCCAGCATCGATTGGCCCGAAGCCAGCGCCGCGCGATGAATCTCGAGCGCGCGCACGACCACTTCGGTTTTGCGGCGCACGCCGGCATCATCGAGGCCGGTCCCGCGCCCCACCATCGCGTCCGGCGCGATCGCGGTTAGCGCAGAGAGGAGCGCGGCGGCGGACGTACTGTTCGCGATTCCCATGTCGCCGATGCCGATCAGCGTCGCGCCGCCGCCGGCGAGCTCGCTTGCGATGTCGATTCCCACTTCGAGCGCGCGCGTCGCATCCTGCGGCGTCATTGCCGGGCCGTCCAGGAAGTTGCCGGTGCCGGCGCCGATGCGCCGATAAGTCACGCCCTTCAGCGGCTTGGTGCTGGTATCGGTCTTGACGCCGACATCGACGACTTTGAGCGGATAACCGAAGCGGCGCGCGAGCACGCTGATCGCGGCGCCGCCGGCGGCGATGTTGCGGAGCATCTCGGCCGTGACGGCCTGTGGAAATGCGCTGACGCCCTCGGCCGCGACGCCGTGATCGGCGACGAAGACGGCGATCGCGCCGCGTCCGGATCTTGCCGATTCGTCGCGGCGGATGGCGGCGTAGCGGCGCACGAGTTCTTCGAGATGGCCGAGGCTGCGGGGAGGCTTGGTCAGGGAGTTCAGGCGTTCGTCGGCGGCCCACGCCGCTTCGTTGTCGAGTGGAAGAATCGAGGCGATAGTTTGGTCGAGCAAAGACATAGCCGCGTAATCGCATCATGCTCGGCGTCAGCCCGCAAGCGGTGCTGTGGCTGCGATTTCAGTCGCGCGAGGGCGGTCGGTCGGGTGAATCTTCGGGAAAGATCGAGAGCCAGATGGAATGGTCGTCGATCTTCTTGAGCAGGGAATCGGCGGCGGGCGAGTTTCGGTCGCTCGCGTCGTTCCACGAATCGAAGTGGATCAGCGAGCGCGGCGGTAATCGCTCGGCCCATTGTGCGCTGGCGAGCACGGGGCGGCCGGGAAAATCGCGGACGTAGCCGACGCATAGGTAGGCGATGGGAATGACGTCATCGGGGATGCCGAAAATTTCGGCGAGGGCGTCGTTGCGCATGATGCTGACCCATCCCATCCCCAGGCCCTCGGCGCGCGCCGTGAGCCACAGATTTTCGACCGCCAGACACGCCGAGTAAATCTCGACATCGCGAATGCTGGTCTTGCCGAGCACGGCGGGACCGAAGCGATCGGGCTTGCAGGTGACGATCAGATTAAGGGGAGCTTCGAGGATGCCTTCGAGCTTGAGCGAGAGATATTTTTCGCGGCGCTCGCCGTTGAACTGAGCCGCATTTTTTTGGCGCTCGGCTTCGAAGACCTCCTTCACGCGACGGCGCCGCTCAAGGCTGCGCACGACGATGAAGTCCCACGGCTGCGTGAAGCCGACGCTGGGCGCATGATGAGCCGCGGTCAGCACACGCGCCAGGACATCGTCGGGAATTGGATCGGAAATGAACTCCCGGATGTCGCGGCGGCGAAAGATCGCCTCGTAGAGGCCGCGCCTGAGCACGTCGGTGAAGGCGTGGCGATTGGGCGCATCGGTCGGCATGAGGAAGAAGATCCATCACGGGCGGACGCGTCTGAGACACGTCCGCCCGCAGGGTGAATCACTTTTTCACTCTTCAATGTCAGGCAGCGGCGGCCTTCCTGGCCGCTTCCAGCGCGGCTTCGAAGTTGGGCTGCTCGGCGACTTCCTTGACGTATTCGACATAGGTGACTTTGTCGTTCTTATCGACGACGAAGACACATCGCGCAAGCAGATGCAGTTCCTTGATCAGCACGCCATAGCTGGTGCCGAAATTCGCGCTGCGCCAGTCGCTGAGCGTGGTGATCTTGTCCACGCCGGCCGCGCCGCACCATCGGGCCTGCGCAAACGGCAGATCCATCGAGACCGTGAGAATCTGGACGTCGCCGGGCAGCTTGCCCGCTTCCACGTTGAAGCGGCGCGTCTCGGCATCGCAGACGGGAGTGTCGAGCGAGGGGATGGTCGTGATGATTTTGACCTTGCCCTTGAACTGGTCGAGCGTCGCAGGCTGCATCCCCTTGCCGACGACGTTGAAGTTGGGTGCCTTTTGTCCGACCTTGATTTCGGGGCCGACCAGGGTCATCGGGTTTCCCCGCATCGTAACGGCGCCTTTGCGTTCTTCCGCCATGAGCGAATTCTCCTTGATGAGGAATCGAAAATAGAATCGTGAGCTAAGAGATTTTAGCCGCGGCGGACGCGTCGGTAAAGCAGGGGTTTGTGCGGGGGACGAGTCCGGACGCGCTTTCTATCCAAGATAAGTTTGCTTGAGAAAATCCAACGTCTTGTGGAACTGCTCGTGCCTGCCTGCTCCGATGCGCTCGATTTCCAGCCGCTCGAATTCCTCCAGCAGCCGCCGCTGGCTGTCGGCCGACAAGCGCGCGTCAGCCATCGGAAACAGGACATTGTTTTCCTTGAAGATGTGCGCATTCAAAAACGCGCTGTAGTCTCGCGCGCTCGCGATCACCACGGCCGCGGCCGCGCGATCGCCCGAGCAGTGTTTTTGCCACGCGGCGGCCAGTTGCCGGATGAGGGCACGGCCGTGCTCATGCTCGCTCAACATCACGCCGAGCGGCCCGCCGGCCTTGGGGATGCCGGCCGCTTCGAGGGCGGGGAAGAGAAATTGCTCCTCCTTGCCATGGTGGCATTGGTCGGCGAAGACTTGGATGAACTCCAGCACCTGGCCGAAATGCTCCGGATTGACCTTCTCGCCGTTGGCAAGCCGCTGGCATAATTTCTCGAGAATCGAGAGGACCAGCGTTATCGCTTCGTGCTCGTGGCGCAATTGCTCAGTCGCTGTCATGTGATGGATTGCCGGCGGCTCTAACGCATCTTCTTCTGGATCGCCTTTTTTGCCTTTGGCGGACGGCCGCGGCGACGCTTCTCGACTCCCGTCGCTTCGAGTTCGTCCTCGTCGGGGCCAAACGCGCTGTCAATTTGCACGTCGTCGTCGGCGGCGCGGGCCGGTTCGACATGTTCTTCCGATTCATCCGCGCTGCTGAGTTCTTCGGCGCCGGACCATCGGACGGCGAACGGCTTGGCCATTCCACCTTGACCGCTGCGAGCTTCAATGTTGGCTTCGTTCTGACAATCGACGCAATATTGCGCGAACGGGATGACCTGGAGCCGCGCCAACGGGATTTCATCGCCGCATCGCGCGCAGGTTCCATAGACTCCTGCTCCAAGCCTGGCTATTGCCGCGTCGATCGCGCCCAGGCGTTCCCGCGCGCGGTCGAACAGCGCCGCATGCGTATCGACTTCGGACAGCGATCTCGCCACGTCCATCTCGTCGGCTGGCGGCTGCCCGCCATTGCGGGCCTGTGCACGCATCAATTCCTTCACCCGGGCGAGCGTTTCGGCGCGCTCTTTGGCGAGCAGGCTCTTCAGCGCATCGATCCGGCGTCTGCCGGTGTTAACTGCGGCTTCCATCCTGGCCTTCTGCCTCTTGCGGGCGTTCGTCGGTCGAGTTTTAGATCGAGATTTAGGTCGAGTTTTCATAAATAAGGACCGTTCGCGCACATCGCGTATTCTAATATGAGCATTGATCGGGCCTCGCGCCACTGTAGGAAAAAACGAGCGACCTCAATAGTCTTGCTGAGCCGCATTCGAGTCCAGTAGTTCCTTATACGGAAATTGCTCCAGATTGGTTGCCTCATCGGCTGTTGCCACTCCCGGAGGGCGGCATTCTAAACGGATCGGGCGGGGCGTGCGAGAGCCTCGGATACGATTGAACCCGCATCCCGGCGAGGTCTCATTGCATGGTGGCAATTGCACTGATGCCTAATAATTGAGCAGCATCTCAGCTTCTTCGACATCGCAAAATCCCTAAATTCCTTACTGATTTTCATCTTAGCATGCTTTGACGGGCTGGCACAGGCCATGCTCCCCCAGTAGGCAATTCCGATTCGGCTCAGAGGAGGTCCAATCAGTATGTACGCATCTGCCTCAGAACAGGTTCAGCACGGATCTTCGAATCAGAACCGGGTTCTCGACGAGTGCGCCGGGCCCGATCCGTGGCTGAGCGCACGCTTCGAGCCGGATTTTCTGGTGCCGGTTCAGTTTTATGATCTGACCCGGCGCAGATCGATGCTCGACGGCGAGACGCGGCTGGTGGTCGCGGTGCTCGAAGACGCGGTCCGATGCTACGTGAAGACGGGGAACTCGTCGCGGCGATGCGACCGCGAGCAATTCGACGAGGTTCAGCGATGGTTCCATGCGGAAGCCGGAATCCACAGTCCGTTTTCCTTTGAATACGTATGCGACGTGCTGGGAATCGAGCCCACGTCATTGCGCGCACAGCTCGGATCGTTGAGCGCCGCCGATCTGCCGACCAAGCAGATGCGCTCGGTGGGCCGAAGGCAAGTCGTACGAGCCGGGCGCTCGTCACGCAAACGATCGGCCGGCGGCGGTCCCGGCTCGTCTGCCCGAGGGGCAGGAATGAGAGAGCGCGTCGGCAGTTGAAAAGTTGAAAAGTTGAAAGACTGAAAATTGGTCGCTGCCTGATTTTTCGGCGCGCCCGGCGATAGTGCTATTGTGATGCGCGGCTGCGATGATATGCGGCTGCGATGACGATGAGCGAGACGCGGGCCGCGGTGAAAAGTGAAAAGGCATGGCGAAGGAAATCGAGCGGAAATTCCTGACTCATCCGCGCAAATGGAGCGATCTTGGGGCCGGCCTCGCCATTCGCCAGGGATACCTCTGCGTCTCGACGCAATGCTCAGTGCGCGTACGCATGTACGCGGACCGCGGTTATGTGACGATCAAGGGAGCCACGTCGGGAATTACGCGCGACGAATACGAGTACGAGATTCCGTTGGGCGATGCGAACGAGATTCTGGGCAACTTGTGTGCGCATCCGCCAATCGAAAAGACGCGCTACCGAATCGTGTTCAAGGGCCATACCTGGGAGGTCGATGAATTCGCCGGCGCAAATCGTGGGCTGACGGTCGCCGAAGTCGAACTCAAGGATGCCAGGGAGCAGGTTGAACTTCCCGACTGGATCGACCGCGAAGTGAGCGGCGATCCGCGCTATTTCAATTCAAACCTGTCGATCAAACCATTTTCCAGCTGGAAGTGAATCGCCAAGCGAGAACCGTTGTAAAGGAGTGGAACTGAGTGAAAGTAGCTGACTTGATGACCCGCGACGCACGAGCGTGCACGATTCACGACTCGTTGAATGCGGCGGCTCGGATAATGTGGGATCACGATTGCGGATGCGCGCCAGTCGTCGATGGGCACGGCAGGCTCGCGGGAATAGTCACCGATCGCGACATCTGCATGGCCGCATATACGCAAGGCTTGCCGCTCGAGGCGATTCCTGTGGAGCGCGCGATGTCCCCTCGGGTGATTTCATGTGCGCGCGGCGACGATCTCGAGGCTGCGCTTGGCCTGATGCGTACGCATGAGATTCACCGTATCCCCGTGGCCGATTCCCGCGGCCGGTTGGTCGGAATCCTGTCATTGAGCGATCTGGTGAACTATAGCGGCGGAGATAGCGCGGCGCCGTCGGAGGCAGCCGAAATCGCGGCGACCATCTCTGCGATTCGCCGGCGGCGGAAGCCGGCAGCCGCCGCCTCAGCTTCACCGAATGGAGATGCGGCGCCGGCGCGCGAATCGACAAAGGCGCCGAAAAAGGCGCCCGCGCGGAGAAGGAAGCCATCCGCCGATCTCCGCTAGGCGTTCGTCACCCGAGTCATTGCCACGTTACCGGGCGCTGCGCATGAAGCCGGCGCTCTGGTAGACTGCAGCGATGGCTGAAGGGCAGCCGCGAATTACCACCGCAGGCACGCGCGCAGCCGCCGCATACGGACTGATGATCGGCGGCCTGGTGCTGCTGTATTTGTGGATTCGCTCATACGGCGAGATGCTGGATGCGCCCGCCGCGAGCGGGACAGCGATCTTCGGCTCGGCCGCGTCGCGTGCGAATGAAGGCGAGCTGCTGCACGTGCTGCTCGCGCTGGTGGTGGTAATCGCGACCGCGCGCGCGATGGGTTCGATCTTCCGCAACTTTGGTCAGCCACAGGTGGTCGGCGAAATTCTCGCGGGGATCGTGCTCGGTCCTTCGCTGCTTGGGCGCCTCGCGCCGGGCGCGGAAGGATATCTTTTCCCGGCTACGGTGGGGCCGGCTCTCAATATAATCGCGCAGGTCGGCGTCATCCTTTACATGTTCCTAGTCGGGCTCGAGCTCGACCCCGCGCTGCTTCGCAAACGCGGCCATACAACAGTTGCGATCTCCCACGCGAGCATCGTGGCGCCATTCCTGCTCGGCGCGACGATTGCACTTTTTCTTTATCCAAAGCTGTCGACCAGCGACGTGCCGTTCACGTGCTTCTCGCTGTTTCTGGGCGTTTCGATGTCGGTGACGGCGTTTCCGGTGCTGGCGAGAATATTGACCGATCGCGGGATTCACAAAACCCGCATGGGTGCGATCGCGCTGACCTGCGCCGCCGTGGACGACGTGACGGCGTGGTGCATGCTCGCCTTCGTGGTCAGCGTGGCGCGAGCACAGGCGGCGGGCGCGGTGGCGACAATCGCGATGGCGCTCGGGTTTATTGCGCTGATGATCGCCGTGGTGCGGCCCGCGATGGTCCGCCTGTCGCTGGTGTATGGAAATCGCGGGCGGCTGACGCAGGGCGTGATGGCGTCGATCTTCATCGCGCTGTTGATCTCGGCGTCAGCCACCGAATTGATCGGTATCCACGCCGTGTTCGGCGCGTTCGCGCTGGGGGCCGTGATTCCGCACGACAGCGGGATGGCGCGGGAGCTTACCGACCGCCTCGAAGACATCGTGATCGTGCTGTTGCTGCCCGCATTTTTCGCATACACGGGACTGCGCACGCAGATCGGGCTGCTCAGCGGATACGAGCAATGGATGATGTGCGCGCTGATCGTCGTCGTAGCGTCGGCGGGCAAGTTTGGCGGCAGCGTAGTTGCGGCGCGAATCACAGGACTTAACTGGCGCGACTCGTCGGCACTCGGTGTGCTGATGAACACGCGCGGACTGATGGAACTGATCGTGCTGAATATCGGGCTGGAGATGAACGTCATCTCGCCGACACTGTTCGCGATGCTGGTTATCATGGCCCTGGTCACGACCTTTGCGACCACGCCAATTCTGCATCTGATCACGCGCCATCGAATTCCGGAGGTTCAGCGGTTTCCGGAGCTCGCCACGTTCTCGCCCGAGCCGATGGTCGCGCCGCAAGCTCCGATTCGCGCGCCGCATCCCGCCCCGCGGCCGGCGCCGCGGCCAGCGCAGCCGCCCGCGCAGCCGATATTGGCGAGAACGGAGCACCGCGCCATCCTGGTGCCGGTCTCGAACCCTGAAGGCGTGGCCGTTCTGGTCGAACTCGCGCTGGCGGCGACGCCGCATGACGCCCCGCCGCCGCGCGTGCTCGCACTGGTGAAGACTCCGCCGGGCGGTGTGCGATCGGGACTGCGCGAGGCCGACCAGCGCGTGCCGCCCCGCTCTCCCGCGCTGGCGGCGGCGTTGGACCTGGCACTGGAGCGCGGCAGCATCATTACGCCGCAGGCGGTCTGGACCACCAATCCCGCGGCGGACATCCTGGCGTTCGCCAAAGAGCCGCAAATCGGATGGCTGCTGTTGGGATCGCATCGCGCGGTCTTCGGTTCCGACTTCATGGGCGGCGTGGTCCGCGAAATTCTGGACAAGGCCCTCGCGTTGCCGGTTCACGTGGCGGTCGTGATTCACGGAGGCGAGCAGCCGCTGGACCGGGTGTTTGCGGTAGTGGATCGGGGAACGCATGGGCGCGCGGCGCTCGACCTGGCCCTGCGAGTGGCGATCCGCAAGAGGTCCGGCTTGCACGCGGTGCTGGTGCCCGAAGATGGGACCGCGGAGGATACTGAACTGCTCGATCTGATTCGCGACGCCGGCCACGCGCTTGGACGCCCGCTGCATACCGACGTGCTGAGTGCGCCGACGGCGGCTCAGCTCGCGCGTCAGACGCCGGGCGGCCTCGTCGTCATCGCGACCAACCTGGCGGACAAGGTCGGACTCTCGCCAGAGGATCTCACCGACCCCAAACGATGCGTCGTGGTGGTGCAGGGATCAGACAGCGTTCCCGTCCAGTTCGGCGCGCACGCCGCAGAGCATCATCGAAGCGCCAAGCCGTAGGGCTTTAACCCGAAACCTAACATCGAGGGCCGACCTTCCTACCGAATGCAGCCAGCTGAGACACCCTCGCACGGGCGCGCGGCGACCTCCGAGGCGCACGCGGCGCCGAAGTTCCGGCCTCGCGGGCGCGCCGCGCGAGCCGAGGCGGCGGTGATCCTTGCCCTCGCCATCGGGCTCGGCGGCTTCATCCGGTTCATCCATCTCGGCGTGGCGGAAATCACCGGCGACGAGGTGGCTTCGTGGGTGATCGCCAGCGCGCCGACGCTCGCCGGCGTGATTCGCACGAATCACGTGATTAACCCCGCCACGCTCGCGCTGCACGAGCTCATCCTGCACTTGTGGATACTGATGTTCGGGCAGGGCGAGGCGGCGCTGCGCTCGCTGTCGGCGCTGTTCGGAACCAGCGCGATTGCGCTGGTCTTCTTCGTTGCCTACGAGTTGCTGATGCTGCCGGCGGCCGGCGGCGATGGGCGCGAGGCGGATGCGCCCGCAGCCGAGGTAACTGCCGCACTCAGCGCGTTCATCACGGCGATCAGCCTGGTGATGATCAACTATTCGCGCGAGGCGCGGATGTATCCGCTGACGCTCGCGTTGGTGCTCGCCCAGGTCGGGTTTTTCCTGCGCGGCATGCGCAGCGGGGGATGGCCGAACTTCGCCGCGCTCGCAGTCCTCACGCCGCTGGCGGTCGCGGCGAATTTCACCGCTGCCTTCGCATTCGCTGCGGAGGGGGCGTGGTTCGCATGGCGGCTCGTTGCGGAGTGGCGCCGCGGGCGCGGGCTCGATGGGCGCGCGTGGCGCGCCGCGTTCGGCGTCCTCGCGGGCCTCGCGCTGCTCGCGTCATTCGCACCAGTCGTCGCGCTACAGCTCAGCTCTGGAGTCAAGGGCGGAAAGTGGTCGTGGATTGCGCCGCCGCGCCTACTCGACCCGATTGAGACGTTCGAGAGCGCCAGCGGCGTGTGGGTGTTCGTGGTGCTCGCGGCGCTCGCGCTGTGGGCGGTGCTATCACTCTGGCGAAGCCGCCGCGACCAGATCGCGTTCGCGCTCATCTGGATGTAGCTGCCGCTGCTGATGCAGCTCGCGATCTCCTACCTGTTCAGGCCGATGGACGTGACCCGCTACGCGCTTTCGTCGTTCATCGCATTCTACATTTTGGCCGCGCTCGGGATCGTGGCGCTCGGCGGTGCGCGGGCGCGCGGCGCCGCGGCGGCGCTGTTGGCGCTGACGATGCTCGTGCATGTGTATCAGTATGACAGGAAGCCGCGCGATCTGCAGTTTCGCGAGGCGGTCGCGCTGGCAACCGAGGCGGCGCCTGGCCGCGAACGCATCGGCGTGGTGAGCTGGGCCTCAGCGCTCTATTACGCGCCGCCGGCGCGGCGCGCCGACCTGGTCCGCCTTCCCCAAAATGGCGAGCTTCCTCCGGACGCCGCGCAAATCCGGATCGTCATACTGCCCAGCTACATGCGGCCCACCGCGCTGGCGCGTTATCGCGCGTTCTACCCGCGACTCGACGGCATTTTCCGGGGCGTGGAGGTTCGATCGAAATGACTGTCACGCGGTCGAAGAAATCAGTGAGCACGCGGCCGGCGCAAAGTCCGGCCAGGCTGCCGCACGCACCATAGAGCACCATCGAAGCGCCAAGCCGTAGGCGACTGGATTTCGCGACCCAGCTTTAGCAGGCGGCGAGCATCGCGTTGAGCTGGCGGTCGGAGTTGAAGAGATCGCAGGCGAGCGCGCGCGCCCAGCGGCTGTGAAGACTGTAGTCTCGATCGATCTCGGCGACGGCGGCCTGGGCTTCGTCGCTATCGCGGAACTTCAGAACGCCGCGCCCGGTCGGCACCGCATCGCCGAACCCGGTATCTTCGGCGACTACCGGGCGGCCCAGCGCCATGTAGCAGACGCTGCGATCGCTAAACCATCCGGTGTTCAATTCGCGGAAGATCGGCTTGGGACACAAAATCTCGGCGCGCGAGGCGCGCAGATAGGCGCGATAAGCCTCCGGCGTGTTGGCGACCTTATGTGGATCGACGACGCGCCACCCGCCGTTGCGAAGAGCCTCGCGATCGTGCGCCGGGTCTTTATCGCCGATGAATGCAGCGAGCTCGAACGCGCGTCCGGTGTGCGCCGGAAGATCTACATAGCGCAGGTAGGCCTCGCGTTTGGACACGCTTAGCACGCGCCCATGGTATGAAAGTTCTTCCCACGTCCATTGCGTGATCGAAGAGAATGGCGCCTCGGGCCCCGGGTCGGGCGCCACTTCCCACATCGGAAGGTACACGAACGGCAAAAACGGATGCCACCTCAGACCCAGCGTCGGCGCCCCGCAATCGGGATGGGACAGGTTGGCGCCGACGCTCAAATGAACATGATGATCTTTAACTCCCATCTCAAACTGCGTCGCCGTAATCTGCAGATGCCCGGGGTCGACATCGATCAGCACACGATGCACGAACTTCGCGAGCAGCGGCTGCCGGATTGAGCAGGCCATGTTCCATAACAAGTCCGCACCCTGCGCTATATCGAGGATGGTTTGAAGCGGCCGGCCATAAACCTGCGCACGATTGATGTCCTGCACGTCAAGATCCTCGAACACCAGAACCGCGGATTGCGGCGCGAGACCGTAAGGTGCGATGCGGGCGAAGAAGTCATTGGCGATCTCCCCATCCCGCGCGGGATCGCCGCATGACTTCATCAACTCGATCCAGAAAACATTATGACCGAGGGCGCGCAACCCAAGCGGATATTGCAGCATCCAGGAACAGACGCCACCGCCGAGCGGATAACTCACCACTGAACGATTAGCCAGAACGATTAACATTAAGCGCCAATATCGCCACGACTGAACTACTTCTTGACTGCCTCGACGTCGATTGAAATCGCAACCTCGTCGCCGACCAGCACGCCGCCCGTCTCGAGCGCCTTGTTCCAGGTGAGGCCGAAATCACTGCGGTTGATTTTGGTCGTCGCCGATGCGCCCGCGCGGGTGTTGCCCATCACTTGAATCGGCGGCCCGGACCCTTCGACGTCGAGCACAACCGGCTTGGTCACGCCATGCACCGTCAGGTCGCCTGTCATTTTCCACTTGTTCGGACCGTCGGCTTCGACCTTGGTGGATTTGAACGTGATCGTCGGGTACTTGGCGACGTCGAGAAAATCGGGACTCTTCAGATGCGCGTCGCGCCGTTCGACCCGCGTGTCGACCGACGACGCGTCGATGGTCACGTCAATCTTTGCCGAGGCCGGGTCGTTGCCGTTGGCCGTGATCGTTCCCGTGGTTTTTTGGAATTGCCCCTTCACGTTCGAGATCATCATGTGCCGCACGGTGAACTCGACGCTGGTGTGCGACGAATCGATTTGCCAGGTATCAGCGTGAACGAGGACGGGAAGCGCGACGACTATTGCCATCGCAATTGCTGTTTTCGAGATCCAGGACTTCATATAGGGGCTCCTTGAGTTGAACGGTTAGCAGGCAGCTATCCGACGCGTATCGATACAGATGCGGTATTGAACACGCGAAGCGGGTGTCCGGCAAGGAGGAGATTACGACGGCGCCGCATCCTTTCCAATTGATTTGAGGCGGGTGAGCAGCACAAACCCGGAAATCATCGTGACCACGCCGCATATGACGACTGCCTGCAGCGGGCCCAGGCGCGTGCCCATGTAGCCGACCTCGAGCGCGCCGAGCGGCGCCATCCCGACGCTCGCCAACTGAAAGGTGCTCATCACGCGGCCCCGCAAATCGTCGCTTACGAACAGCTGCACGAGGGTGTTGTTGCTCGCTCTGAAGTTGGTCAGTCCGGCGCCGATTACAAACTGCGCGGCCATCGAGAGCGCAATCGAGCGCGACAGCCCGAAGACCACGATTCCAACCGCGGAGAGAAAAAGCCCCGCGATGAGATTGTTCCTGATTCCCCGCGTCGTGACGCGCGAGGCCAGCGTGGCCGCGCCGACCACCGAGCCCAGTCCCTGCACCGCGACCAGGAATCCGTAGGTGCGAGCGTCGCCGTGGAGCACGTTGCGGGCGAACAATGGAACCAGCACCAGATACGTGTAGCCGAAGCCGTTGGTCACCGCCGCCAACGCCATCTGGTGGAAGATCGGGCGGTTGCTCCAAACGTAGGCGAGACCTTCGCGCAGTTGATGGAACATGCGCGTGCCGGCGCCTGCGATCGCGCGGGCGGGAATCTCCATCAGGAACAGGCTCCAGATGACGGCGAGGAAGCTCACGCCGTTTAAGAAAAAACAGGTCCCGATGCCCAGCCATGCGATGAGCAATCCGGCGGCGGCGGGGCCGAGCATGCGCGCACTGTTGAACATCATCGAATTGAGCGCGATCGCGTTGGCCAGATCGTCGTAACCCACCATCTCGACCACGAACGACTGCCGGCCGGGCATGTCGAACGAGCTGACGGTGCCGTTGAATGCGGCCAGCAGGATCACGTACTCGACGCGAACGGCGCCGGTCCACGTCAGCGCCGCGAGCGTGAAGGCGCTCAGCATGAGCAGGATTTGGGTCGTGATTATCAGGCGGCGGCGATCGAGGCGATCGACAATTACACCGGCGAACAAACCCACCAGCAGGATTGGAGTGAACTGAGCGAACGATACGACGCCGAGCATCATCGACGAGTTCGTCAGCTTCAGCACCAGCCACGCCTGGGCGGCGCTTTGCATCCAGGTGCCGGCCAGAGAGGTGAGCTGGCCACAGAAATAGAGACGATAGTTGCGATGGCGCAGCGCGCGAAACGCCCCGCGGCTCCCGATGGCGCCTTCGCCCGGCGCTTGGAGCGCGACGGGCTGGCCAGCCTCCGCCGCAGGCGCGATGTCAGGGTCAAGCACGGCGCGCCGATTTGATTGTAAAGGGCGCGACGCGCTCGCGCATGAGCGTCGTCAGACCGTCGCGGTCTTTGCGAGGCACTAATCCGGCCATGGCTGTCCTTCGATCGAGATCGCAGACTAGCCACCACGATCCTGGTTCGCAAACGTGCGGGTCCGAAAGTGCAGGGGTGACCCCTGGCCGTTGGCACGGCTGGCCAGTATTAAGAAACCGCGCGCCGTTGGCACGGGCGGCCACTGCCGCGGGCGCGCGGTGTTTCCTCTTCTTAATACTGGCCTACCGTGCGGGCGCGGCCTCGAAATCGACCCGCGAGCCGATTAGGAATCCTTGAATCGCGCGGGCAAAGGTATTAGGACCAGACTTAGATATGGATAATCTTGAAACTTTTCGCAAAGAGACGCGCGCCTGGCTGGAGGCGAATTGTCCTGCCGAGATGCGACGCCCGGTGCAGGGCGAGGAAGACGCTTGCTGGGGCGGCAGGCATCCGGTTTTCCAATCCGACGCGCAGCGCTTGTGGCTCGAGCGCATGGCGGAAAAGGGTTGGACGGTACCGGAGTGGGCGCGCGAGTACGGCGGCGGCGGCCTCACGCGCGACGAGGCCAAAATTCTGCGCCAGGAAATGCGCGCGCTCGGCTGCCGCCCGCCGCTGACCAGCTTCGGCATCTCGATGCTCGGGCCGGCGCTGCTCAAATATGGTTCCGAAGAACAGAAGCGCGAGCATCTGCCCAAGATTACGCGAGGCGAGATTCGATGGTGCCAGGGCTATTCCGAGCCCGGTGCGGGTTCCGACCTGGCGTCGCTGCAAGCCCGCGCGGAGGACAAGGGCGATCAGTTCCTCGTCAACGGCTCGAAGATCTGGACCACGTACGCGAACAAGGCGGATTGGATTTTCTGCCTGGTGCGCACGGACCCGAGCGCGCCCAAGCACGAAGGCATCAGCTTTGTGCTGTTCGACATGGAAAGCGCCGGGGTATCGACCAAGCCGATCACCCTGATCTCCGGCGCGTCGCCGTTTTGCGAGACGTTTTTCGACGACGTGCTCGTGCCAAAGGCGAACCTCGTCGGCAAACTCAACAAGGGATGGGATGTCGCGAAGTACCTGCTGACTCATGAGCGCGACATGATCGGCGGCATGGGCAGCACCGGGGATAGCCGCTCGCTCGGACAGATTGCGAGCGAAACGGTTGGAACCGACAACGGTATGCTCGCGGACACCGCGCTGCGCGGACAGATCGCGGCGTACGAGATCGACGCGCTCGCCTTCCGCCTCACGATGGAGCGGGTGGGCGACATGGCCAAGGTGGGCCAGGCACATCCCGCGGTATCGTCGTTGCTGAAATACTACGGCACCGAACTCAACAAGCGGCGGATGGAATTGCTGATGTCGGCGGGCGGCTCGGACGCGCTTGAATGGGAAGGCGAGCGGTCGCGTGAAGGCCGCACCGCGCGCGCGTGGCTGCGTTCCAAGGGCAATTCGATCGAGGGCGGGACCAGCGAGATTCAGCTCAACATCATCGCCAAACGAATACTGAGCTTGCCCGGTGCTTAGAGAGGCGGCGAATCAGCGGATTCGGCCGCTACAGCATCGATCGCGACTGGGTCTAATCACATGGCGCTAGTTCTCAACGACGAACAAACGATGCTGCGCGACAATGCGCGCGGCTTCCTCGGCAAAAATGCGCCCATCGCCCATCTGCGCGCGCTACGCGACAAACGCGACGCCGACGGATTCTCGCGCGCGCTTTGGAAGGACTTCGTCGAGATGGGGTGGGCCGGAATTCTCGTTCCTCAAGAGTACGGCGGCCTGGGGCTTGGACACGTCGAGGCCGGTGTGGTGATGGAGGAATTGGGTCGCACGCTTACGCCCTCCCCGTTTCTTTCGACCGCGGTTCTGGCCGCAACCGCGATCGCTCGAGCCGGCACGGACAAGCAGAAAAAAAATTACCTGTCGCAAATCGTTGCCGGCGATTTGATCGCCACGCCGGCCGTCGATGAAACCGCAAAGCATCATCCGGAAAAAACGGCGATGACCGCCGCTCGCGCGGGCAACAGCTTCAAGCTGGACGGCGCCAAGACTTTTGTGATCGACGGTCACGTCGCGAATCTTCTGATCGTGATCGCTCGCAGCGCGGGCAAACCGGGCGATACCAATGGACTCACCCTGTTCCTGGTTGACGCGAGCGCCACGGGAATTCGCGCCGAGCGCACCCCGACTGTAGATACGCACAATGCTGCGCGGCTCACGTTCGAGGACGTAAATGTCAGCGCCGACGATGTGCTGGGCAAGGTCGACGCGGGTTGGAACGTCCTCGAGGGGGTGCTGAACGTCGGCCGCGCTGCCGTGGCGGCGGAGATGGTCGGCGCCGGCGAGGAAGCGTTCAGCCGGACGGTCGCCTATCTGCGGGAACGCAAACAATTTGGCCGGCCGATCGGCGAATTTCAAGCGTTGCAACATCGTGCCGCTCACCTCTACTGCGAACTTGAAGTCACCCGCTCGGCGGTGCTGAAGGCTCTGCAGACGCTCGACGATTCCTTCGACCGCGCCGGTGCGATCGTGTCGGTGGCAAAGGCCCGGGCCGGGCTTAGCGCCACGCTCGCCGTGAATGAAGCCGTCCAGATGCATGGCGGTATCGGAATGACTGACGAATTCGACATCGGCTTGTTCATGAAGCGGGTCCGCGTGGGCCAGGAACTGTTCGGCGATGCGAACTTCCACGCCGATCGGCTGGCTCGACTCAACCGCTACTGACGCGAAATCCTACACTCGTTTTTGCAGGGGGGTGGTCCGATGAGCGATTCGCATCGAGATCGAGACTCTGTAACGGTTGCGATCGTCGGCGCGGGCGAGATGGGCGCCGCGGTGGGCGGCAGGCTTCGCGAAGCCGGTGCGCGCGTATCGACGTCTCTCGCCGGCCGCAGCGCGGGTAGCGCCGCGCGAGTTCGCAGCGTTGGCATCGAAGTAGTCAACGACGACGATTTGCTGGTGCGCGACGCGAGCTTCGTCCTTTCGATCGTTCCTCCGGGCGTGGCAGTCGAGGTCGCCGAACGCCTTCGCGGTCCGCTTGGCCGCGCGCAGGTAAAGCCGGTCTATGTCGAATGCAACGCGATTTCTCCCGCGACTTGCCGACGCATCCGCCACCTGCTCGGCGCCACAAGCTTCATCGACGCCGGCATTATTGGAGGACCGCCGCCCGCCGGCACTCAAGATCCCACCAGGGGTCCGCGCTTTTACGCGTCGGGCCCGGATGCTCACCTGCTGACACGCCTGGCCGGCTTCGGTCTTGATATTGCGACCCTCGACGGTCCCGTTGGCGCCGCCTCCGGCTTGAAGCTCTGTTACGCCGGACTGACCAAGGGCTTCACCGCGCTCTGCGCGACGATGCAAGGCGCCGCGGCACGCGAAGGCCTTGCTGACGCACTGCGGGCCGAACTCGCGCGCAGTCAGCCAAACTTCCTCGCATGGCTGGATCGCGCCGTTCCTGCGATGCGCCCGAAGGCGTACCGCTGGGTCGCGGAGATGCAACAGATCGCGGAGTTCGTCGGCGGTCCCGATGACGGCGCGATGATCTACGACGGCGCCGCCCGGCTCTATCAACGAATCGCGACGAGCATTGATCAATGACAACGCGCTGGGCGCTCCGCAGACCGTGCATCTGACGGGGACGGGCGAATAGCTAATCGACGGCAGCCCGGACGCCTGACAGTTTGCGCGCGTCGTACTCGCGGTGATGAAGCTCCGGCGCGCGGCGACTTTCCGTTACTTACCCTATTTCGGTGTTCGCGTAGGTCGTCTCTGTTCCCAGTCGCTCGAGTTTTTCTGATCTTCGCGACGTTCCTCGATTCTGAGGCACGACAGTTGCTCCTTTTCTACCTGCGAGGGCATCGAGCCGCGAACTGAGGAGTATTGGATTCAGAATGGGACGCCCCGAGACCGATATCGCCGAGGATGAGATCAGCCGGCGCCAGGCCGCCGAGCGCGAACTCGAAGCTCTCCGCGCCGAACTGGCCGAGCAGGTCGCCGCTCGCCATGAAGTGCAGGTTCGCCTCGAACAGGAAGTTGCGCACCGCGACCGCATCATAGCCGAGGGCGAGCTGACTGCGGCCAAGTTGAGCGAGAGCGAGATGGCATGGCGCAAAGTGTTCGAGCAAAACCTCGATTCCATGATGATTCTCAATCTCGAAACCGGCAGATACATCGATGTCAACGAAGAGTACACCCGAAATAGCGGCTACAGCCGCGAAGAGGTTATTGACAAACGCTCACGCGAATTCCGGTCATTCGCGAACGCTGAGGAGCACCTGCGCCTGGTCGCCGAGCTCAAACGAGTCGGCCTGGTCAGGAACATGGAGGCGACCTTCTGCCGCAAGGACGGCAGCACTTACACCGTCCTGATCTCCGCGCTCAATCTCAAGTTCCGCGGACATTTGTGCTGCATTACGATCACTCGCGATATCGACGCGCTTAAGGAGACGCAGCGTCAGCTAATCGCCGCGCGTGAAGCCGCGCTCGAGGCCTCGCGGGCCAAGTCTGAGTTCCTTTCGAGCATGTCGCACGAGATCCGCACGCCGATGAACGCGGTGCTGGGTATGGCCGACATGCTGTCGGAAAGCGACTTGAGCGCCGAGCAGAGCCACTACCTGGACATCATACGCAGCAACGGCGCCACCCTGCTCCATCTGATCAACGACATCCTCGATCTCGCCAAAGTCGAAAGCGGCCAGCTCAGCTTCGAGGAAGTCGACTTCGACATCCGCGAGCTGATCGACACGGTCGGCGAGACGATGGGCGTGCGGGCGCACGAGAAGCATCTCGAACTCGCCAGCTACGTGGCGGCCGACGTGCCGCATAACCTGGTTGGCGATCCGCTGCGCCTGCGCCAGGTGATGGTTAATTTGCTCAGCAACGCGGTTAAATTCACCGACCACGGCGAGGTCGTGCTCAGCGTCGAGATGGCGCATCCGGATACCGGCACGGGCACCACCTCGATACGCTTCTCGGTGACCGACACGGGGATCGGAATCCCGCACGACATAATCGATTCGATCTTTGGCGCATTTACCCAGGCCGATTCTTCGACGACGCGAAAGTATGGAGGAACCGGGCTAGGGCTCACGATCGTCAAACGCCTGGTCGAGATGTTCCATGGCGAGATCGCCGTCGAGAGCGAACCAGGCAAGGGCAGCACCTTCAGCTTCACCGCCGAGTTCAAGACCCGGCCTGCCCCTGTGACGGTCGCGCTTGACGCGGCGAGCGTGGACTTGGCCGGCATGCGCATCCTGGTCGTCGATGATACTGCCGTCAACCGAATGATCCTGCGCGAGACGCTCACCCCGCGGGGCGTACTGGTTACCTGTGTCGAGAGCGGCCAGGCTGCGCTGGACGAAATCGATCGCGCCGCGGCCGGCGGCAACCCCTATCGCGCGGTACTGCTGGATTGCCGGATGCCCGGAATGGACGGGATAGAAGTGGCCCGCCGGATTCGCCGTCGCGGGCTCGGGCCGCGCGACCGTCCGATCATACTGATGCTCACCTCCGACGACCTGCGCGCAACCATGGAGCGCGCTCGCGAAGTGGGTGTCGAGATCTTCATGATCAAGCCGATAAGGCGCGCCGATCTGTTTCAGGCGCTGAGCCGCGCACTTGGCGCCAGTGGTGCGTCATCGCAACTCACCCCGCCAGCCGAGCGCGACGGTGTTGATTCGACCCTCGGCAGCGATGTATTCGACGAAATGCGCCCGCTCCGGATTCTGCTGGCCGACGATTCGCGCGACAACCGGTTGCTCGTGCAGGCATACTTCAAGAAGACGCCACACATTATCGACGAAGCCGAAGACGGCGGCGCCGCGATCGAGAAGTTCAGGACCGGCATCTACGACCTGGTGCTGATGGACATCGAGATGCCGATCGTGGACGGCTACTCGGCGACCCGGGCGATACGCGCGATGGAGAATGGAACCGGACGCCGGCGCGTCCCGATCCTTGCGCTAACGGCTTCCGTCCTCACCGAGGCGTTGAAGAAAGCAATCGACGCGGGATGCGATGGGTACGTCGTCAAGCCGGTCAAGAAAGCCACCCTTGTGGCCGCCGTTTACAACGCGATCCGCGCTGCCGAAACGAACGCGGCGGCCTGCGCGCCTGAACCGCCGCGCGCGCATTCACCGTAAAATCCAGATGACGTGAGCTAATGGTCAGACGTGAAGGCCGCCGTTAACTAACCAGACGACCAAAACGATCATGAGCACCAGCATCAACAAGCCGCCCGGATCTCTGGCGCCGTGATGATAGGTTCTGTAGCCGCCACCCCCGCCGAATAAAATCAGCAAGATGATGAGAATCAACAGCATCGTGATTTAACCTCGCTGACGGTCGGCTAATGCCAGGTCAGCTGATTTTTTACCCCGGTGACGCCTTGTGCGGCGGCCGCAATATCGCCGGCATGCTTTGCGTCCTGGGACGACTTAACCACGCCGCTCAACAAAATCTTGCCATGATCGCAGTCGACCGCAACTGGGTAGTTGTTGGCAACACCGTCACGGGCAAGGGCGCTCTTGACCTCAGTGATCAGCATCGCGTCGTTCGCACGTTCAGCCGGGGAGTTGTAATGATGCTCCGCCGTGACGTTTACACTGTCGTTCTCGCGGGACGCAGAGTTCGAGGAGTCGGTAGAAGCAGGGTCGGCGCGAGCATTGACGGCAAACAGTCCGCCGCCAATCAATGACGCGATAGCGAATGTCGCCACGGCTGTTGTTTTTCGATTGCGATTGTTTCGCATCGCAGTATTCTCCCGGAGCTGCGATTAGTTACTGGGGGTCACGGTGGTGGATTCGCTGTGATGGGAACTCGAGCTATCTACGGTGCCTGCATTGTTCGAATCACTTGAATTGCTTGACCGCTCGCTCGACGTGCTGCTGGTCGTAGTAGGAGGAACCACCCGTACTGGCGCGGGCTGCACGACGACCTGAGCCGGCGCGGCGGCGGGGATATAAGTGGTACTGTCAACTTCCTTGGTGCTGCTGCCGCAGCCGGCAACACAAGTGAAGGCCGCAATAGTCACGACGCTGATGGCAAATCGTTGCACTGAATTCATTTTAGTTTCTCCCTTGGACTTTGGCTGTGAGTTGGCGATCGGACTTTTCCGGTCCGCCAATTATTACTCTGAACACAAGGCTAGTTGCCGAAGCGCTGTCAATTCGAGCCGGTGGTCTGCGTGACCGTGGTCTTCTGCGTCGTGGTGCTCTGATCGGGGACGTTGGTCTGGGTTGTAGTGGTGGTCCGCGAGACCTCGGTCGGAGGCGGGCCGGTATCTACCGGCACGAACACGGCGCACGCGCCCACGCACATGCTACCAAGTAGAATCATAGTTGAGATATACACTGCTGTAATTAGTTTTCTATTCATCACGGCCTCACAGTAGCACGACTAGTAATATAAAGTATATTTTGATCGTTGATTAAGGTTACTCATATAACCAAAGGGTCGTATATTCCCGTCGGTTAGCGCCAATCGCCTCGCACAGTCGGCGATTAGAGCGAAGTCCGCAACAGGTGAAAACGAAGAGAGTTCAGGTGAAACTCAGCGCACGTGGAAGCGCTGGCGGATGACGCACTCCGATGCGCCGCTCTCTGTCAACCTGTCTGCGGAACCAATTGGCGCGTAGAGTGATTGTTCCCGTTCAACTCTAGCAGCGCGAAGTGTCAAGGAACTTTCCGATCCTCGGCCGTGAAGAGCGGGATGCCGACCCAATGAAGCTGCTCGCTTCGCGGCTCAGCCAAGCGGCCCACTGCTCAACGCCCTGGCCGGTCTTCGCCGAGATCTCGAAGATCTCGATGTGCGGGTTGAGCCTCAGCACCCGTTCCCGCATCGCCTCCAGGTTGAAATCCGAAAACGGCAGGTAATCGATCTTGTTGACCAGCAGCACATCGCTCACGGTGAACATCAACGGGTACTTGAGCGGCTTGTCGTCTCCTTCGGGTACGCTCAGGATCATCGCGTTCTTGACGGCGCCGGTGTCGAACTCTGCCGGGCAAACCAGGTTCCCGACGTTCTCGATGAAAACGACGTCGAGAGCGTCGAGGTCCAGCGCGTCGAGACCCTTGGCCACCATCGCGGCGTCCAGGTGACAGAAACCCCCGGTACGGAGCTGCACAGCGCTGATGCCTCGCGCGGCGATCAGCTCCGCATCGACCATCGAGTCGATATCGGCTTCCAGCACGCCGAATCGGAAGCGGTCGCGGAGCGCGTCAATGGTCTTGAGAATAGTCCGGGTCTTGCCGGCGCCGGGCGAAGACATCACGTTCAGCAGGAAGGTTTTCTTTTCCTCGAGTTGGCATCGCAGGCCTTGCGCGAGCCGTTGGTTGTCGGCGTGAATCTCTTCCTTGATTTCGATCAGCCTGACGGCGTCGCTCATAGGACCTCCATGTTTTCGATCACGTACTCACGGCCGGCGACCAATTCCAAACCCGTCTCGCCGCAATCCGGACAGTGCGCGCGCCCCAACTCTTCCCGCTTGACTTCGAAGGAGCAGGAGCACGACTGGCAGTTCAGGACTGCACCTGTCCGCGTGATCGCCAGTTGCGCGTTCTCGGCCACAGTGCCCCGGCTGAGGTAGTCAAAGTAGTGCTGAATCCACTCATCCTCGAGGTCGGACAGCGCGCCGATTCTCAGGTGAATGCGGACGACTTTGCTCACGTCCTGCCCGGCGGCATGCTTGAGAACGACATCCAGGATGCGCTCGGTGATCTGCAACTCGTGCATACGTGCTTTCGGATACGCGGCGACCGCGCCGAACCCCGATTGCGGCTCGTTACGCGGGAACGAACTCCTGGGGCCTGACCACTTGCATGGTGATGGCCTCCAGCACGCAAGCCGGTCGGCACACGCCGCAGCCCATGCACTTCTGCTCGTCGATCGTGGCAAGGCTGCCATCGACCATCATCGTGAGCGCATCGAAGATGCATCGGTCGATGCACTTCTCGCATCCGTTACACTCGTCGGTATCGATCACAGCGCGGAAGCGGCTGGGCGACGCAAATTTCCCCACACCGGTTCTCATCGCTGTCCAGTTGATGCAGCAGTCACTGCAGCAGTTACAGATCACGTGACCGACGCCTTGCTTGTTCTCGGCGACGTGCACCAAGCCTTGTTCCTCGCACATCTCCAACATGCGCAGGGCTTCCTCGCTGCTCAGCTTGCGGCCGGTACCGCGCTCGATCGAGTAATCCGCTGCGCGATCGAGCTGGAGGCACACCTCCACCGGCTGTCCGCAGGAGCCGTCGATAGCCCGGCAGGAGCATTTGGTAACCGCGATGTTCCGAGCCTGGTGGATCAAATTGCGGACATCGTCAGAGGCGAGGACTTGTGAATTGGGCTCGATACTCACGTTGATTGGAACGACCCGGAGCACGGGCGCTTGAAACACCCTGACTTCCTCGCCCCACTCCGTGCGCGTGTATTCCTTCCACAGGTCGAGCATGCCGGGAGGTGGATCGTTCATGACCGCGGTGGAGTCGTGCAACTGCAGGACCTGCCGCACGCGGTAGTAACGGATGCCGTCCGGTTTTCTGGATTTGAAGAGGATGCCTTTTCGGAACAACGGATCGACCATCGCTTCGATTTTGGCTGCATCGATGCCCGTTTTCGCGGAAAGCTCCTCAACCGTAGCCGGCGGCGCGGCGGCGAGAACCAGCCTGGCTTCGGCCTCGTCAAGCAGCTTTTCGAGGATGCGCGGAACCATTTTGGATTTCCGCCCGGCGATCTCCAAGTTCTCCGCGAGTTGCGCGTATATTGTTTTGTCCTGCATCGGTTCTCCTTACTAATCCGGCCTTTGCATGGCTGTGGCTACCAACAACTCCAAAAGCGGCGAAAAGTCCAGAGTTTTGAGAATCACCGCCGTAGTGTCGCCGGCATGCATAAGCTCGAGCGATCCATCATCTCTATTCTATGCTTGCCCGCCGATTCCGTAGTATGCCACACGGGATCGAAAAGGCGATCGCCATCGCGCAGGTCGGCGGCTTGCAGCACCGCTACGAACGCCTCGCCGCCTGATTCGTCCCGGATTCCTGCTCACCAATCGGTGCGCGGCGGCCCGCACGCCGTGCATCCGCGCCGCAGATTTAGTCAGGAGGTCCGAAGGAAGACAACGGACCACCCCAACTCCAGAAGGACATCCCTGCAAGATGCCCTATCTGGAGTTGGTGAATGGAGTTACAGAGTATCCGGCGTGTGGCCGGACTGGCGCGAGTTCTTTGCGACCATGCTCTGTCGAACTTTCAGTTCCGCGAGCGCCACGCGTGTGCCGATTGTGGCAACTGCGTCGTTGGGGGGAGGGTTGGGCATCCAAGTCAAGCTCGCAAGCGACATAAACAACCAGACGAGCGTTATCGCTGCGAACGCGGCTCCCGGTAACTCGTCCAGAAACCGATTTTGCGCGAACCGGACGCCATTGCCGCCCGCAGGCTCCGCATTTTCGCTCGGAGCGGTGAGGATTTGTTGAACGAGCTCTTCCATTTTCTTCGAGACCTCCTCTGGTTAAGACTTCATCTCCAAAGGCGTGCACTGGACGATGAACAAATCGGTCAGGGAGGAGTGAACGAATCGGTCGGGAATCTTCTCTACGAGCGGTGCTCAGAGTCCGCGAGGTTTAGCAGCTCGTGGATTGCTGCCAAATACTAGAGGTCCCAAAGAACTGGCTGGCGTGGATCAGGCTGGTAAGCGCAAAAGGTGCCGGTTTTTATCGTGCGGGTGAAAAAGGCAGCGAGCGATTTGTCCTCTTCGGAAATCAACCGCACCGCAGTTTTTATTGCTCGCGTGACGTTGAGGCGAGCACGTTCGGAATCCGACGCGGCTCGTCGATTGCGGCCCCCGAGACCCACAGCGCGAGTGAGTTCACGGGCTAGAGCCTCGATTTCCTCCTCGATTCGCTCGCCGCGTTCAACTTGGCCGCTTGCTTTCACATGCTCGAGTTCCTCTCGTAACTCTCGTAGACGATGCTTGTAAGCCGGGATTTCCATTTTGACTTC
>DLMJ01000023.1 GCA_002479255.1 Candidatus Binatus soli | reverse complement strand
CGGCCAGATCTCGGGCACCTACTACCACGGCGGGATGGAGCACTACGCTTACCTCAACCGCGTGTTCGCGCTGTTCTCGCACGTCAACCTGCTGCAGCGCGACATGTGCCCGAGCGGCACCAAATTCGAGGGCGAGGTAATCGCGATGACCGCGCGGATGCTCGGCGCGGCGCTCGCGCGCGAGAAGGACCCACAGGCCGACGTTTGCGGAGCGATCACTTCGGGCGGCACCGAGAGCATCATCCTGCCGATGCTGGCGTATCGGGAGAAAGGGCGTGCCGAGCGCGCAATCACAGCGCCCGAGATGGTGGTGCCCGAGACGATTCATCCGGCATTTTCCAAAGGCGCACACTTTTTCGGCATCAAGCTGATTCGCGTGCCGGTCGGAGCCGATTACCTGGCCGACGTGGACGCGATGCGGCGCGCCATCGGGCCCAACACCATCGCGATCGCGGGTTCGGCGGCGAATTACCCGCACGGGCTGATCGATCCGATCGAGAAGTTGTCCGAGCTCGCGCTTGAAGCCGGCGTCGGTCTGCACGTCGATAGCTGCTTCGGCGGTTTCATCCTGCCGTGGATCGCAAAGCTCGGCTATGACGTTCCGGCGTTCGACTTCCGCCTGCCTGGCGTCACCTCGATGTCGTGCGATACGCACAAATGGGGCTATGGGCTGAAGGGTGCGTCGGTCGTGCTCTATCGCAATCGCGCGTTGCGACGGCGCATGTATTTTGCGATGAGCGACTGGCAGGGCGGGTTGTATGCGTCGCCCACGGTGGCGGGCAGCCGCTCGGAGGGAATCAGCGCATCGACATGGGCGGCGATGGTCACGCTCGGCGAGGAGGGCTACCTGAAGGCGACCCGCCGCATCATGAAGGCGGCGGACACGATCAAGTCGGGGGTCGCAAAAATCCCGGCGCTCAAGATTATCGGCAAGCCGACCTACTGCATCGCGTTCACGTCGGACAAGGTGGACATCTACCACGTCAACGATTTCCTCGTGGAGCGTGGATGGCGGCTTAACGGGCTTCAGCGGCCCGCCGGCTTTCATCTGTGCGTCACCTTGCCGCAGACACTTCCGGGCGTGGCGGCGCGTTTCGTCAAAGACATCGCGGCCGGCGTCGAGTACGCGAAGAATCCGCCCGCGACGCCCGCGCGCAGCGGCGCGGTGTACGGCGGCGGCGCAGCCTCGCTCGATCCATCGATGGTGAATGAACTGATGTTCGCGTGGCTCGACGCGAGCACCGAAGTCCCGTAACCGGGCCGGCTCCCGAGCAGACCAGCCTATGCCGACGATGGATGATCGCGCGATCGGAGAGTACGCCGCCTTTGCCTGCCATCTGGCGGACCTCGCGGGACGCACGATCCTGCCGTATTTTCGCGTGCGCCTGGCGGTCGAGAATAAGGCAAGCGGCAGCGGCTACGATCCGGTGACGCTCGCCGATCGTGCGGCGGAGCGAGCAATCCGCGACGAGATTCACCGTGTTCATCCCGGCCACGGAATCCTCGGCGAGGAGCAAGGCTTCGCGGCCGGCACCGACGGCCTGACCTGGATCATCGATCCGATTGACGGGACGCGCGCCTTCATTATCGGACAACTGCATTGGGGCGTTTTGATCGCACTCAACGACGGTGCGCGACCGGTGATCGGCGTGATGCATCAGCCGTACACGGGCGAGACGTTCATCGGTTCACGCCTGGGCGCCGAACTGAGGGGTCGCGGCCTGAGCAACCCGCTTCGGGTGCGCGAATGCCGGCGGCTCGAAGACGCGATCGTCTGCGCAACCGATCCGGCGATGTTCTCCGGCCCGGGCGAACGCGAGGCGTTTCGCCAGCTCGCATCCAAGGCGCGGATGAGGCGCTACGGCGGCGATTGTTATTCGTACTGCCTGCTCGCCTCGGGCTTCATCGATCTGGTGATCGAATCGAGCCTCCAGCCTTACGATATCCAACCGCTCATCCCGATCATCGAGGCCGCAGGTGGAATCGTGACGAGTTGGTCGGGCGGCCCACCATATGACGGCGGGCAGATCATCGCCGCCGGCGATCGCGAGCTGCATAAAATCGCGCTAGCGATGCTCGCGTCCGCCGCGCGATAACCGATCCTCCTGCGTCGCTTCTCTGGAGCCACCCGCCGGATTCGAACCGGCGACCTGCTGATTACGAGTGAGTCCAGGGGCCATCACCATCGATCACGATACAACAGCATCTGCGAGAAATGGGGGTTTCGTTCGAATCGAGGGACGGGCAGCGCTGGGCAGTTACTTCCCGCCGTTCTGGATGTATTTTCCGGCGTTTGTCAGCGTTCTCATGAAGTTCTGGATGCCGGCGCCCCGGCGGATGAACTCGGGCACCTGTATCCCCAACGCCTTGCTCGGGTCGGCCGCCACGCTGACGTAGCGAATTTCCGTCGATTTGCCATCCTTTGAAGGGCTCAAAACGTAATCCGCCCGGAACTTGATCGCCGCGTTGGCGGCGCTCTGGGCCGTGATGGTGTGCTTGGCTGGGTCGAACATGAATTTAACCACGAACGGTTTCTTGTTCGGGTTGAGATCGGTCGCTCCATGGTACTCGACCACTTTGCCCGTGGCGCTGTTCGACAGGACCTTGACGCTCGTGATGTCTGCAGAGTACTTGCTGAGCTTGTCGGGATTTGTCAGTGCCTCGTAGACTTTCGCTACAGGTGCGTTCAGGCTCGCGGCCAATTCGAGGCGGAGGTTGCCGTCCTTGTCCATCGAGTTCTTCAGACCCTCGAAGTTCGGTTCGATGGTATCCGCGTGCGCTCGATCTCCCGGAAACGTCAAGAGCGTCAGACCAAGCATCAAAATCGTCAACGAACACGCGAACCTCGAAGACATTATGGTTCCCCTGCTGAGAAGATCTGATCGGTTATCGGCGGCGTGAATTGTGAAACATGGCCGCCCGCCGGTCAAGGGACCCAGCGATGGCCGCACGGCCCTTGTAAAGCCCGAAACGGCCGGCGGATATCGTCCCGCGAAAAAGGCGCCAGCACGAGTTCTCGGGACGGACAGCCAAGTCAGATCGGGAGTCGTGCTCTGGTGTCCGGCCCGATCTCGTCGAGACACACTTCGCGGTGCTCGCAGGCCGAGACGTGGGCGGCGATGGCGAAGCCGAGCGTTGCCGCTGCATCGTCGGCATCCTGTGGGGGTTGGCGGCCTTCAATCAACGCGTCGATGAAATCGTGCACGCCGAGGCGAAAACTTTCCGACCAGTCGTTTGGAATGTCGTGCCAGGCGCGCGTCTGGCCGTCCCGATACAGGACCAGCGCAGGCTCGTCGAGAAGAGAACCGGTACAGCGGTTGATCCAGATGATGCCCTCGGTCCCGTGGATTTCGATGCGGTCGTCACTGGCGTAGTACTTCGAGCGTACGCGCATGCCCACCGACGCGATGACTTCCCAGCTGCCGAACTTGGGTACGCCGGCGTACTTCCAACTGATCAAAGCGGGCCCGTCGTAGAAAGCGTCCGGCCCAAACCGGTTGACGTGAATCCACGCGTGCACGCGTTCGACCGGCTCGGCGACGAAGAAGCGCGCCATGTTGTAGCAATGGTAGCCGTGGTCGAAGCAGGTTGGGCCACCACCGCAGGTTTCCGGATTCATGCGCCACGCCAGCGACGTGGCCGGCACCCGCCAGCCGTCATCGAAACGTCCGGCCGCCGTCTTGATACGCACCGAGATGGGCTCACCGATTGCGCCTTCCTGGACCAGCGCGCGCGCCTTGACGTGCGGCGGATAGTACATGAAGTTCTCGAAGACACGCAGCCGGCGTCCCGCACCTTTGGCCGCTTCATTCACGTCGTCGAGTTCGCGCAGCGTCAACGCCGGCGGCTTCTGCAACGACACATGCTTGCCTGCCTGCAACGCGGCGATGGCGACCTCCCGATGCAAGTGGTGTGGTATCAGGATCTCCACGGCGTTCACGTCGGAGTCGGCGAGAAGCTGGTGATAGTCGCGATAGGTCTTCTTTGGTTGCCACTCCTGCTGTCGCTGAGCTAGCAGCGCTTCGTCGTTGTCACAGATTGCTGTCAGCTCCGCGCGCGAGTGATCGCGATAGCCCAGGACCTGCAGGCTGGCGATCCGCCCGCAACCAATCAGACCAACGTGTACGCGTTCGAGCGGCGTCATACTGCACATATCTCAAATCGTGTGTCACCTGTCTATGACAGATAACGCCCTTGATGCTGCGTTCGGGATTCCGTACAGATCGGACTCACGGCCGGCGACGAAAAGTGCGCTACGTCCAAAGATTTCGCGCGCCGGTTGTCGTCCTCGCGATAACTTTGTTGGCGCTGATCTGCGGGGGCTGCTTCGACGCCTACTCGCCATATCGCGGACCCACATCGGCCGCGACCTTCCCTTGCGCCGAGGGTGACTATCTATGCACGGAGACGCGCATTACCCAGCAGGAGATAGCCAACACAGAGGGGGACTTCTGCGGGGACCAACGCGACGATGGGCTGCGGCGAGCCGGCGGCAGCGAGCGGTCGTGCGAAGACCTGTGCGAAACCACGCATGAGAATGACCGCGAAGTGCGCGACTGTGACCGTGAGTGTCAGGCCGACCGGGACGACTCCGACACGCGGGAGCGTCAGTTCTACCGTTATTGCATGGAGCAGCCGTGAGTCTCGACCACGCGGGCGGATGGCTGGCGCTCGTGATGCCTCGATTCCGGTGGGCGCGCCTGGGTGTGTTCCAACTGCGCGCCTACGTGATGGGCGGGCCGATGGAATTTGAAAGCATGCTTTTCGGCCGCACGCGAGGCCGGGACCCCAAAAAGGAGGGTTGCCGGGCATCGTGGCGCGCCCCCCTTTGCGTGTCGATAGCTCTGATTTTTTTCTCGGGGAATTTCTTTTCGAGCGCCTGGGCGCAGCAGACGAAATTAACCAAGTGGCGCGATGCTACCTGCTGCACGATTACGAACGGAGAATACATCGAGACACTTGCACTCGTGCGATGGGCCTGTCCGAAGTTGTTTCCTCGCGCCGACGTGGTGATCGGTCCTGTTCGGTCGTGATTGGCAGTCGTTTGGCAGTCGATCCCAAGCGCCGGATCGCTACGGGTATGAGAAACTCACGGATGTTGCTTACGCGGAATATTATCAACCGAGAGCTTTGAGGAATGATTAAAGCCCCTGAAAACAAGGCTCCAATGGAGCGTTTTGGCGAGCGCGAAAGGCAAAACTTGAGGCCTTCAGGAGGGTTCCTAGACTCAACCCCGAGATCGAACCTCGCGTTTGCAAACCGCTTGGGGCCAGTGCTAGTCCGAATCAGGATTCAAAAGGAAATTCCGGTTAAAGGGAGAAGATGAAGGCTCGCATCCTGTTTTTCGTGATGCTCACGCTCTTGTGCGCGTCGTGCGGCGGCAGCTCGAGTGGCGCCCCGCCAACGCCGGCGCGCAACGCGACGGTTCAGGTGCCTGGTCTGATGAAGACAGGACGTATCGCCCCGGCTGTTACGCTCAAATCCGGGGACGTGCTGGAAGTGGGAGGATTCGGATCCCTGGCGGCCGAAGACCTCGCTTCCGGCGAGGTATATCACCCCAAGACCGACAGCTTTACGCTGGTCGCGAATCAACTGCCGATCGCGGCGCGGAACCTCTGCCTGGCGGCGCTCAACGACGGCACGGCGTTGGAGGTGGGCGGAATCGACAGCAGCGGCAATGCTCTATTGCAGGCTGAGATTTATGATCCCGCGAGCAACGGCTTCGCGCCCACCAAAGGCGCCATGAATGACGCCCGCTATGGATGCACCGCGACCACCCTTCAGGATGGAACCGTGCTGATCGCGGGCGGAGACGCTAGCAGCGGACAGACAACCGACACCGCCGAGATTTACGATCCCGCCTCGGGCGCCTTCTCCTACACCAAGGGCGATATGATCGCCCCGCACGCGTTTCACGCTGCGGTCCTGCTTGCCGATGGCAAGGTTTTGGTGGCCGGCGGGCTCAACGGTACAGCGGTGCTGGCAAGCGCCGAGCTTTACGATCCGGCGTCAGAGACCTTCAGCGCCACCGCGGGGCCGCTCAACTCGGCCAGAGACGACTTTGCGGCGGTTCTGTTGGCTGACGGCCGCGTGCTTCTGGCGGGTGGCACGGGTGTTTCCAGCTCCCTTGACAGCGCGGAACTGTACGATCCAAGCAGCTCGACCTTCAGTTTCACTGCCAACAACATGAGCACCGGCAGATGGGATCCGTCCGCCGCGCCGTTGCCGGGTGGAAATGCGATCGTCGGCGCGGGAAGCAATTCTTTTCCAAGCCAGGTGCCGGATGCCGGTTTCGACCTGTTCGATGCCTCCACCAACACTTTCTCGCCGACCGGTGCGCTTCACATTGCGCGCATGTCGGCCGCCGCCGTCGTACTGCCCGACGGCTCTCCTCTTATTCTTGGCGGAAACGACGATCAAGGAGGCACCGGCGAAAATTACGAGCCGAGCGGTGAAATCTACAACCCCACAACCGGGACGTTCACCGTGACCGGCGGCCTCAACGCTCTCAGGGGGGCATATGCCTCGGCGCTGCTGTCTGACGGCCGCGTCTTGATCGCTGGCGGCTTCAACGAGACTGCGGCGCTTGGCACTGCCGAGGTGTTCGATCCGAAGACCGGCCATTTTATCCCCACCGCCAACAATCTTGCCGTGCTGTGCGCTCCGTGCAACGGGGTTACCCTGAAGGACGGTGATGTGCTGATCGTAGATGGCAGTAGCGGCGTTAACGCGGATCTCTTCGATCCGAAAACGATGAGCTTTTCGCCCACCTCCGGCCCAATGATCGCCTCGCAATTCGGGCCGACCGTCACTCTGCTTCGCGATGGTACAGTCCTGATCGCGGGCGGACTCGACACGAGCGGCAACGCGCTCGACACGGCGGAGCTCTACAATCCCAAGACGGGAACCTTCGCTGCGACCGGGACGATGACCTCGCCCCGCATAAGCCACACCGCCACCCTGCTCGCCAACGGCCAAGTGTTGCTCGCCGGTGGAGCCGGGACTTCGGGCGTCCTCGATACCGCAGAAATCTACGATCCGAAAACCGCAATGTTCACCGCAGTGCCGAATACGATGACCTCGCCGCGTGAGAGCGCAACCGCAAATCTGCTTGGCGACGGCCGAGTTTTAATTGCCGGCGGCCTCGATGCGGGTTTCTTATCGCTCGCCACCGCCGAGTTATTCAACCCCAAGACCGGCACGTTCACTCCAACCGTGGGCGTGATGAGCAACGAGAGGGTTTATCATTCCGCAGTCAACCTGCCCAATGGCCGCGTAATGATCGCGGGCGGTGCTATCCAGGTACAAACCTCCTTCGGGCCACAGGACACAACGACGGCCACAGTGGACTTTTACGATCCTTCAACCGGTCAGTTCCAAGCCGGAGTAGCGATGCTCTCGCAGCGCGACTACTTTACCGCAACGTTGCTGGACTCGGGAAAAGTATTGATTCCGGGTGGGCTCATCGAAAACGCGACGCTCGGAGACGTGGCGCTCGAGACCGCCGAGGTTTACACCCCGTGAAAGGAGCGATAGAGACAGCCTCACTTGGACTTTTGAATTAAGGGCGCATCAGTTATTTGAATATATAACACTGGCCGAGAAAATCTCAGCGCCGTCGATTCGCTTCGAATGAGTCACCCTTCAGTATCCATTCCAGCGGTATTTTCCCGTTGTTGTCGGTCCCGAAGAACAATGATATTTGCCCATCGGCTCTTGAAATATGTACGGGATCATCGGCAACGACAGTCAGAGCTTTTCTAAACCCTGTGCCGTGATCCACGTAAACATCTAAACTGCAGCCGTGGGAGCCGCAGTAGAGAGGCCCTTGTGTGCTTACAAAGAAAATATTTATCCCTGTTGTTTTTGGCCTGCACCCCGAAAACTCAGC
>DLMJ01000029.1:5431-5666 GCA_002479255.1 Candidatus Binatus soli | reverse complement strand
CGCATCATGCCTCAGGTTCAACAACTTCTCGGCGTATTCATAGAGCACTTGCCCGGCATCGGTGAGAACGCCTTCCCGCGAGGAACGGTCAAACAGGCTCTCCCCCAGCTCATCCTCCAGTTTGCGGATGGTTTGGCTTACCGCCGACTGCGTGCGGTAAAGTTTTTCCGCAGCGCGGGAAAATCGGCGCTCGCGCGCGACGCTCAGAAAAACTTCCAGTTGCGAAAGTTCCATA
>DLMJ01000029.1:0-5261 GCA_002479255.1 Candidatus Binatus soli | reverse complement strand
TCCAGAGGAAGATTCATGACCGCTGAGCAAGTTCGCATCACCGTTTTCGACACGACTTTGCGCGACGGAGAACAGTCGCCTGGCTGCAGCATGAACCATCAGGAAAAACTGCGTCTGGCTCATCAGCTCGACCGCCTCGGCGCCGATGTGATTGAGGCCGGCTTCCCCATCGCCTCTGACGGCGATTTCGAAGCGGTGAAGGCCATCGCTGGGGTCATCCGCCGGCCCGTCATTGCGGGACTCGCCCGCGCCTGCCGCCCTGACATCGAGCGCGCCTGGGAAGCCTTGAAAGACGCTGCCCGCCCGCGCATCCACGTCTTCCTTGCTACTTCCGACATTCACCTGCAGTACAAGCTGCGCATCACGCGCGATCAATGCCTGGCGCAGGCCCGCGACGCCGTCCGCTTCGCCAAGTCGCTTTGCGATGACGTAGAATTTTCGCCGGAAGATGCCACTCGCACCGATTGCGATTTTCTCTGCAAGGTGCTCGAAGCGGTAGTGGAAGCTGGCGCCACCACGCTCAATATTCCGGATACCGTTGGCTTCACCATCCCTTCTGAATTCGGCGAATTGATCTCGACCATCCGCCGCCGCGTGAAGGGAATCGAGAACGTCACTATCTCGGCCCACTGCCACAACGATCTCGGCATGGCAGTGGCCAACACTATGGCTGCCATCGCCGCCGGTGCTCGCCAAGTGGAGTGCACCATCAATGGCATTGGCGAGCGTGCCGGGAACGCCGCGCTCGAAGAGATCGTAATGGCTATGCGCGTCCGTCGCGATCGCTATCCCTACGAGACCGGCATCGTGGGCGAACAACTCTTCTGCGCCAGCCAAATGCTGAGCGAGATTACAGGCGTGCCGGTGCAGCCGAATAAAGCTGTTACCGGACGCAACGCCTTCGCGCACGAAGCGGGAATCCACCAGGACGGCGTGCTCAAGAATCCATTGACCTACGAGATTATGACGCCGCAATCCGTGGGCGTGCCCGATTCGAAGCTCGTGCTGGGCAAGCATTCCGGCCGTCACGCGCTCAACATTCGCTGTGAACAGCTCGGCTACCAGTTTGACCGCCGCGCACTGGATGACATTTACCGACGCTTTGTGCGGTTAGCCGACAAGATCAAGCACGTCGAAGATCATCACCTGCTGGAATTGATTCGCGAAACCCACAAACCCGCAGCTTCGGCCACACCGCTGTTCGAGTCGATGCCCACTGCGGTTGCGGCCGCCGCGAGCGTATCAGCGCAGGAATCGCAGCGATTTCCGCTCGTGCCGCAACCCAACGCATTCGGGTTGCCGCTACCCGTTCCAACTGATCAACACCACGATCAGGAAGATTACCTTTGGGGTGTGTAGCGTGCTCCGTACCGCCAGAGGAGCTTGCGTTAGACTAGTTCCCGCATGCTTCTAAACCTCACCATCCTCCCAGGCGACGGCATCGGCCCCGAAGTTACCGAGCAAGCCGTTCTTGTCCTGCAGGCCGCCGCGGGCGCATTCGGCCATCAGCTTCAGCTCCGGCACAAGAACATTGGTGGCGCGGCACTGGCCGTAGCAGAAGATCCTTTGCCCGCCGACACCGTCCAGGCTTGCCTTTCGTCTTCCGCGGTGCTGATGGGCGCTGTCGGAAATCCCGCGTTCGACCACTATCCCAATCACCTTCGCCCCGAAGCGGGACTCTTGCGTTTGCGCCGCGAACTTGGCGCCTACGCTAACTTGCGTCCCGCTATCTGTTTTCCCGCGCTGGAAGATTGTTCTCCGCTGCGCTCTGATCTCGTTCGCGGTACCGACATCATGATTGTCCGCGAGTTACTGGGAGGACTTTACTTCGGAGAGCCGCGTTCCATCGCGGGTGCGCCGGGCTCCCGCGTCGCCACCAACACCATGACCTACGGCGAACCGGCCATCGAGCGCATCACCGGCGTTGCCTTTGAGCTGGCTGAGAAGCGCCGCAAGAAAGTATTGTCCGTTGATAAAGCAAATGTTCTCGAGTGTTCGCGTCTCTGGCGCGAAGTCGTCATCCGCTGCGCGAAAGATTATCCGGGCGTGCAACTTTCCCACATGTATGTGGACTCTGCCGCAATGTCACTGGTGCAGCGCCCCAAGGACTTCGACGTGGTACTCACCGAAAACATGTTTGGCGACATTCTTTCTGATCAGGCCGGCGGCGTGGTGGGCTCTCTAGGACTGCTCGCCTCGGCGAGTATCGGAGGCCCGGTCGGCTTGTACGAGCCCGTCCATGGCTCCGCGCCCGACATTGCCGGCAAGGGAATCGCGAATCCCCTGGGCGCGATTCTTTCTGCCGCGTTGCTGTTGCGCCATTCGTTTCAATTGGAACGCGAAGCCGCCTGCATCGAGAATGCCGTCAGCGCTGTACTGAATCAGGGCTCTCGCACGGCGGATATCGCTCGCTCAGGGCAAAGCCGAATCGCAACATCGGAGATGGGGCGCAACGTAGTTGAGGCGGTAAAAGCGTCGCAGGCGAAACAAAAGTCTGCCTGAAAGAGATTCAAGCCCTGGGCGCGGGTCTTCCTGGCAGCGTCTTTACCGGTTGCGCAACAACCGCGGGATGGCCAACATATTTTCCCGCCAGGTCGTACCAGCGGACGCGCAGCATTTCCTGAAACATGCGGGCCCCGTCTATCAATGGATTGATGCGGGTCCCTCCGCTGTGTCCCCATAGCACGGGCACTTCGGCCACGCGGAACCCAAACTTGCGCGCCAGAAAAAGAATCTCCGGATCGAAGGCCCAGCGCTCAACGCGCTGTAGCGGAAGAATCGTTTGCGCGGCCCGACGCGTGAAAGCTTTGAAGCCGCACTGCGTGTCCTTGAATTGGAGCCCTAAAATAATCCGAAGCAACAGGTTGAAGATTCTGCCAAAAAGCTGCCTATGTAGCGATTGCCGCTGCGTCTGCAGCTCTGCGCGCAGCCAGCGCGATCCGATGGCGATGTCGGCCCCCGCCGCCAAAGCCTGCAGCAGTTTCGGCATTTCTTCGATCGGCGAAGACAAATCCGCGTCGCTGAATACCACGACATCGCCTCGTGAATTGAGGATCCCATTGCGCACACTGTAGCCTTTGCCGCGATTGCCTGGATTTTCCACCAACCGCAGCATCGGATTATTTTCCGCAAATGCTCGCACGATCTCCGCTGTGTTATCGCGCGACCCATCGTTCACCACGATCACCTCCGCATCCCACCCCTGCTGACGTACGTATGCCAGCACCTTCTGCAAGGTTGCCCCCAGACGCTTGCTCTCGTTGTAAGCCGGAATGACGATGCTGTGGGTCATGTGTTGAATTGCGCCGTGCAGTCCGGCGAAACCGGAATGCTTATGATGTCACTTCCATCAAAGCCGCGGCCGCAAAAATTGCTGCGCCATTGTACGTCGGATTGAGCCGGTTGAGGAAACATTGCGAACTCACACTAAAGCTGAGACCGGCCACTCACGCCACGTCGCGCTGTTCGAGGAGCATGCCGAAAAATTCATTTACTAGATCGCCATCCAGCAGGCCCTGGCGGGCCTTTTCGCGCATCGTCTGCGCTGACTGATCATGGCCGATCGCGGGTTTGTAGGGTCGCGCCGTACGCAGAGCATCGTAGACGTCCACCACCTGCAAAATCCGCGGCAGCAGCGGAATCTCGCCCGCCATTAATCCATCAGGATATCCCGACCCGTCCATATGCTCATGATGGTGCCGGATGATTGGCAGCACCAACCGCAGCGACTTCAGGGGCTTACAAATATTCTCCCCGGTCAGCGGATGCTGTTTCATAATCTCCCACTCTTCCGGCGTTAGGTCGCTGCCTTTTTTCAAGATCTCATCCGGCACGGCAATCTTGCCCAAATCGTGCAGATATCCGCCGCGCCGCAACGCCACGATCGAATCCTCATCCAATTCCATATGCCGCCCCAAATCTGCAGCATTCAACGCTAATCGCTCGCAATGCCCCTCGGTATAAGGATCGCGGCTTTCCACGATCAGACCAAGGGTACACAGCACAGAGTCCGCAGTCTCCAGTTCATCCGTGAATTCCTTCATTCGCAAGAGAGATTTCACCCGCGCCGTCAACTCTTCGGCGAGGACCGGCTTATTCAAAAAGTCGTCCGCGCCTGCCTCAATTCCACGCAACTTCTCCGCACTGTCGGTCAATCCTGTGATCAGGACAAAAGGAATCAATCTCGTTGTCGGATTTTCTTTGAGATCACGGCACAACTCGTAGCCCGACTTCCCCGGCATTCTCACGTCCGACAAGATCAAATCAGGCGCTTGCCGCCGCACCTCGGCCTCCGCCTTCTGCCCATCGCTCGCAGTCACCACTTCATAGCCGCGCATCGTGAGCAACTGGCTCATCAGCGCGGCAATGCTGGCGTTGTCGTCCACCACCAGAATCCGCGCCGGCTGCCGGCGTGTCCAAACCTCGCTCATGCCTTGATCAGAAGCCCGTTCTTGCCGGGAAGTTGTATGCAGGTCACCACTCCAAGTCTGACGGGAATCGCGAGGAAGATTCATGAATACGATTTACTACGACTTTGATTCTACTGCAAGTTGAAGCTGGGGTACCCGCTACGCGATGAATACGTGGTCAAATTGCCCAGTCCTCCCATTATGGAACAACCTCGCTGGATTTGTGACGTCCACCCTTGCCCTCCTGCTCGACTTCTGCCTAATCTCGGCCACGGTCCGCATCTCTCAATCCCGGATCCCGATGGCGCTTGCGCTATGCTCATCTGCGGTCTGGCCAACTCTGCTTATTCTGTCTCCAAGCCACACATCGTCGCTTTCGGTAAGTGGAACACGGTTCCATGGTTCCCCGGGGCACAGCAGAGGAGAAACCCCTTGCCCTGAAGGTTCGCCCTCTTCTGATCGATGCCCGCATCAAGGAATTCACGCTTGGCACCGCGCACGATGTGACCGACCGGCTGTTCGTCGTCCGGCGTGCCTTCCGCGTGAATGACAGCCTTCCCCAGGAATCCCCCTCCGCGCCGCACTGGCAATGGCAGCGCGGTGGATGGCTTCTCGTCGACCGCGTCACCGGACACATTTCTCCCATCAACCTTCCCGAGTTCGACGCATTCTACTCCGCAGCCAGTTGGTATCGCGACTATGCGGCCTACTGCGGCGTCGCCGAAGATGGCAAGAAAGTCTACGCCGTCGTTGCGCAAATCAGCCGACGCAAGCCGGTGCTGAAGAAGCTTCTCGAGGGCGAGAGCGTGACCGTTCCTGAAACGAAAGACGCATCTCCCGATTCCGCCTGCC
>DLMJ01000047.1 GCA_002479255.1 Candidatus Binatus soli | reverse complement strand
AAAGGTTCTGACGACGTACAGTTCCGAGCCGTGAATTGGAAAAACTGGCGGAGGCCATCGGACGCACTCGTCGTAAGGGCGGTCAACATCCGACGTATGTTCTTCCCCCGCGTCCGGCTTTATCGATTCCTCATCACTCAAAGCCGATGAAAAGGCGCACTAAGGATAGCATCCTATCAACTCTTGAGGGCGACCTCGCAATCGAAGAGGAGAGACTTTTGAATGAAGCAGACCGGCAAAATGGTCATCTCGCGAAAAAGTGAAGCTAAGGCATATCTCCAACTGCCATACGCGCGAATTTTGATTCCCGCAGAAGAAGGTGGATTTACTGCCGAAATTCTGGAATTTCCCGGATGCTTCGCAGAAGGGGAAACTCCTGATGAGGCGTTTCGTAATTTAGAGAGCGTTGCTGAAGAATGGATTGAAGCTACTCTCGAACAAGGACAAGAGATTCCACCACCCTCGGCAAGCCATCCGTATGCTGGCCGGATCGCTTTGCGACTTTCTAGAGATTTACATCGCTTGGCAGTGCGGAAGGCTGAGCGAGACGGAATCAGTTTGAACCAATCTCTCGTAACGGCCATTGCAACATGGGTTGGCGCCGATAATTTTTACGAACGGATGATGCGTAATTTTCAGGTGAATTTCATTCAGGCGAACTTTATTCAATACGGAGTCGATGAACCTGAATCGGTTACGGAGGCTGGTCCAAAAGAAATGGCTGCCTTGCTGAGAGGTTCAGTAATCGGAATGATGAAACAGGGTGCAATATGGGTGAAGTAAATCGATATGAGTTTTCGGCACGAGAGCTTGCGGAGATTCTCATCAAGGAGCAGGGACTACACGACGGCATTTGGGCGATCCGCATGAAGTACGGTTTAGTTGGCGGGGATGTCCCCCTACCAAATACTGGCGAAATGGTACCCGGCGGAGTTCTTCTTATTCCAAGAGTCGTACTCCAGAAGCTTGAAAAGGAAACAGGAAATTCAGTCAACGCTGCGAAGGTAAGTCGCGCTAAGAAAAAGAAATAGTCCGCAGCATTCAACTGCGGTACGGCAGGCCCCGCATGACCAAAAGTGCGGGGCTTTTCTTTTCTACAAACGTCTCTTGAAAATGCAATCCCGATGGAAGCGGGAATCAGCGATCACGTCCGGGCGTTCGAGGAAATCGGGGCCTTACGGCTCAAAGTTGAAAACCGCCCACTACCCGAAACTTGTTGGGCGGTTCGCTTACAGATCGGCACGGATGCGCTTCTCATCAAGCCACTGAAGCCATCGATCCAGTCCCTCGCCGGTGCGCGCGGAAACCGGGAAGACCCGCGGTTGGGGCATCACGCGCGCGATAGCGTCGTCGAAGTTCCGGATGGATACGCCAAGATGCGGGAGCAGATCGATCTTCGTCAGCAGCACCGCGTCCGCGTTTCGGAAGATGACGGGATACTTGAGCGGTTTGTCTTCGCCTTCGGTAACGGAAAGCGCGACGACGTTCAGCGCCTGACCGAGATCGTAGATCGCGGGACAGACCAGATTGCCGACGTTCTCGATCACGAAGAGATCGAGACCGTCGAGTTCGAAGTCGTGCAGCGCCTTATGCACCATCTCGGCGTCGAGATGGCACGCGGAGCCGGTGGTGATGGTCGCGGCCGGTATTCCCGCCGCGCGCAGTCGTTGGGCGTCGTGATCGGTCGCAAGATCGCCGCTCACCGCGGCAAGCTTGCGATTGGCTCCCGGCGCGCGCGCCATTGCCTCGAGGGTCGCCGTCTTGCCCGAACCGGGCGAGCCCATCAGGTTGAGCGCGAGGACACCGTGCTCGACGAAATGGGCGCGGTTATGGTGCGCAACCCGGTCGTTGGCAGAGAGCAGCCGCTCGTGAACCTCGACCGGCACTATTTCCGGGTCGCCGCATCCGCAGTCCTGGCACATCACGGCACCTCCATCTCGATTTGTTCGAGGATTATTTCGTCGCCCGACACCAGCCGTGCAGGCATTGCGCATTGCCCGCAGCGCAAGATTTCGCCGCGCGCGATCGTCCGGCCGCATTCGGGACACGCCCATTGCTCCTCGACGCGCTGGACGCATAGCTCCGCGCCGGCACAGAGCGTGCCCTCGCGGAACATCTGGTAAGCCTTTGACAGCAGATCGGGATCGACTCCGGCCGCGGCGCCAATCCTGACCGTCAGGCGATGCACTGCGATTGCATTGTGCGCGCGCGCCTCTGCGCCAACGCGCTCGAGCAGCGAGCTCACGATCGAATACTCGTGCATCGCGCGATCCCTATTTGCCCTTGAACCGCGCCTGGGTCCTGGAGAAAAACGCGTCGATTCCGGCGGCAAAATCACTCGAGTCCGCGCTCCGCGCGAGGCTCTCGAGCTCACGGTCGAGATGGTAATCGAGCCGGTCCACACCCGCCGCTTCGTTGATGAGACGCTTGGCAACGGCATACGCGCCGGTCGGTCCAGCGGCGATGCGTTGCGCAACCGCCATCGATTCGGCGTCGAACTGAGCGGCGGGATACACCTCGTTAATCAGTCCGATCCGCAAAGCGCGCTCGGGATCGATCCGCGGATTCATCAGCACCAATTCCATCGAGCGGCGAAGCCCGATGAGCCTGGGCAGGAAGAACGTTGAGCTTTCGGCGCCGGTCAACCCGGTCTTGCTGTAAGCCCATTCGAAGCTGGCGCGATCGGACGCGAGCACGAGGTCGCAAGCCATCGCGATACCCAGCCCGCCGGCGGCCGCGATTCCGTCCACTGCGGCAATAAACGGCTTGGGAGCGCGTTTTATCTCGGAGATCGTGCTGTGGATGTACTCGAGGATCTGCTTGAAGATCTCGCCAAAGCGATCGCCGCCGGCGCTGGGCTCCGGCGCGAGGTAGCTCAGGTCGGCGCCGTCGCCGCCCGAGCGGATATACTTCAGGTCCGCCCCGCTGCAGAAGATGCCGCCGGCGCCGCGCAATATTACCGCGCGCACGGCGCTGTCGCGCGCGAACTGCAGGGCCGCCTTGCGGAGATCCTGCGCGGTCGCCACATCGAGCGAGTTGAATCGTTCGGTGCGATCGATTGTGATGATTCCGACCGCTCCGTCGCGCTCGATCTTGATGTGCTTCATCGTGGCATCACCCGCCGCTTCAGCAGATTCGCGGTAGCAGCTCGCCCTCGGGCTCAGCGAGCAAGCGGCGCCCGAAGCCCGTGTCGAGAATCACGAACCCCGGCCGTTCGGCGACGCAGACGGCGACGACTGCGGCGTGACGGCCATACGAATGCGAGCGCAAGGCGGCGAGCACGCGATCCTCGGCGCCAGGCCGCACGGCGATCACTGCCTTGCCCTCGTTTGCGGCATGCATGGGATCGATCCCGAGCAGTTCGCCGGCGGCCTGCACGCTGGCGCTGATCGGTACGCGCGAAGCTTCGAGCACGATTCCGACGTTGCTCTTGTGCGCCATCTCGTGCAGCGTGCTGGCGAGCCCGCCGCGGGTGGGATCCTTCATCGCGATCAGTTGCTCGCCGCCGGCCTCGATCGCGCGCCGGATGAGCCCGTTGAGCGGCGCGACGTCCGAGCGCAGGTCGCCCTGGAGATCGAGCGAATGACGCCGCGCCATCACGGCCAGACCATGATCGCCGATCGTGCCAGTGACTATAAGCTTGTCGCCGGGCCTGAGGCCGCAGTCCGGAATCACGCGGCGGGTGAACGCAACGCCCGCGGTGTTAAGCGCGATTCCATCGATTTCGCCGCGGCCCATCACCTTGGTGTCGCCGGTGACAATGGTGGCGCCGGCTTCCGCGCATGCAGCACTGATCGAAGCCGCGATCCGTTCCAGGTCCGCGCGCGGAAAGCCTTCCTCGATAATCACCGCGCAGGTAAGCGCGGCGACGTCGGTCGCACCCATCATCGAGAGATCGTTCACGGTACCGGACACCGCCAGGCGCCCGATGTCGCCGCCCGGAAAGAACGCGGGCTTGATAACGTACGAGTCGGTCGTCATCACCAGCCACTGGCCGCCCGCGCGAATCGCCGCGCCATCGTCCATGGCGGCAAGCCCGATGCCGCCGTCTGCGGGAGGTTGCGCATCGCCGATGAAGACCTGTTGAATCAACTCGCGCATCGCGCGGCCGCCGGCGCCGTGCTTGAGCATCACCTTTGCGTCCGGCGCGATCCTAAGCGCGCTCATCTTTGTCCCTCAGATCGAGTTGTCCGCCGTACTGATGCCAGATCCGGCATGTACCCTCGGTGCTGACCATGCACGCACCCACGGGGTTATCGGGCTCGCATTGCTTGCCGAACAGCGAGCATGACGATGGCGATGCGATGCCGGCCATGATGTCGCCGCAGATACAGCTATGCGCCAGACTCGGCGGCGCATAGTCCCAGAGCCGGCTCACGTCGATCTTGAAGCGCCGGCGCGCATCGAAGCGCGCGAATTCGTCGCGCAGGCGGAGGTTGCCATTGGGCACGTGCGCAATTCCGCGCCATCTTCCGCCGACCGGCCGGAAGACTTTCCAGAGAACTTCCTGCGCGCGGCGGTTACCCTCGCGCGTGACACATCGCGGATACATGTTTGCGACTTCGGGGCGGCGGTCGCGCACCAGTTCGAGCAATTTTGCGAGCCCGGCAAGAATATCGAGCGGCTCGAATCCCGCCACGACGACCGGGATGCGGTGGCGTTCGACGAAACGCTCGAAAATAGCGCAGCCGGTGATCGTCGCCGCATGGCCCGCCGCAAGGAAGCCTTCCACGCGCGTGTGCGGCATCTCGGCGACGATCTCCATCACCGGCGGAATGTACTTGTGCGCGGAAAGGATCGAAAAATTCGGCGGGGGCGAGCCCAGCAGCACGGCCGCAGTTGCGACGGCGGTGGTTTCGAAGCCGCTCGCAAAGAAAACCAGTTCTTCGTCGAGCTTTGCGGCGAGTTGCTGAGCCTGCGTGACGCTGTAAACGACGTCAACTTTTGCGCCCGCTGCCTGCGCGTCGGCCAGCGATCGCGCGGTGCCCGGCACGCGCAGCATGTCGCCGTATGTCGCGATCCTGATGCCGTCTTCCGCCAGAGCGACGGCTTCATCGACCTCGGGCATGTCCGTCACGCAAACGGGGCATCCGGGTCCCATGATCACTTCCAGCGCGCGGGGAAAGATTGCACGAAGGCCGAAGCGCGCGATCGCCTGCTCGTGACTGCCGCAGACGTGCATCACGGAGACGGGTTCGCGGCCGATTTCGCCGACCAGACGTTCGAGCAGAGAGGCCATCTGGGCGGCGCGCGCGGGGTCGCGGAACTGCATCGCGTTGCGGCCCGCATCGTTCATTTTTTTTCACGCGTCGCGGCTATCTCGCCCCGGATGTCGGCGGCCAGGAGATCTTCGCTCGAAATCGCCGCGAGCAACTGCTCGTAAAGCGCGAGCGTCTCTTTCACTTCGGCGGGTGGGATGCGGCGGATCGCGAAGCCGACGTGATTCATCACATAGTCGCCCGGCTCGACCGGTTCATCGACGATGTCGAGCCTGACATCGCGCCTGACCCCGAAAAAATCGACGGTGGCGACCGACCCATCGACCGTCAACACCTTGCCTGGAACGCCTAGGCACATACTCGACCCCCGGCGGATTTTCTTGACTTCGCATCGGCAACGATAGCTTGCCCGAGCGCGATTCCGCCATCGCCGGGCGGCACAGAGCAATGCAGGTAAACGTCGAATCGGGGCGACAAGGCGCCCGCGATTGATTCCGCCAGCCGCGCATTCTGGAAGCATCCGCCACTGAGCACGATCGGGATGCGTCCCAGGCGCGCGGCAGCGGTGCGAACGATCTCCGCGGATGCGGACACGAGCGTGTTGTGGAAGCGCGCAGAGATTGTCGCCGCCGACACGCGACCGCGGAGATCGCGGACCGCTTCGCGCACCGCCGCCCGCAGATCGATCTGCCAGGGCGCTGCGGAGCGATCGATGTCAAAGCGGTAGCGTCGCCGCTCGGCCGGGTCGGCCACCCATTCAAGGCGCATCGCCACCTGCCCTTCGTAGTTCGCGCGCGCCAGACCGAGTGCGAGCGCGCCGAACGCGTCGAAGTAGCGGCCGACGCCATGCGCCAGCGGCGCATTGAGATGTCCAGCTATCATCGCCCGCACGATCTCGATTTCGCCGGGCGCAATCGTGCGGAACAGCGCGAGATCGGCGAGCGGCGCGGCGCCATCAAACGCATCGTCCAGCATTGCGAGCGCTATTCGCCATACGTTGCGGATAGCCGCATCGCCGCCCGCGAGCGCAATGGGGCGAAAGGTCGCAAGCCGCTCGAAATCAGCGGTGTCGGCGGCCATGAACTCGCCCCCCCATGCATGACCGTCAGTGCCGTAGCCGGTTCCGTCGAAGGCGATGCCGAGAACCGGACCGGCAAGGCGATGCTCCGCCATCGCGCTGGCGACGTGCGCATGATGATGCTGCACGGCGACCGCAGGCACCGGGCTGCGCCCGAGCGCATAGGCTGTCGAGAGATAATCGGGATGCAGATCGTGTGCGATCAATTCCGGCTGGACGCCAAGAAAGCGCTCCATCCGCGCGATCGATTCCTCGAACGACTCGAAGGTCTCGAGATTTTCGAGGTCGCCGATGTGCGGCCCGAAGTATGCGTCGCTTCCGACGCCAATGCAGAACGTGTTCTTGAGTTGCGCGCCGCACGCCAGCACCGGCCGGCTAAACGGTTGCGCAACCCTAATCGGACGCGGAACGTAACCGCGCGACCGGCGCATAACGGTGGCACGCGCCGCTATCACGCGGACGACGGAATCGTCGCATCGCGTGACGATTTCGCGGTCGTGCATCACAAACAGGTCGGCAATCGACTTAAGCCGCGCAATTGCTTCATCGTCGCGATACGCGATTGGTGCTTCGGACAGATTACCCGAGGTCATCACTATCGGACGGCCGACTTCCGCCATCAGCAGATGATGCAGCGGAGCGTAGGCAAGCATCAGGCCGACGGCAGGAATGCCCGGAGCGATTTCGGGCGCAAGCGCCGCGTGCCGGCGGCGGCGAACGATCACAATTGGCCGCTCGCTTGCGAGCAGGACCTCCTTGTCCGCCGCGGTGAAATGCGCCAGGCGCTCCGCCTCGGCGGCATCGCGCACCATAACCGCGAACGGTTTCTCGTCGCGATGCTTGCGCTCACGCAGGCGGCGCACAGCCGCGGGATCGGTCGCATCGCACGCGAGGTGAAACCCGCCGATTCCTTTGATCGCGACTATTTTGCCTTCGATAATCGCCCGGGCGGCCGCGCGGATAGGATCGTCGTCGTCGCGCACGGTCCGATTCGCGCAATCAATCAGCCGCAGCCGCGGGCCGCAATTCGGGCATGCATTGGGTTGCGCATGAAAGCGGCGGTCGGCTGGAGATTGGTACTCGCGCCGGCACTCGGGGCACATCGGGAATCGCGCCATGGTCGTGGCGGGACGGTCGTAGGGGATGTCGCGCGCAATCGTAAAGCGCGGGCCGCAGCTGGTGCAGTTGGTAAATGCGTAGCGATAGCGGCGGTCGCCGGGAGCAAAAATTTCGGCGAGGCATTCAGGGCAGGTCGCGAGGTCGGCAGGTATTGATACACGGCGCTCCGCGCCATGGACGCTCGCGGCAATCTCGAACCCGGTGCGCCGCTCGAAGGCCAGGGGACTCGTCCGCACACCGTCGAGCCGTGCAGCCGCGGGCGACTCTGAGGCGATGCGAGCGACGAAGCGATCCAGCGCGTCGCGCGATCCGAAGGCTTCGATCGTGACGCCCGTCGCGTCGTTACAAACGCTGCCGCTGAGTCCCTCCTCGCAGGCGAGCCTATAGACGAAAGGCCTGAACCCGACTCCCTGCGAGATCCCCGACACTCGGACCTTGCGGCCCGCAAGTTCCAACGCACGCTCATCTGCGCCGGCAGCATGAGGGTCAGCGACATGTCGCTCTTGAGCGTTCATGACTTGCCTAACGAATGGATGTACGCCACCAGGTCCCAGATCTGCCGGTCGGTGAGGGTCCGCCATGATGGCATCGCGCTCCCGTGAACGCCGTCGTGAATCGCGCTATAGATTCGCGCAGCGCTCGCCGAATCGGACCATGGCGGGACCGTGAGATTTGCCGGCGGGGGGTCTATGCCGACGCGGCGGGGTCCGCGCCCATCGCCCATCGCGCCATGACAGATTGCACAGTTCTCCAGGAACAGTCCGTGTCCTCTCTGCCGCGCCTCGCGCGATTCAAGAAGACCGGGTGGCATCTGCGCCTCGCCGCGCGATCTACCGCTCGTGTTGCACCCCAAGATCGGGCACAACGCCAACAGCACGGTCAGCGCCACTCGCCGCGCTCTTCTTCGGCGACAGTTCATAGCCAAGACCTCGAGCTTCACACACTATCGCCTCGATGAGACTGTCCAGCCCCGCCTCGACCGCATCGGACCGCTCGAGACTTAAATCCATTTTTTCCGGCACGAGCCCCAGGAGCGTCACCGATGCCGGATAGGAGTCCATGAGTCGAGCCGCGTCCAGAAGATCGGCGACCCCAACCTGGTGAGGAGAGAGGCGTTCACGCACTGCGGGCGCCACTTCCTCTCCATCGATACGAACCAGGCTCCCGGCACGCGCGTCGGCGCGAACCGCGTCCACCAGAATTGCATGCTTCGATTCGGCAAAAAGCCCAAGCAGCGCCAGCCCCAGAGTGCCGCCATCCGCCAGGCGCACGCCCGGGGGCACGTCATACTCGCGCTCCAGCCTCGTGACAGCCGCGATACCCAAACCGTCATCGCCGAGGAGCAGATTGCCGAGTCCGAGTACGAGCAATTCGTCAGGCATCGCGCGTCTCCCGGACAACCGTGACTTCCCTTTCTTTATAACCGGAGAACATTGAATCGATTTCGTTTCGTTCGGTAACGGAAAATAGAACAGACAAATAAACGTGAAGGATCATGAAGACGAGCAGCAGCCACATTCCGATGTGATGAATCAGATGCACCATCTGCAGGCCGCGGAAGAGTGGAATCAGGAAGACGAAGGCCTGGAACAGCGAGTTCGGAGCCGCGTACACCGTGTACAATGCAAGTCCGGTCAAAACCATCACGAACTGGATCAGAAAGACGACGCCGTAGGCCAGGCCGGCAGTGCCGGTCTGCCCGGGATACGGCAGCGGATCGCGCCGCCAGTAGCTGAAAAAGTTCAGCGCCTCCCAGGTGTTGCGCAGGCGTTCGCGCGACACGGGAAGATACTGATCCCAGCGTGCGTATTGGTTGCCCACAAACAGCCAGTAGATGCGCACAAACAGGGCCAACGCAAAGACGATCGCGGCGTACAGATGGATTACGCGCATCGTCCCCATGACGAAGTGATCCCGGGCAGGCCCGCTGACGGCTATGAGCGGATCGCCGATGTAGAAACCGGTAACCGAGAGGACCGCGATGGATAGGACGATCAGCCAGTGCGTTAGTCGAACCGGCAACTCCCACACGTATACCGCGACCACTGCTTCGGTCGGACTGACAATTTTAGGCGTGGCGCTCATACAACCCTTACGCGAGCCAGCTCGCGCCTCCGGGCGTCCACCACGTGCACGCCACAAGCCATGCAGGGATCGAATGAGTGAACAGTGCGCAGAATCTCGAGCGGCTGGTCAGGTTTGGCGATCGGCGTGCCGACCAAGGCTGATTCGTAGGGTCCGCGTTGGCCGGCTGAGTCGCGCGGACCGGCGTTCCAGGTGCTCGGCACGACGCATTGATAGTTCACGATCGCGCCGTCCTGGATGTGCACCCAGTGGCCGAGCGCACCGCGCGGCGCCTCATGAAAGCCCGCGCCATAGCATTCCTTGGGCCAGGAAGCGGGATCCCACTTGGAATTATCCTGGATACGGTAGTCGCGGCGCGCCATGCTCTCAGCAAGTGCGGTCACCCAGTCATCCATCTTTTCGATCAACACCTGAGTTTCGATCGCGCGCGCCGCCAACCGTCCGAGCGTCGAGAATAACGCCTCCGGGCCGGCGCCGAGTGCGGTCAGCACCTTACCGACGAGCTCCTTGACACGCTGCTGGCCGCTGCCATATGCGACCAGCATCCGTGCGAGCGGTCCGACCTCCATCGGCTGACCGTCGTAGCGCGGCGATTTAAGCCAGCTATATTTCTCGTCCGTGTTCAGACGGTCGTAGGGTGGCGTGGGCCCGGTGTAAGCGGGATTGGTCTCGCCCTTGAACGGATGAAGTCCCTTGTCGTCGCCGCCATCGTAGTTGTACCAGGAATGCTTCACCTGCTCGGTGATCTTCTCCGGGATCATCGGCTCAATGCGCGTGATGTTGCGCGCGTGAATTACGCCGCGCGGCAGGAATAGCCGCGGTTCGCTGTCGTCGCCCTCGGGATATTCGCCATAGGCGAGAAAGTTTCCGACTCCGGCGCCGTAATGCGTCCAGTCCTTGTAGAATCCGCCGACCGCGATGACGTCGGGAATATAAACGCGGGTGACAAAATCGCGGCCCTTCGCGATCAGCTCTCTGAGCGCCGCGATGGTGCCGATGTTGAGCGACGCCTGCGAGTCGGGATCGACCGGCGTCGCCATCCCGCCCACCAGGAAGCTCTGCAGATGCGGATTTTTGCCGCCCAGAATCGCGTGGATGCGGATAAACTTGCGCTGGAAGTCGAGCGCCTCAAGGTAGTGCGCGACCGCCATCAGGTTTGCCTCAGGCGGAAGCTTGTACGCCGGATGCCCCCAGTATGCGTTGGCGAACGGACCCAGCTGACCTCGATTGACGAAGGTCTTGAGGCGATCGCGGACGCCCGTAAAGTATGTAGCGCTGGATAGCGGCCAGTCCGAAATCGATTGAGCGAGCGAGGCAGTCTTGGTCGGGTCCGCGGATAGCGCCGAGACTACATCGACCCAGTCCAGCGCGTGGAGATGGTAGAAATGAACCACGTGATCCTGCACTGCCTGCGCGGACATGATCAGGTTGCGGAGCAGGCGCGCATTGGGCGGAGGATTCGCGCCGACTGCGTTCTCTACGGCGCGGATCGATGCGATCGCGTGGACGGTCGTGCAGACGCCACAGATGCGCTGCGTGAAGACCCACGCGTCACGCGGATCGCGACCCTTGAGGATTATCTCGATCCCCCGGAACATCGTGGCAGACGACCAGGCGTCGGTCACCTTGCCGCCGTCAACCTCGGCTTCGATTCGGAGATGCCCTTCGATGCGCGTTATGGGGTCAACCACGATGTGCGTCATTTTTTATCTCCCGAAGGGCGGTCAGAGTCCGAGGGCTTCGTTCCCACGCGATGCCGCACGATCTCGCCGATTCCGTGAGCGAGCGAAGCTGCGGCCACCACGGCGGCAGCGCCAATTCCGATTCGGTCGAGGTTTGACCCGACTCCGAAGCCCGGAACATTCGGGAGACGCCTGTAGAAGGGCGTCATGGTGTCCCAGAAGTTCGGCTCGGCGCAACCGACGCACGGATGGCCGCACCCGATGGGCCAGTTGGTGGCCTCGTTCCACCGGACCACCGGACAGTTCTGCGAGGTCGCCGGCCCTTTGCAGCCCATCTTGTAAAGGCAGTGCCCCTGGCGATGTGCGGGGTCGCCCCACATCTCGACGTACTGCCCCGCGTCGAAATGCGCGCGCCGCTCGCAGTTGTCATGGATGAACTTTCCATAAGCGAAGAGCGGACGGCGGTACTGATCGAGCGGCGGCCACTGCTTCACCGTCAGGTAATAGACCAGCAGCGCGGTGATGTTCTCGGCGTTCATCGGGCACGCCGACAGGTTGATCAGGTTCTTGACGTCCGGCACCGCATCGCCCACCGCGACCGCGCCCGTCGGATTGGGCCGCGCCGCGGGAATTCCACCGAACGCCGCGCAGGTGCCGACCGCGACCGTCGCGGCCGCCGCGCCGCAGACCTCGCGCGCGATCTGGAGCGCCGACTTTCCGCCGATTGTGCAGTACGCGCCGTTCTTTCCGGTCGGAATCGATCCTTCGATCACAGCGATGTATTGGCCCGGATGTCCCGCGACGGTCTGGTTGAGCGCTGCCTCGGCCTGATGGCCCGCGGCCGCCATCAGGGTCTCGTGGTAGTTAACCGAGAATGTATCGAGAATTATTTCGGCGACGGTAGGACGGGTTGCACGCAGGAAGGACTCGGTGTTGCCGCAGCAATCCTGAAACTCGAGCCAAACCAGTATCGGCTTGTCACCGGTCGCAACCGCCTTTGCGATCGCACCGGCCGCCGAACTGGGCAGCGCGAGTATCGCGGCCATCTTGGCGCAAAAACCGAGAAATTCGCGGCGTGAGATTCCACGCCTCTTGAGCTCGTCGAGCAGCCAACTCTGTTCTCGGGCCATAAAGCGTCCTCCGGCGAAGGCAAAGGCCGGTGAGTCCGCGATGTCCGGCAAATCGACGGCGAGCCAAGCTCGACCGGCCAGTAAAAGGATTCCCGTTCTCTGGAAGGCATAGAATGTGCCAGCCCGAGGCCGCATCACGCGTCCGCCTGCGCCTGCTCGTCTTTGTCTGTCCCTGCTCTCAACTGCGAGTAATCGTGGAACTTTTTTTAAAAAATCCCACAAGTGTATGATCCGATTGGGTCGGCCATTGCGTTAATCGGCTGTCTCCATCGGCATCGCCAAAATTGCGGAATGTATCGAAGTGCGCCAGCGAATCGGCGGCGAAACTCGTTCCAATCGAAGAGGCTTTTTGCAGGAATTCTGCGCTGCTTGAAGTTCTTGTGAACTTCTTATGAATCTGGCTTGAACTGGCACGCATGATGCGTCCACTTCGCGCAGAAATGGACTGCAAGCGTGAATGGGTTTGAGCTGCCACACGTGGTGTGCCCGCTTCGGGTAAAACTGGGCTGGAAGAAGGAGGAAAAAATGCGCAGAGCTACCAAACTGACAGTATTGGCCATCGGACTTGCGATCTCGTTGGCCGCCGCGCGACCAACTATAGCGGCCGACGGCGATCCTCCGGGCAGGGCGAAAGCCGTGCGAGCGTCGCAGCAGGAATTACAGCTGAAAATCAACCAACTCCAAGAACAGAATCGAATGCTGGAAGGCCAGAATCGCGCAATCCAGGAACAATTAAATACCCAGAAGCAAGAAATCGACACATTGATGCATCAGATGCAAGCGACGGCACAACCCGTCGCAACTCTTCAGCAGCAAATGCCACAGATGCAGCAAGAGCTGAGTGATGTTGCGAAGAAGCAGCGCTCGGTGCCGCTCGAGGTCGGCTTCCGCACGGGATGGTCCGAATCGCCGTATGGAATGCCGGGAGGCTTCTACTACGCTGCGTTCCTCAACCATCGCTTGCTGACGCATGAGGACGGTATCCCCGGCGGATTCCTGTCGGGCGAGATGCTGGTGGGATGGACACAGGGTAACCAGAAAAACACGACTGCAAATCTCGCCAGCCAGCTCGTGGGCCCCCCGTTTAGCACTTGGGTCTATACGCTCTCGCTGCAACCGACCGTGCAATACCATCTGGACCCCGCGCTTTGGGGAATGGAGTCGTTGGCCGCGTTCAAGCCATACGCGCTCGCCGGCCCGGCGATGTACATCAATCTGATGAGCACGCCGATTGTGGTGAAGGACAACCCGGGAGCGGGCTATCGCCATTACACGGCCGACGCTCAGGGCGGTGGCGTGTGGGGATTGGGCTTCGAACTGGCTTTGTCCGCGCTCAAGGTCGCGCCGATTCAGGGGCTGCTCGACAAGTCATTCGTTGGAGGGGAGTGGCGCTTCAACCAATACGGAAACGGCCAAGGCTACAGCCAATACACCGGTTCGATTTCCTTCGGATGGTAGCTCGACCGCGCCCGGCGGCGAGAGAGAATCCCGCCGGGCGCATCATCGGGAAAACCGGGGGCTTCGCGCAGACCATTCATTTCTCATCACGCTTGGAATGATCTGCTGCCATGAGCGTACCTTCGAAGCTTGAGCTCGAGCACTTCGTCTCGACGTTTCCATATTCGAGCGAGGCATTCCTGGTCGACGAGGTGCTGTGTATCGACCTCGCGCAGCGAGAGATCGAAGCGCGTATGGACACGACGCGCTCGCTGCCAGTCGCGCGGTATCAAGTGGGCGATCCAGGCATCCATCCTCGGCACGTATCGGGGCCCGACCTTGTACTGCTGACCGGCAACCTCGGCTGCCTTCACGCCTACTTCCTGCACAGCTGTCGTTGGGAGGAGGGATGGGTCGGGTTCGGCAACCGCATCCATCGTGCTGATTTCCGAAGTCTGATAACCATTGGACCGCCGCTCCGGCTCCATTCCAAAGAGACAAAGGCCCGCGAAGGGCCGAAGCGGGTTGTGCTGCGCTACGAGTTTCGCTTCTGGCAGGAGGAGAAGCTAGTTTACTTTGGCGACCAGTCGGCAATCTTCGTTAAAGGTCGGGCGTTCGAGGGAGATTAGCCGCAATTTCCCTTTTTGACCCTGCCGATCAAGGCTGTATAGAGCAAATCTCGGTTTAATCATCGCTGAAGCGCCGGGGATCGAACCGGGAATTTTCGACGCGATGGCGGGAACCATGGCGGGCGGCAGGGTTCATGCGGTGCTGCCTGGCATAAGCAGCCTCCCCGGCTCAGAATTTCAAAGGATGCTTCGCAACCTCCGCGTATCCCCTGACGCAGAATTGTCAAACACAATTTTCATTCTTGCCCGAATCACGATTTAGGTGAGCCTGGCGGGAGAGGGTCCACGCCAGCCATCGCAACCGCTTACTCGATGCTCTGATTCGGACAATAATATGTAAAAACCTCGGAAGGACTTCACCTTGGCAAATTCCCGCTATGACCTTGTCGTAATCGGCTCCGGACCCGGCGGATACGTCGCTGCGATTCGCGCCAGCCAGCTCAAAATGCGCGTCGCAGTTATCGAGCGCGACCGCCCCGGCGGCGTATGCCTCAACTGGGGATGTATCCCGTCCAAGGCGCTGCTCAACTCCGCCGCTGTGATGGACACGATTCGCGGCGCGTCCAAGGAACACGGCATCGAAGTCGGCGAGGTTCGTTTCGACTTCACCAAAGTGATCGCGCGCTCGCGTGCCGCCGCCGAAAAGCTCTCCAAAGGCGTGCTCTACCTTCTCAAGAAAAACAAAATCGATTACTTCGAGGCCGACGCGGTCATCACCGGCCCGCACACCGTTTCGCTCGCCCCGGTCGAAGGCAAGTCCGCGCCGCAAGCCGCCGCGCTCGAGGCCGAGCGCATTCTAATCGCGACAGGCTCGGGCGAACGGCTGTTCCCGGGAATGAAAGTCGGCGACGGCGTGATTACCAGCAAGGAGGCGCTGGTGCTCGACACGATGCCTGCGAGCGTCGTCGTGATAGGCGCCGGCGCAATCGGACTCGAGTTCGGCTATTTCTACAGCGCGTTCGGCGCCAAGGTGACGATCGTCGAGATCGAAAAGCAGATGCTCCCCGGCTTCGACGCGGAAGTCGCCGAGGAGCTGCGCCGCGCGTTCGTCAAGCGCGGGGTCACCGTGATGCTCGGGCATGGCTACAAGTCGATGGTGCGCAAGGGCGGCCTGTGGTCGGTCGCGGTAACGGCCAATGGCGCCGAAAAATCCATCGACGCCGAGGTCGTGCTGGTGGCAGTCGGCCGCACCCCGCTCAGCCAGAACATCGGACTCGAAAAAATTGGCGTCGAGCTCGAACGCGGCGGCTTCATCAAGATAAACGACTCGTTCCAGACCACCGTTGCGAGCATCTATTCGATCGGCGACGTCGTCCGCCCGCCGCTGCTCGCGCACAAGGCCAGCGCCGAAGGTATCGCCGCGGTTGAAATCATGGCGGGCGTGCGCGAACCCGGTTTCGACCTGCTCGCGATCCCCGGATGCATCTACTGCGAGCCCGAAGTCGCGACCGTGGGACTCAGCGAAGCCGACGCAAAAGCGCGCGGCATCGAAGTGAAGGTCGGCAAGTTTCCGTTTCGCGCGATCGGCAAGGCGGTTGCGATCGGCGAGACCGTGGGCTTCGTGAAAATCGTCGCGACCAAACAGTACGGCGAAGTGATCGGATGCCAGATAATCGGACACGCCGCCACCGACATCATTTCCGAAGTCGTGCTCGGCAAAACGCTCGAGACCACCACCGCCGAAATCGGCAAGACCGCGCATCCGCATCCCACGATGTCCGAAGCAATCATGCAAGCGGCTTTGGCCGCCGACGGCGAAGCGATAGACTTCTGACGATGGACGCGCGCGGGGCACTCACCGTCGCCGATTTGGGCGTGGTCGATTACGACGCCGCGCTTGCGATCCAAACCGCGATGCTCGCGGCGCGGCTCGACGGCACAATCGGCGATACGCTCCTGATGATGGAGCATCCGCATGTTTTCACGCTGGGCCGCGGCGCGGACGAGCGCTTTATCGTCAGCAATCCGGCGAGCGTGCCGATTCGGCGGGTCTCACGCGGCGGGCAGGTGACCTATCACGGCCCCGGACAACTGATCGGTTATCCGATTCTCAAACTCGAGGGGCGCGCCCGCGATGTTACGAAGTATCTTCGAGGCCTCGAGGCGGCGATGATCGACGCGCTCGCGAAATTCGGCATCGACGCCGCCCGCCGCGACGCGATGACCGGCGTCTGGGTTGGGTCGCGCAAGATCGCGTCGATCGGCGTCGGCATCCGGCGCTGGACCACCTGGCACGGCTTTGCACTGAACGTATCCACCGACCTCAGCTTCTTCGATTCGATCGTGCCGTGCGGTATCGAGGGATGCCGCATGACTTCAATCTGCGAGCTGACGGATCGGGCGGTGTCGGTCCGCGAGTTCGCCGAGGTGATGCGCGAGAGTTTCGGCCGTGTGTTCCACTACGATGAAATAGTTCTCGCCAGCGCATCGCAGATAGCGCCGGCGCCTCAACTGATGGTTGGCGATGGTTGAACGAAGGCATCCCGACTGGATTAAAGTTCGCGCACCAGTGTCGCCCGAGTACTTTCGCACCAAGGCGATCCTCGCCGGGCTCAAGCTGCATTCCGTCTGCCAGGAGGCGTGCTGCCCGAACATCGGCGAATGCTTTTCGCATCGCACGGCCACCTTCATCCTGATGGGCGACGTGTGCACGCGCAATTGTCCGTACTGCGCAGTCGCGCACGGCAAAGTTCGTCCGCTGGATTCCGATGAGCCGCGGCGAGTCGCGGAGGCGGTGGCGCGCCTTGGACTGCAGCATGTCGTCGTCACCTCGGTCGATCGGGACGATCTGCCCGACGGCGGCGCGGCGCATTTCGCGGCCACGGCGCATGCAATCAAATCGACGCCTACGCCGGCGCGCGTCGAAGTGCTGGTGCCGGACTTCCGGGGATCGTTCGCCAGCGTTGAGACGGTGGTGCGCTCGCCAATCGATATCTACAACCACAATATCGAGACGGCGCCGAGTCTTTATCGCACGGTGCGGCCGGGCGGAAATTACGATCGATCGCTTGACGTCATCCGCCGTGCCAAAGACTCCGCGCGCCGGCTCGGCAAGCCGATGTTCACCAAGGCGGGCGTGATGCTCGGGCTTGGCGAGACCAACGGCGAGCTGCTCGATGTGATCCGCGATTTGCGCAGCGTCGGATGCGACATCCTGACGCTCGGGCAGTATCTGCGGCCTTCGGCGGAGCACATTCCCGTGGCCAGGTACGTGGCGCCGGCGGAGTTCGCGGAGTTGAAGACGGCCGCGCTCGCGATGGGGTTCCATCACGTCGAGTCAGGGCCGTTGGTGCGCAGCTCGTACCACGCGTGGGAACACGTGAACTAAAGAAGCCTGGCGCGCGGACTTAAAAAGAGCAGCGGGCCGCGGAACATCAGTCCCGCGGCCCGCCAATCGTCAAATTACCTTTGATTTAATAACGAATCCGGAGCAGCTTACCACCGTTCCTCGTGGAGCTTCTTGACGTCGTGCACGCGCGTCTGCAGGTACGCGTCCTGAACGGCGCCGTAGAGATCGATCGCATAGCGATCGGCTTCCTCGAACTGGTTCAGATGCAGCGAGCGATAGTTCACCGCTTCAGCCGCGCCCTGCCCGCCGGCCACCGTGAACGCCACCCACAACGGAACGAAGTAGCTGATCGGATTCATCGCACCGTCGGCGACCAAGCCGACCGTGTCGCCAATTGTCGAAGGTCCAAAAAACGGCAGCATCAGGTACGGACCGGTCGGGATGTTGTAGTAGCGAATGGTGAGACCGAAATCGTTGCGATGCTTCTTGAGCCCAAACCAAAGGTCGGCGGGATCGAAGAATCCGGCCAATCCGATCGTCGTGTTGATTCCAAAGCGGGCGACTTCGCCGCCGGCCTCGGCCAGCTTGAGCTGAAACAGGTTGTTGGCGAAACGCGGGATGACCCGGGTGTTGTCAAAGAATCTGCCCACGCTCTCACGCACGGGCTGCGGCGCGATGGTGGCGTATCCGCTGGCTACAGGGCGCAGCACCCAATCGTCGAGCTTGAGGTTGAAGGTGAACATCGGCTCATTGAATCCCGCTATCGGATCGGCATAGCCGCCCTGATTGTTCTCGCCCGGTGGCTGAGTCGACGGATTGGCGGCCGATTGGGCGGCGGTATTCTGCGACATCGGAGCGGCGCCCTGGCTCAGGGCCGGGGTCGCTAACGAAACGACCGCAAGCAGGGACGATGCGAGCATCATCCAGCGCATGCCTGTCCTTTCGATTTGTTTCGGACCAGATGTCATTTGCCTCTCCATGGCGGTGTCGCCCTAAGATCTTACTTAAGAGGGTACCTTTCCAGACTCAAGGAATCCATACTTGCTAGTGGTTCGCGAGACTTGCCGCAAGGGCGGCCTGTTTATTCTTTAAGTCGCTAATCAGGGTGGCGTAGCCCTGATTGTTCATCACGCGATTAAACTGGTTGCGGTAATTCGCGATGATACTGATCGCGTCCACGGTCACATCGTAGATCTTCCAGGTAGCGTCCTCCTGCACGAGGCTGTAGTTCAAATGGATCGGCTCCTTATCCCCCTGCACGATATCGGTGTTGACCTGTGCATACTGGGGCCCGTCGCTCGTCATCCTGAGGAAGGCGACTTGCTGACCGCGGTAGTCGTTAACCTTGCTCAGGTAAGAATCCTCGATGAAAGCGACGAACGCGCTTGTGAACTCCTGCTGCTGACCCGGGGTGATCTGCTTCCAATGGTAGCCGAGCGCCGACTTCGCCATCGCGGTGAAATCGAAGGTTGCGGACACGATTTGGCGAAGCTTGTCCTGGCGCTGGGCCAGCGGAGTTTGATTGTCGCGGAGCACGCCCAGCGCCTGGTTGACGGTGGTCCGCACCACGGACATCGGATCGTCGGCCCAGGCGGGCGCCAAAAGGCGCGACGGTGCAAGGCTGACGACGAGCGCGGCCGTCAACGTGAGGATCGCGATCGCGCGCCGCGGCAGGATTCGCTGGATGGAAGTTGGCGTCATCATATATTTCACTCGGTCATTTCTCCGATTTTCCAGGCTTCTGGTGCTTGTCTGAGTTTGAGGATTTTGAATCCTTCGATTCACCGCTGCTGCCGGAACTGTTGATGATCTGGCCGATTGCGTCCTCGAGCACAAATGCCGACTCGGTTTGCCGAATCGTGTCACCATCCCTGAGGATACGATCGCTAGGGCCGAGCGCGATAGACACATACTTGTCGCCGATTATTCCGCTGGTCTTGATCGCCGCGATCGCGTCCGCGTCGATCGGCACGCCCTCGTCCACTCGCATCGCAACTCGAGCACGCACGTCCTTGAGCCCGATCTCCACAACTTTACCGACTTGCACACCCGCCAGTTGAACCTGATCTCCGGTCTTTAATCCCGAGATATTATCGAAACTTGCGTAGAGCGTGTATCCCGGTCTGGGCAGCAGGGTAAGTTTACCCAGCGACAGCGACAGAATCGCCAGCGCGATGATACCGAGAATCGCGAAAATGCCGACGATAAGCTGCGTGGTTCGAGTTGCGTACATAGGTCTTTGCTTCAGCCCGCAAGGGCTGTTTCATTCTCCTCGCCGGATGCTTTGCCCGCCAGAAACCGCTTGAAAACCTCGTCGTCGGCCGCCATCACCTGGGCCACCGTGCCGTTGAGATGAGTGCGGCCATTATGGAGGAATGCGACGCGGTCGGAAACCTGGAAGACTGCCGGCACGTCATGACTGACCATCACGGCGGTCAGCTTAAAATTCTCCTGCGTGCGTCGGATAAGTTCGTGAATCGCGCCGGTCCGCGACGGATCGAGGCCGGTAGTTGGCTCGTCGAGCATGAGGATTTTCGGGCGCCGCACCAGTGCGCGCGCGAGCGCGGCGCGCTTCTGCATCCCGCCGCTCATCTCGGAGGGAAACTTGGCTCCCATCCCTTCCAGCCCAACCGCTTTGAGCGTTTCATGCACGCGCTCGGCGATCTCCGCGCGAGTGAGCCTGGTTTTCTCGACCAGCGGGAACGCGACGTTGTCAAATATCGACATCGAGTCGAACAATGCGCCGGCCTGAAAGAGCACCCCGAATTTTTCGCGCACCGCGTCCAGGCCGGTCGCGCCGAGCTTTGTCACTTCGACGTTGTCGATCACGATCGTGCCCGAGTCGGGCCGCATCAGCAGATTGAGATGCTTGAGCAGAACGGTCTTGCCGGATCCGCTGGGACCGACGATCGTCGTGATCTGGCCGGCGGGAAAATCGAGCGTAACGCCGTCGAGGACCTGCTGGCGGCCGAAGCGTTTGCGAAGATCGCGCACTTCGATTGCATTACCGGCGCTCGCCGCGTTGCGAATGTTCTTCGCATCGCCACCGTTATGGTTGATTTCAGTTTGGCTCATGGATCGTCGATCGCTACGGCGTTATCACAAAAGTATAGACGTAAGAAAATAGTCAAACGCAAGAATCAGGGCGCTGGACAGCACCACGGCTTCGGTGGTGGCGCGGCTGACCCCGGTCGCCATCCGTTCGGCGCGATATCCCTTGTAGCAACAGACCCACGTTACGACCACGCCGAAGACCAGGGCCTTGTAGATGCCGGTCATGACGTCGTGCCATTCCATGTTGTCGGCGATACCGTTGAAGTATGCAGCCGACGGCGCGCCCATCAGGCCGACGCCGATCATGTAGCCGCCGAAGATTCCCACCACGTCGAAGACCGAGATCAGCAAGGGGAAACTGATCACGCCCGCGAGCACGCGCGGCGAGACCAGGTACTGGACCGGGTTGATCGCCATCACGGTGAGCGCGTCGATCTGTTCGGTGGATTGCATCGCGCCGAGCTCCGCCGCCATCGCGGAGCCCGCGCGCGCCGCGATCATCAGGGCGGCCAGAACGGGTCCAAGCTCGCGCACCAGAACCAGGGCGACGACCGTGCCCAATGCGCCGTCGGAGCCAAAGCGGCGCAGCGTGTTGTAGCCCTGCAGACCCAGCACCATCCCGGTGAAGCCGCCGATTAAGATGATGAGAAACAGCGAGTCGGCGCCGATGATTCGTATCTGCCGAATCCATAGCCGCGGCTTAAACGGCGGAAAAAAAACGTAAAACGCGGCGCTCACCAAAAAAAGCACGAACGCGCCGAGCTGGACAACACTGTCGATCACCAGCGCGCCCAGCCGCTCAGCCATTTCCACGATCGATATCAGTCCGTTTTGCAATTTTTAGTGATGAGCAATCCCGAGCCGGGCCAACTGGTTTTGAGTATGCGTGGAGGACCCGGCGCGCTCGAACTCGGCGAGGTCCGCGATCACGTCGAGGTCCAGCGCGGGCCGCGCAAGTCGCAGCACTCTAGCCGGAACGTCGGAGCTGCGGCAATCGTCCAGATGCCGCACCAGGCTCATTCGACCGAATCGAGTCGCCACGGCGGCGGCGGGTGAGCGGCAAATGATGTTGGTGCCCGAGAAATCCCGCGAGGGAACCAGCACCACGCCCCGTCCGGCGGGCATCGCGGCAAACACCGCGTCTATATCTTCGGCTGCGATCAATGGGATGTCGGACAGCACCGTGCAAACGGTTCGCGCACCATCCGCAATCAGCGCGGAGGTGGCAAGTCCGACGGCGGCGTTGAGGCCGCGCGGAAATTCCTCGTCGATGGTGAGTGCACCGGCCGAGCGCGCCAGCGCGAGCAGGCCCGCGTCCGATGTCACCACGGCGACGTGGTCGGCGGCGGCTGCGCCAAGCGAGGCCGCCAGCACGTCGCGAAACATCGCTTCGGCCAGCGCACGGCGCTCGCCGGGTGGCAGCACCGGCGCGAGCCGGGTCTTGGCGAATTCGAGTTGCTTGGCTGCGATCAGGATAAAGCGCACGGGGTATCTTTATAACCTAACAAACGCGCGCATCCAACGGGAACTGCGACGGGCGCTGGAATGCTTGACACTGTTTCCGTGCTCGCTTCAACATGATGCGTAGATTTTCCCGTCGCTGGCCCGATCATTGCCCAATCGGAAGGCGCGCTGGTCTCTTGGAGGAACCTCAGCGATGAACAGGACGCGAAGCCTACTGGCCCGGACCGGGGCGATGATCGTGACCGGCGCGATGATCCTGATAGGGGCGGGATGCCATCACAAGACCGCCGAGGATTTTCTTGCCGATGGCGACACCGACATGCAGACGACGAAGCTCGCCGACGCGGAAAAGGCTTACCAGGAGGCGGCGAAGCTCGAGCCGAACGATCCGCGCACCCATATCGCGCTGGGAAATCTCTACATATTCGAGCACAAGCCGAGACACGCGCAAGTTGAATTCATGAAGGTCCTCGAGATCGATCCTAAAAACGCGGCGACCCATGCCGCGCTCGGCAACCTCTATAGCGATCAGAACCAGCGCGGACTGGCCGAAAATCAGTACCGCGCCGCGGTAGCACTCGAGCCGGACCGCGCCAACTACCATCTAGATTTGGGTGAGGTGCTCAGAAAGGAAGGCAAGACCGCCGAGACGGAAGATCAAATCCGCACCGCAATCGGGCTCAGCCCTAAAGACGCAAAGGCCCACCTGGCACTGGCGAATCTGCTGGCGACGGAGCCGGCTCGCACGACCGAAGCCAACGCGGAGTTCGACGAGGTGCGAGCACTCGACGCCAGGCTGATGCCTGCGCCCGCTGCGACGCCGGCTGCCGGTGCGACGTCCGCCGGCGCCATGGCGACGACAGCGTCGGGCGGCGCGCCGAAGATCAAGCCGCTCAACAAGCTTTTCCTGTTGACGAAAACTTCGCCGGTATATCAAAATCCCGACGAGACCAGTTCCACCATCGGCCACGTGCGCCGCAAGAAGTACGTCCACGTCACGGGAATCACGGGCAACTACCTTCAGATCAAACTCAGGAATGGCACGCTTGGCTTCATACCGGTGGCGGCCGCACAGTAGATGCCGCGCAGCGCGGGTGACATTTTATATCTTCGAGGTGAGCGACAATGGCGAGCAAAGATATCGTCACGCGTGAAGTGACATATGCAGGCCATGCGTGCGCGCTCAAGGCGTATGTCGCCGAGCCGGCGGGAGTCGAGTCATCGCCGGCGGCGATCGTAGTCCAGGAATGGTGGGGGCTGAACGACCATATCCGCGACGTCACCCGGCGGCTGGCGCGCGAGGGTTATTTCGCGATCGCGCCGGACTTGTACTCGCGACAGGGCCACCAGGTCGCCACCGAGCCCAATCGAGCCGCGCAACTGATGGGCGGACTGAAGAAGGAAGACGGCATCGCGGATCTTCAGACCACGGTGGATTGGCTGCGCGCACAGAAACAGACCCATTCAACCCGCATCGGCATCACGGGATTTTGCATGGGCGGCAGCTACGCCCTGCTGTTGCCATGCGAGAGCCGGGAAATCGCGGCCGCGGCGCCGTTTTATGGCGAAATCCCGCCGGACGAAAAACTCAAGCATCTCGGCTGCCCGATTTTCTACGCATACGGCGAGAACGACGGATGGATCCAGCGCGGCGACGTCGATCGGCTGGCGGCGGCGCTGAAGAAGTTCGACAAGCCGGGCGAGGTGAAGGTTTACGCGGGATGCTCGCATGGGTTTTTCAACGACACTCGCGCCGATGTCCATCGCCCCGCCGAAGCCAAGGACGCGTGGAAGCGCACGCTCAAGCTGTTCGCCGCAAATCTGAAAGGGTGATTGGCCCGAACGCTAGATCCTTAGAGTCTCGAGGCCCGGAATTTTCGGAAAGCTCCTGAGGTCCCGCGTCGCAACGCGGTAATCGTGGGCCATCGCAGTCGCGGCGATCATCAGATCGTGCGCGCCGACCTGGCGGCCGGTACGGTCTAGTTCAGCCGAAACCGCTGAGTGGACTCGGGCGACGGTGAGATCGAACGCTATCACCGTCATTTGCGCGAATATCGCCTCGACGTAAGCATTGCGTCGATTTCGTTGCGCGGTCGTTCGAGCGCGAGGCAAGCCGTATAGCAGTTCCGACGCGGTCACCGCGGACAGCGCGAGAGGTTCGCCGCCGAGCGATGCCAGAAGGTCCGCCAGATCGATCCGGCCGCGCTCGCCGGCGATGAAGATGCTGGAATCGATCAGCGCGGCCACTTCGACTTCTCGGCTCTCGGCTGTTTTCGAACATGCTGTTCGATCGCGTCCAGATATTCCTTGTCGGGATGCGGCAGCGAGCGGAGCAATTCCACGAGTTCACGGCCGGTGAAGGTAGCGTTGCGCACGGGGACGATCTCACAGACCGGTTCGCCCCCTCGTTTCACGACGAAAGTCTCGTTGCGATATCGCACGCGATTCAAAACCTCTGAAAAGCGTCGAGCCGCGTCGGTGGCCGAGATCTCTGATTTCATGATTTTCTGATTTTATGATCGCACAAGCTCTTTCAGCAAGGTCTGCCAGGCATCGTTGCCGCATTTTGTCCTGAAAAAAGTGATCAGCTCGCCAGCGCGACGGAATCCAGCTGCGGACCGGCCAGATAGATGAGACGACCCTCGTCGGGCGCGCGCTCCCGGAGCCATCGTGCGACGATCGTCATCTTCTCCAACTCTCCGCGCTCGACGTATTTCAACTTGTATCGCTCGTAATTGCCCGCGACGAACGCCGCCACCTCGCCCGCGGCGTCTGCCGTGTCCAGATGCCGCGTCATCGCAAGCCGTCCCGACAGCACGACGTGCGCTGCGCGATCGGCCGCCTCGCCTGTCACGATCACGAGATTGTTTTCCGTCACCACCCGGCTGAGGCGGGTCGCGCGATGCGCCAGCGTGGTCAGCGCCTCGAGATGGTGGCGAAAGCGCGCCGCCTCCTCAAAGCGCATCGCGGCCGCGGCCTGATCGCGCGCCCGGGCCAATTCACCCAGCAGCGGGCCGATCCTCCCGCGCAGAAAACCAACCGCGCGCCGAACCCGCTCCGCGTACCTTTCTCCGTCGATACTCAGGTTGCACGGCGCGGTGCAATGGCCCATCTGGCCATAGATGCACGGCGAAAAGTCCTCGCTCGGCTCAAGCTTCCCGCCGCAGGTGCGAAGGCCGAGGATTCTCGCCAGCGCGCGAACTGAATGCTCGATGCCGCGGCGGCCGATGAACGGCCCCAGATGCATCACACCGCGCCGCGCACTCATCTTTGTCGAAATCGTCACGCGCGGAAACTCGTCCATCATGTCGAGCTTGATGAAATACGCGGGCGCCGCCGATTTCAGCATCCGGTTGTACGGTGGTTTCAGCTCGCGGATGAGCCGCGCTTCGTCGAGCGCCGCCTCGAGCGGCGAGCGCGCCGGCCGCGTCTCGATTTTGTAAACGTGCGAGATCAGCTCCGCCGTCTTTGCCTTCACCGACGCCGTGAAGTATGAGCTCACCCGCTCCCGGAGCCGCCGCGCCTTGCCGACGTACAGCAAATCGCCGCGCTCATTGCGCATCATGTAAACGCCGGGCGCATGCGGCAGCGCCGCGATCTCCTCCGGCCGCACGTGACGTTCGATTCTCCTGCCCGCAAGTCCGCGACGATGGTCGTCGAGCAGGCGATCCAGCCGCGTGATACCCATCCGCTCCGCCATCTCGAGAAAAATCGAGAGCAGCTCCGCGGCCATCCGCGCGTCGCCAAGTCCGCGATGCCGTCCTTCGAGCGAAAGCCCGAAATGTCCCGCGAGCAGATCGAGCCGGCGGCGCTTGAGCGACGGCATGAACCGGCGCGACATCCTGAGCGTGCACAGCACCGGGTTGCCCAGCCCAATTCCAAAGATGCGGCGGTATTCGAAGTCGAGAAATCCGAAGTCGAAGGCCGCGTTGTGCGCGACCATCACCCGCTCCCCCATGAACTCGCGAAACGCGGGCAGCACATCCTCGATAGGCGGCGCCTCGCGAACCATCTCCGTCGTAATCGACGTTAGCCCCGTGATAAAGCGCGGAACGATGCCGCCCTGCGGTCGGACCAGCGTCGAAAAAGATTCGGCGAGCCGCCGCCCGACCATCCGGTACGCGCCGATCTCGATGATCGTGCCCGGGCCGGCGCGTCCGCCCGTAGTTTCCAGATCGACCACCGTGAACTCGGCCTGATCGAGCCCGACGCGGATGCGATCGCTCTGCGCAAGCCGCCACAGCGCCGTGTCAGGGTCGAAGATGAAATTCGGATCGCCGTCGAGTAGCTGACGGACAATTCGCGCGCCGAGTTCAGGGTCCGAGCCGACTCCGCTCAGCAGCAGCCCGACCAGCTCGCCAGCGTCGGCGCCTGCTGGCCGCGAGCACAGAAACTGATAGAGCTTCTGCCTGGCCGAGATGCCGAAATGACGCTGATTCGCGCCCGGGATTCCCGCTTCCTCCACCTGCCTGCCCCTTCGTCCTTGCTTCGCTTTATCAGGGGCACGCCACGACGGCAACGCCAAGCTATGTGAACACTCCCACCAGGAACCACTAATTGGCGAAGTCTCGCGCCCTGCCTATGGCCCGCACCGGGCCGTCGCGTTACAATAGCCAGTCTGACAAGGAAGGTATTTGCCGATGGAACGCGTTGAATTGACCCGCGAATGCGAAGGCGTCCGGATCCCGGCCGGAGACAAAACGAAGCTGGAAAAGGGGCTCGAAGCCTTTATCACGCAATCGCTCGGCGGAACCTTCACCCTGCAGATTCCCGCGCACGGCGGCCTGTTCCGCGTCGCAGGCAAGGACGCCGATGCGCTCGGCAAAAAGCCCGAAGATGCGGGCGCGGTGTCGGCGTCGGGCGGCGGCGATCTCGAAGCGATGGTCTGGGAGCAGCTCAAGACCTGCTTCGACCCCGAAATCCCCGTCAACATCGTTGACCTCGGCCTCGTCTATGGAATGGAAGTGAAGGACGCCGGCGACGGCGCCAAGAAAGTCGAAGTCAAGATGACGCTGACGGCGCAGGGATGCGGCATGGGCGCCTCGATCGCGACCGACGCGCGCTACAAGATCATGAGCATCCCGGGCGTGTCGGAGGCGGACGTCGATCTGGTGTGGGATCCGCCGTGGACTCCGCAGATGATTTCTCCCGAAGGCCGCGAGCGACTGGGCATCGACTAATCGACGCGCAGCCACCTCGCGCATCGCCCGATGCGTTGACACGCCCGGCTGCGTCCGATAATTGTTCTCGTTCGGCACATCGATGTTTGCAATAGTAAAGACAGGCGGAAAACAGTACCGCGTCGGCGTCGGCGACCAGATAACGGTCGAGCGGCTCGTCGGCGAAGTTGGTGCGGCTATATCACTTGACCAGGTGCTGGCGGTCGGCGGCGAAGCGCCCAAGGTCGGCACCCCGGTCGTCGCGGGCGCTTCGGTGACGGCAAAGATCGTCCAGCAGCCGCGCGGCACGAAAGTGATCGTGTTCAAGAAAAAGCGCCGCAAGAATTACCGCCGCAAACGGGGCCATCGCCAGGAACTGACCGTTCTCAAGATCGAGGAAATTTCCGCCGGCGCATGAACGCTGGCGTGAATTTTAATTGAACCGCGGCTCGGAAGGCCGCTCAATAAGTTTTTAGGGAGACACTGCGTGGCGCACAAAAAAGGCCAGGGTTCGACGCGCAACGGCCGCGACAGTCCGGGCCAGCGCCGTGGTATCAAGATTTACGCGGGCCAGACCGTCAAGGCCGGGAATATCATCATCCGCCAGCTCGGCACTCGCGTGCATCCGGGCCGCAACGTCGGTCTGGGCCGCGACTATACGATTTACGCGCTCATCGACGGTGTGGTTAAGTACGAGCCGAAGGGTGAGAAGCGGCAAGTGAGCGTCGAGCCGCTCCCCGCCAGCGCCGATACCGCAGGGGCGTCTGCTTAGGGACCGTCAGCCCGCAAGATTTGAATCGAAGCCCCGCGGTGCGCCGTGGGGCTTCTTTTTTCTTTTCAGTGTTTTGATGTTTGGTCTTTTTCGGTTTTGTGTTTCGTTCCTTGTTTTCGCAACTTCGATGCGTGACGCGGGATTTCCGCGACGGGAGGAACTTCGATGCGATTGGGACTAATTTCCGGGTATTCGGGCGCGCAGATGGGCTTGCCGATGGACACCATCCTCGAAGCGGAACGCGTCGGTTTCGACTCCGTGTGGACCGCCGAGGCTTACGGCTCCGACGCGGTTACGCCACTGGCCTGGATCGGCGCGCTGACCAAAAAAATCCGGCTCGGCACCGGGATCATGCAGATGCCGGCGCGAACTCCCGCCGCAACCGCCATGACCGCGATGACGCTCGATGCGCTGTCGGGTGGCCGCTTCATCCTCGGCATCGGGCCGTCGGGTCCGCAGGTCGTCGAGGGCTGGCACGGCGTGTCGTACGGCAAACCGTTGCAGCGCACGCGCGAGTACATCGAGATCGTGCGCAAAATTCTCGCGCGCGAAGTACCCGTCGAGCATCACGGCAAGGAGTTTGACATCCCGTACACCGGTCCGGGCGCGTCGGGACTCGGCAAGCCGCTCAAGAGCATCCTGCACGGGCGCAAGGACATGCCGATCTACACCGCGTCGATCAGCCCCAAGGGAATCGCGCTTGCGGCGGAAATTGCCGACGGTGTGATTCCGGTCTGGATGAATCCGGAGCGATGGGACATCTACGGCGCGCCGCTCAAGCAAGGCTTTGCGAAAAGCGGCGGACGCAAGAGCCTCGACAATTTCGATGTCGCGCCGTTCGTCACCTGCATCATGGGCTCGGACCTCGAGAGATGCCGGATGCCGGTGAAGGGAATGCTGGCGCTGTACATCGGCGGCATGGGCGCGCGCGCGAAAAATTTCTACAACGACTACGCCAAGCGGCTCGGCTACGAAGATGCCGCGGTGAAAATCCAGGACCTGTACCTGGCCGGCAAGAAGGCCGAGGCGATGGCGATGGTGCCGGACAAGCTGGTCGATGAGGTCGCGCTGGTCGGCAATCGCGAGCGAATCGCGGACCGGCTCGAGGTCTGGAAGGCGTCGCCGGTCAAGACGATGCTGATTGGCACCGGCGATATTAATGCGGTCCGCGCGCTGGCGGAGATTTGTCTCTAGCCGCCTGCGCTCGTAAGGCGGATGGTTAGGGCGTCGTAGACTGTTATTCGCGGACCATACGCGGCCTGAAAGACACCGATGCCGCTGGCGGGCCGGATCAGATTGGTCCGATCGAAGATGTTGAGCAAAACGATGCGCGAGTTGCGCAGCTTCTTAGAGCGGCGGCAGTGGAATTGTCAACGCATCGTAAACCGTGACTCTGGGTCCGTAGGCGGACTGAAAAACTCCGATACCGGTCGCTGGACGAATCAAATTAATGCGATCGAAAACGTTGAGCAGGATAATCCGGTTCTCGATGTGACCGAGCACCGGCATATCGAGAGTTTTGGCGGCGCTAAGGTTGAACTGCCATACTTTCGGAAGCTGGGTCCTATTGGCGAATCCGCCCCGCAAGCCGCTGCTGAATAGCCCGTCGACCGTAAACTGCCAAGTCTTCCATTTGTACGCGACGCCGCCTGAAGCACCCACCAGCGGGGTATGATCGAGTACGATGTAATGTTGATCGATATATTGAAGCTGAGCAAGCGGAGGAAAGTTGTACTGTCCGGTGGCGACACCCCGGACCTCTTCCCTGGCCACAAATTGCGACAGTCGCAGAGCGAGATTGGGAAGATTGTAGGTGAGTGAGTTCTCGAGTCCGGCGCCGTAGCCCCTGACGTAGTTGAAGGGCGCATCCACGGGGACGAAACCAAACTGGCCTTCGTCGATGTAGTGGCGATCGATCCGGAAATAACTATCCTGCGACAGCACCAGATGCGGGGTGACTTGATGCGTGTAGCCGACGTCCCATGTGTAGTCCGTTTCGGCATCGAGTTTTGTGCTTAATGGTATGCCGGGACCAACACCGCCGGTGGTGTCCTTCAAGGCGGTGATACCGGGAGAAATGCCCTGGAAGTTCGGAACCTGGAAGTTGCGCGCAAACCCCGCATGGATCGTAGTGTCGCGGCGTGGCTTGTACACAAAATTTATAGTCGGACTGAACTGGCTGTCGTTGACAAGGCCGCTCACTCGATCCCATCGTGAGCCAAAATTCACACTTAGCTTCTCACTCAGTTGCCAGGTGTCCTGAACATATACACCATAGACCAGGTTAATCTTGTTGAGATCGGCGCTTATAGCGATAGGGACGTCCAATGCCTTGCCGCTCGAAATGGGAAAGACCTGTGAAGTATTGTCCGCCTCGACTCCGTACTCGCCAAAATAGAATCCCCCACGCAACGTGTGGTCGTTGCCCAAACGATAAGTAAGATTGCCTTGCCCCGCATTTGAAAAGTCGCTGTCGAATACTTTCGGGGCTATACCCTGGTAAATGAGATCGCTTATCGGATCGGGATTAAAGTTTTCCCGGTTGTAATGAATCGTATAGGCGACCTGGTAGTCGGCATTCGTTCCGAGCGCGCCGTTTAAAGCGAGAACTCCATAGTAGTCCTGTTGATCCACGGTCGAATTGATATCAGCAGATGGAAAGTCAGCAGGATTGGCGCCGCTTAGCGTGAACTCTGGCGTTTCGCCGGGCACATTGGGGAACTGATTGTCGGCAACGGTCATTCCGGTAATCAGACTCAGTTGTGTGGTCGGACTTATCGAGTAGGTGAGATAGGCAAATCCCTGCCCCTGGTCGGTGCTATCGTGAATCGGATCCGGGCCTCGAGTCGCAGAACTGAGGCCCAGATTGGAATGCAGGTAACCCCCGGTCACATAGTAACTGAACTTTCCATTACAGCCGCCCAGCTCGAAACTCGGCTGCGCGGTATCCCGTTGGCCGCCGTAAGTAGTGAACTCGTTGTGCGCATCATCGCAGCCGTTCCTGGTACTGATTTCGATTATCCCTGAGGTGCGATAACCATACTCGGCCGGCAGCACGCCATCCATAAGACTCACGCTCTTGACGAAATATGAATTGAGGAGCTGCGTGAAGGTCGGGTCGTTGTTGATGTCGAGCGGCAACAGGATCCCGTTCATCTGATACTGGATGCCCGCATGCTCGCCGCGAATATGAATCTCCTGGTTCTGGTCGAGTGCCACCCCCGGCATCTGCAGCAGCACCTGGTTGAGCGGAGTAGCCTCGCCTTGCGGAAGGTTCGTGACGTCGTGGGCAGTGAAGGTGAATTTGCTGGCGCCCGTTGCGGTTAATCCATTTTGCGCGTGTACGCGGCTCGCGCTGACCGGCAGGGTCAATGCCTGTTCGGATTCCAGCACGAGGTCGAGGGGAGTTTTGGCGCTGGTGGGCAAGACCAGCGCTGCTCTGGCAGCCTTGAAGCCGGATTTTTGAATGACTAGGTCGTAAGTCCCGGGTCCAGTTGCCGGCAACTTGAATTGTCCCTGCTTGCCACTCGAGGTCCGAGCGACTGTGCGACCGTCTGCCGCTCGCAACATCACCACGGCATCCGTCACCGGCCGGCCCAAGGCGTCCTTTACCGTTCCCGCCGCAGACTCGGACATGAGTTGCTTCATAGCGGCGGCTGAGCCGCTGACCGTCAGCAATACAATCAGAGGCGCTAGTGCCAGCGCGGCACAGATCCGTACGCAGCATCGCGTCGCCCTCGATATACGCGAAGGTGAAATCGCCATGAGAAAACCCTCTCTCAAATCGGCACTCGCTGACGAATGCCTGCACGGCCCCTGCCTCTGAGCGCACTCGGCTGGAAGCCACTTTCGTTGCGCACAACGACGGTGCTCCTCCTGGCTCAAGGCCGGGGGAAATCTCGAAAGGAACGATTTTGGAAGAAAGCTAGATGAGCGCGGGCGGCGGACGGGCCGCCAGCGGCAAGCGGTTCAGATCATGATTGGCGACTACAACGACGGTCGGTGACGAATCGTTTCCGACATCACGGTTTGCCGCTATTGCGACGCGCTCGAAAGGACGATCGAAGTGCCAATGCTCAAGCCGATGAGGATCGCTGACGACGATCGCGGCTTCATTGCCATGTACGTCATAAGCGTGATCGCCGTGACCGTGCGAATCGTGACTTGCGTTGTGGTGTTCGTGATCGTGATGGTGCGATTTATCCGCCGCATCGTGATGATGGGCGTGCGGATAGTTTCCTCCGCTGTGCCGATGATGAATCAAGCCCACGACGCCAGACCTACCCCAGATCCGTGCCTATCGATCCGGGATTTCCGTTTTGACTCTACGATTCCGACTCGCCACATAGACCAAACAGTCTCCTGTGGCAAGGTTTTGAACGCCCTAATAGCCGAGGATTGGATCGACCAGATTCAGCAGCGGGCGATTCGCGGCGAACCTTTTCAGATTCTCCGCGAACAGTTGGCATGCCTTGTCCATGTAGCCGCGATTGGCGCCGGAAATGTGCGGCGTCAGGATTACATTTTCGAGATCCCAAAGCGGGCTTTTGGCTTCGAGCGGTTCATGCTCGAACACGTCGAGGCCCGCGCCGCCAATCTTTCCCGCGGTCAACGCCGTGGCCATCGCGCGCTCGTCGATCACTTCGCCGCGCCCGATATTTACCAGATACGCGCCGGGCTTCATCGCGGCGAATTCCCGCTCGCCGATGAACTTGCGCGTGTGGTCGGTGAGCGGGAGAGTGACGGACACGTAATCGCTGTCGCGGAGGATCGCTTCGCGATCGCCGGGACCGAAGAAGCGTGCGGGAAGCTTGCCTTCGGGATCGCCGAGACCCGCCGGACACCATCCGGGATCGGCGCGCTCGGCCGGGTTGCGCTTGAGCGCAAGCACGGTCATCCCAAATGCGGCCGCGAGCCGCGCCGTTTCCCTGCCAATCGATCCGTAGCCGATGATGCCAAGGGTCCGCCCACGGATTTCGTCCACGCTCGCCATGAAAGCGCCCGAGCGCATCCACTCGCGGCGAATCTGCGCCCGAATCGCGAGATGAAGCCGATGCGCATACGAGAGCATCGAGGCTATCGTGTATTCCCCGATCGGCGTCGCATGAATTCCGCTCGCGGTCGTGACTGGAATCGCGACCCCCTTGAGCGGTCCGCCGAGTGCGTGGTCTGCGCCGGCGCTGAGCAGTTGAATCCATTTGAGGCCGTGCGCCCGATTCGTGATGTCCAGCGGCACCCGAAAGGTGAGCAGCACATCGCATCCGCCGCTGACCAACTCGCTGACTTCCTCGGCCGTTCGGCATTGGCGATCGGCCAACTCGGCTCCGGGCACCGCGCTGGTAATTGCGGCGCGATGCGCGGGTTGCAGCGCAACCGTCGATATTATTTTCATGGACGCATCAAAACTTTCGCACGGGTTCGCGCGCCCTTCAAGGAGAAATCGTGCAGGTTGAGCAGATCGCGCGGCGGGCTTATATTTGGAGAGTCTCCCGCATCAACGGACCGATCGTCGAGCACCATGAAATGAAGCTGCAAAAGATGCTCACGCTGGGCGTGGCGGCAGCCGCATTGTTCGCGCTGTCTCATCTTGCAGTCGCGCAGACGGCCGGTTCGCAGACTGGCTCCCAGGGCGGCGGGAATCCGGCCAATCCCGGAATTGAGGGGCAGGGCGGCAGCGACGCGACGCTCGAGATAGCTCCGCAGCCCGGCTTGGCGGCGCCGAAACCCGGTGTTCAGGAAATCCCCGGCGGCCGGAATTTCAATCCGGGCGAGAACAACGCGTCGATCGAACCCAACTTCCGCCCGAAAACCGAGAACGGCACCGGCGACATCAACGGCAACGGCGATAGCAACCGGCCGCATCCGCGGCCCTACCTCGGCATCACCGTGCAATACGCGACCAAGTGCTACCTCGGAGGGGAGGAGCATGGGCTCGAAGTGCTGACCATCGATCCCCGCAGTCCGGCCGCGCAGGCGGGACTGCAGGCGCGCTCTGGAATGAGCCCAATCGGCGCGGCGGTTTCCACGCTGACGGGAATACTGCCCGGCGGCTCAATCCTGGCTAATAAGGCGCTGCAGAGTTCGGGAGCGATGGGCCATGAGGGAGATCTGATTGTCGCGGTTGACGATCGGCGCGTGCGCGACCAGAGCGATCTGGAAAGCGCGATGTCGCGGCTCAAGCCGGGAGACACGATGTACCTGACGGTAATCAGGCCGGAAGGTAACTCGCACAAGACGATCAAAATTGCGGTGCGAGTCGGCGCGGTGGGCGAGCCAATCGCGAATGCGGCGCCGACGGGCGGCAACCGGCAGTAGCCTCGCGATTTCATTTCACGATTGTTCCTCCGATACGGCCGACGCGTTCGCGCGCGATTTTCTGCTATCATTCTTGAGACGCCAGCGGCATGTGCGCTCCTCGCGCGCATCGCCGCAAGGCGAATTTTTGCGTATTCGGACCGGAAAAACTTGCAACGGAGCCTCAAAGAAGCGGCCGGCGAACTCGAAGCGCGGCTCGCGGCAAATACCGAACGCCGATTCCCGGTGATGGGACTGCGCGGCGCGGCCGGCGCGCTGATGATCCGCGAGATGGGACTGCGGCTGCGGCGTCCAATCGTCGCGGTCACGTCAACGCCGTCGGAAGCCGAGGCGCTGGCCGGAGAGGTTGCGTTTTTTCTAGGTGAGGAGGCAGACGCCGACGCCGCCACGCGCCGGGTGCATCTGATCCGCTCGTGGGAAGTGAAACCGATGGCGCAATTGTCGCCACCGACCGACGCGCAGGCGTCGCAACTGGCGGCGCTGTTCGCGATGCTTCGGCATGAGTCGCCGCTGGTCGTTACGTCGGCCGAAGCGCTGATGACGCGCACGATTCCGCGCACGGTCTTCAACGAATCGATCGTTAAAGTGGCGATTGGCGATCGGCTGGACCTCGAAGCGCTGATTGAAGCGCTCGTGGCGTGCGGCTATCAGCGCGTGCCGCAGAGCGAAGAGGCGGGAGACTTCAGCGTGCGCGGCGGAATCATCGATGCATTCTCGCCATTGTACCGCGACCCGATTCGCATCGAGCTCGAAGACGACCTGATCACCTCGATTCGCCATTTCGACGCGGACAGCCAGCGCTCGGGCGGCGAGCTGCTCGAGGCGACGATAACGCGCACTCGCTACGTGCCGCCGTCTGCCCTGAAGGACCCGAAGCTGCGCGAGCAGGTCGCGTTGCGGGCGGCGGAAATCGGCATGGTGCGCAAGGAGGCCGCGGAACTGGCCGAGACGCTCGAGAACGGGCTGCTGTTTCCGGGCGCGGAACTGCTGATGCCGTATGCGTACGGGCGCGCGCTCGACAGCGTGTTCGATTACATGCCGGCGGGCGCGTTGCTGTGGCTGGTCGATCCGGGGCGCATTCTCGCCGAGGCAAATCGCTTCGCCGATACCGTATCCGTCGAGACGGCAGCGGCGGCGCGCAAGCCCGCGTTTCATCCTGCGCCGGATTCGCTGTTCATCGGGGCGGACGCCTTCGAGCGCGCGCTCGGAAACTTCACCGCCGTCGAGGCCGGGTCGCTGGTGACGATGGCCGCGCCGCGCGAGGGATGGGCAGTGCCGGTTGAGGTCAAATCGCAGGCCAGTTTGCGGCTGGGATCGAACCAACTGAGCGGAGTACGGACGCCGCCGAGCTTCGAGCCGCTGGCGACGGAACTGCGCGAAGTCCGGCGCGGGCAGGGACGTTCGCTGATGATCGTTGACGGGCCGCATCAGGTGGCGCGCCTGCGCCGTCATCTGGAGGCGTGGGACCTCGAGATCAACGTCGAATGCAAAAGTTTGTCGGCGCTGCTGGAATGGCCGGACTACCGCCCCGCGATCATGGAAGGGGAGATTTCCGCCGGCGTCGTTTTGCAGGCCGACGGTCTCTACATCTACAGCGAAGAGGAAATTTTCGGCGAGCCGCGAGCGCATCGGCGCAGGCGACCGAGCGCCAAGGGTGCGCTGCTCAATCTCGAAGAGCTGAAGCCCGACGATTTCGTCGTACATATCGATCACGGCATCGCGAAGTACCGCGGCCTGCGGCACATGAAGGTCGCCGACGTCGAGGGCGACTTTCTGAATCTCGAATACTCAGGCAACGACACGATGTACGTGCCGGTCGAGCGGATAAATCTAGTCCAACGATACATCGGCGGCGACGACGCGGAACCCAAGCTCGACAAGCTGGGCAGCGGCTCGTGGGAGAAGGTGAAGCGGCGCACCAGGCAGGCGGTGCTCGCGATGGCGGCCGAGCTGCTCGACGTGTATGCGGCGCGGGAGGTGATGGAGGGGCACGCGTATCCGCTACCGGGCGCGGACTACGAGGAGTTCGCGTCGCGCTTCGAGTTCGAGGAGACGCCGGACCAGCAGTCGGCGATCGACGACGTCATCCGCGATCTGACGCGCGCCAAGCCGATGGATCGGCTGATCTGCGGCGACGCCGGCTTCGGCAAAACCGAAGTTGCGCTGCGCGCCGCGTTCATCGCCGTGATGGACGGCCGGCAGGTCGCCGTGCTGGTGCCAACGACGATCCTCGCCGAGCAGCACTGGAATACGTTTCGCGAGCGCTTCAAGGATTATCCGGTTCGCGTCGAGATGGTCTCGCGGTTTCGCAGCCACAAGGAAAATCGGGCCGTGATCGACGAGGCTGGCCGCGGCAAGGTCGACATCATCGTCGGGACCCATCGGCTGCTCTCGAGCGACGTTCAGTTCCCGCGCCTGGGCTTGCTGGTAATCGACGAGGAGCACCGATTCGGCGTGGTGGACAAGGAGCGAATCAAGAAGCTCAAGAAGTTGGTGCCGGTGTTGACGATGACCGCGACGCCGATTCCGCGCACGCTGCACATGGCGATGCTCGGCATCCGCGATCTCTCCGTGATTCAGACGCCGCCGCCGGACCGCCAGGCGATTCGCACCTTCGTCGCGCATTTCGACGACGCCACCATCCGCGATTCAATCCTCCGCGAGTTAAACCGTGGCGGCCAGGTTTTCTTCGTTCACAATCGCGTCGAGAATATCGACTACATGGCCAGTCATCTGCGCGCGCTGGTGCCCGAGGCCAAGACCGCAATCGCGCATGGCCAGATGAAAGAGCGACAGCTCGAGGACGTGATGCGCGACTTTATCGAAAAGCGCGTCAATGTGCTGGTCTGCAGCGCTATCATCGAATCGGGCCTCGATATTCCCAACGCGAACACGATGATCATCAATCGCGCCGATCATTTTGGTCTCGCGCAGCTATACCAGTTGCGCGGCCGCGTCGGCCGTTCGCGCCAAAAAGCGTACGCATACCTGCTGATTCCCGGCGAACACATCATCACGCGCGACGCCAAGCGGCGAATCGATGCGCTCCGTGAACTGGTCGAGTCCGAGAGCGGCGGCGGTTTCAAGCTCGCGATGGCCGACCTCGAGCATCGCGGCGCCGGCAACCTGCTTGGCCACGAGCAACACGGACAGATCGCGGCGGTTGGGTTTGAGCTCTATACCGAGATGATGGAAGAGGCGATTGCCGAACTGCGCGGCCAGCCGCAGCGGCCCGACTTCGAGCCCGAGCTTCGAATCGCAGTGCCCGCGTACATCCCCGAGGCTTACGTCTCCGACGAGAACGAGCGGTTGGTGCTCTATCGGCGGCTCGCGCGTGCGCAGCGCGAGGAGGATCTCGGCGAGATTCGCGACGAGATGCGCGATCGGTTCGGCCCGGTGCCGACGCTGATCGAAAATTTGATCGCGGCGATGAATGTTCGGCGCCAGATGAAACAGCTGATGATCCTCAGCGCGATTCTCAAGGGCTCGCAGCTCGAAATCAGATTCCATCCCGATGCGCCCGTGGAAACCGCGCGGCTGGTGAAGCTCGCGGACCAGAATCGCCATACGATGCGGCTGACGCCGTCGTACCAGCTGATCGCGCGAATCGAACCCGGAGAATACGAGCAACTGTTCGCGCAACTCGACGGCGTCTTGCAGGCCCTGGCGGGCTGTGAAAAGTTGGAAAACTGGCCGGCCGCGAAAGTCGGGCCGGCCGTCAATTAGACTGATGCAGAACGGAAGATTGTCCCCGCGTGCCGGCGCGCGATGCGCCGTGACGACGGCGTTGGCGGCGTCGCTGGGAATTGTCCTGGCGGGCGCGGTTTCGGGTTGCTCGCTGGATCTCCTCAAACCCGGCGCTTTCGATATTTTCAAACAGGCGGCCGCTTCTTCCACAGTGACGGCGCCATCGGCGTCGGCGTCGCCTGGAGCGGCCAACCCTTCGCGGACGGGGAAGCCGGCTCCGAATCCGGTCGCCGAGGCGCAATCGGACGAACCGCCGCCCCCGCCAGCGCCCGTTGCCTCGGATGAGCCGGCGGAACCGAGCACGCCGGCGTTGGATCGTGTCGTCGCCAGCGTCGACGGCGAGCCGATCACGATGCGGGAGGTCAAAGATTTCGCGGCTCAGCGCGGCCAGCCGATTCAGACCGACGATTTCGCTTCTTCGGACACCGCCAAGGTCGCGGTGAAGGCCTTGATCGGAGAGAAATTGCTCGAACAGGAAGTGAAGAAGTACGATGACAAGGTCGATGAGGCGCAGATCGACAGGTACATCCAGCAGTTGCGGCAGGACAAGCACATGAGCGATGCGGAATTCCGCGCGCAACTACGGGCGAGCGGGCTGAGCTACGACGAAGTGCGCAAGCGGGCGCGCCTCGATATCGAAAGAGCAATGATGATCGAGCAGGAAGTCCGCGCGAAAATCGACGTGCCCGACGCCGACATCAAGGCCTACTATGATGCCCACAAGGAAGACTTCACGATTACCAGGGAGCGTCTCAAGCTCGCGCAGATTCTGATCGCGCTGCCGCCCAACCCGACCGCCGCGCAAGTGTCCGCCGCGCAAAAGAAAGCCGACATGATTCGCGCGCGCGCAGCCAAGGGCGACGACTTCGGCGATCTCGCGCGCCTGTATTCGGACGACGAATCAAAGTCCAACGGCGGCGAACTCGGATGGTTCGCGCCGTCCGACGTCATGGACCAGATTCTGGCCGCGGTAAAGCCGCTCAAGCCCGGCGAAATTTCGGCGCCGGTTCGCACCAGCCACGGCATTCATGTCGTCAAGCTCGAAGAACACGAAGTGCCGGGCGTGCAGCCGCTCAACGATGTCAAGGCGCCGATTCGCGCTCAGCTGATCGATCAGCAATCCGGCGCGCAGCTCCAGAAGTGGGTTGACTCCGATCTTGTCAAGCAGCATTACGTCGAGACCATGTACTAGATGATGACGGCGCTCAGACGAAAGACGCCGCCGCGGTTGGCGATCAGCATGGGCGATCCGGCGGGCGTCGGGCCCGAGGTGATCCTCAAGGCGGCAGCGGCGCTTTCGAGCCGCCGCAGCGCGCCGTCGATTGCGGTAGTCGGCGATTTGTCCGCGATGCGCGCGGCCGCCGCCCGCCTGACCGACGTGCCGGCTCCATCCCAATGGCATCCTGGTCAGCCGCCGATTCGTCTGACCAAAGGCCTCGGCGTACTTTCCATATCGAGTTTGCCGGCGCGCGCAATTCGCCCGGGGCATCCCACGGTTGAGGGCGGCGGCGCCGCGTATGACTACATCGTAACCGGCGCGCGGATGGCGATGAGCGGCGACGCTGACGCGCTGGTGACCGCGCCGATCAGCAAGGATTGGATGAACCGCGCGGGGCATCATTTCCCCGGGCATTCGGAACTGCTTGCACATCTGGCGCGAACCCGGCTGTGGCGCATGATGTTCGTGGGCGGCGAGCTGACGGTAGCGCTGGTGACTGCGCATATGGGATTTGCAAAAGTGGCGTCCGCACTGACGCAGCGCAATGTCCTGGACACGATTCGTCTGCTCTCTGCGCATTTGCGCGGCGCGGTTGGCGTTGCACGACCGCGAATCGCGGTGCTCGGATTGAATCCTCATGCGGGTGAAGGCGGGATGTTCGGTGATGAGGAAATCCGCGTGATCGCACCGGCGATTCGACGCGCGCAGCGTGACGGCATCGACGCATTCGGTCCGCTCGCACCGGACACCGCGTTCATCCGCAAGGCGGGTTCGTTTAACTTCGACGCTGCGGTTGCGATGTATCACGACCAGGGCTTGATTGCGGTCAAGACGCTGGAGTTTGATCGTGCGGTGAACGTCACGCTCGGATTGCCGTTCGTCCGCACCTCGCCCGACCACGGAACGGCGTTCGACATAGCAGGAAAGGGAATTGCAAATCCGTCGAGCATGATTGCCGCGATCGAATATGCGTGGCGGGCCGTGACGGGACGCGAAAAGACCGGGCGGCGGGCTTCGGCGTAAGCAACGATGGCCGATCGAATCGTCATCAAGGGCGCGCGCGAGCACAATCTCAAGAACATCGATCTCGAGATTCCGCGCGATCGACTGGTCGTGATCACCGGACTCTCCGGTTCGGGAAAATCATCGCTCGCCTTCGACACGATTTACGCCGAGGGTCAGCGCCGCTACGTCGAATCGCTGTCGGCCTACGCGCGCCAGTTCCTCGAACAGATGGAAAAGCCCGACGTCGATTCGATCGAAGGATTGTCGCCCGCAATCTCGATCGAGCAGAAGACCACCTCGCGCAATCCGCGCTCGACGGTGGCCACTATCACCGAAATCTACGACTACCTGCGCCTGCTATTCGCGCGGGTGGGACACGCGTTCTGCTACAACTGCGGCCGCGAAATCACTCAGCAGAGCGTGCAGCAGATCGTTGACCGGATCATGGGATGGTCCGACGGGGCGAGGATTCACGTGCTCGCGCCGATTGTCCGCGATCGCAAGGGCGAGTATCGCAAGGAATTGTCCGAGATGAAGCGCGCGGGTTTCGTGCGCGTGAAGATCGACGGCAAGCTCTATGAACTCGGCGAGGAGCCGGCGCTGAACAAGAACCAGCGCCACACCATCGAAGTGATGGTCGATCGGCTCGCGATCCGCAAGGGAATCGAGAAGCGCTTGTCGGACTCGCTTGAAGTTGCCTTCAAGTATGGGCAGGACCTGCTCAAGGTCGAGCGCCTGGACGGGCCCAAGAACGAGAGCGAGATCTATTTCAGCCAGCGCTTCGCCTGCGTCGATTGCGGAATCTCGTATCCGGAAATCGCGCCCCGGATGTTCTCGTTCAACAGCCCCCACGGCGCCTGCGTGGAATGCTCGGGAATCGGATCGATCATGTATTTCGATCCCGAGCTGGTCGTGCAAAACGAGGACTTGAGCATCTCCGATGGCGCGATCGCTCCGTGGGCGACGATGAACTATCTGCAGCCGGTGCTCGACGCGCTCGCCAGGCATTACAAGTTCAGCCTCGATCAGCCGTGGAAGGAAATACCGCTCAAGGTGAGCAAGGCGATCATGTACGGCTCGGGGACCGAGGAGATCGAGTTCGCCTACCAGCGCGGGCATCATCGCGCCGAGTACTCGAAAACGTTCGAGGGAGTGCTGCAGTGGCTGGATCGCCGCTACAAGGAAACCGAGTCCGAAGGCGTGCGCGAGTTTCTCGAGGCGTACATGAACATGCGGCCGTGTCCGACCTGCAACGGCGCGCGGCTCAAGAAGGAAAGCCTGTACGTCCGCTTCAACGGCAAGTCGATTTCGGAAGTGACGGCGATGTCGATCAAGCAGGCACTCGCGTTTTTCGCCGCACCGAAGCTGAGTGCGCAGGAAGCGGAAATCGCGAAGCTCATTTTGAAGGAAATCCGCGAGCGGCTGAATTTTCTTGCCGACGTCGGACTCGAGTACCTGACGCTCGATCGCCCGTCGGGAAGTCTCTCCGGTGGCGAGGGCCAGCGCATCCGTCTCGCCACTCAAATCGGATCGAGCCTCGTCGGCGTGCTTTACATCCTCGACGAACCGTCGATCGGACTTCATCAGCGCGACAATCAGCGCCTGCTGGCGACGCTCAAGCGCCTCAAGGAACTCGGCAACACCGTGCTGGTGGTCGAGCACGATCGCGAAACGATGCTCGAGGCCGATCATCTGATCGACATGGGACCGGGCGCCGGAATTCACGGCGGCTACGTCGTTTCGCAGGGCACTCCCGAGGATGTGATGCGCGATGAAAACTCACTCACCGGCAAGTATCTCTCGGGGCAAATCGAGATTCCCGTGCCGTCCCGGCGCCGGAAGCTCTCGGGCCGATGGCTGACGGTCAAAGGCGCGCACGAAAACAATCTGCGCGATCTTACGGTCGCGATTCCGCTCGGCGTCATCACCTGCGTCACCGGCGTTTCAGGTTCCGGGAAATCCACGCTCGTGCTCGACACCGTGTATCGCGCGCTCTCGCAGAAACTGAATCACAGCCGCGAACGTGCCGGCGCGTACAAGACGCTCGACGGCGTCGAGCATCTCGACAAGGTTATTCACGTCGATCAAAGCCCGATCGGACGCACGCCGCGCTCGAATCCCGCGACCTACACCGGCCTGTTCACCCATATCCGCGAGCTGTTTGCGCAATTGCCGGAGGCGCGCATGCGCGGTTACGGGCCGGGGCGATTTTCGTTCAACATCAAGGGCGGACGATGCGAAGCGTGCGAAGGCGACGGCATCATTCGAATCGAGATGCACTTTCTGCCGGACGTTTACGTTACCTGCGAGGTATGCGCGGGCAAGCGCTACAATCGCGACACGCTGGAAATTCAATACAAGGGCAAGAATATCGCCGAGGTTCTCAACATGACCGTGCTCGACGCGGTCGAATTCCTCGGCTCAGTTCCTCCAATTCGCCAGAAGCTCGAAACGCTGCGCGACGTTGGCCTCGATTACATTCATCTCGGCCAGTCCGCGACGACCCTGTCGGGTGGCGAGGCCCAGCGCATCAAGCTCGCCAAGGAACTCGCGCGGCGCGCGACCGGCCGCACATTTTATATCCTCGATGAGCCAACGACCGGACTGCATTTCGACGACATCAAAAAGTTGCTCGGTGTGCTCGGCCGCCTCGCCGACGCGGGCAACACCATCGTCGTGATCGAGCACAACCTCGACGTTATCAAGACGGCCGACTACCTGATCGATCTCGGGCCCGAGGGCGGCGATCGCGGCGGCAATGTAGTCGCAAAAGGCACGCCCGAGGAAGTCGCCGGCGTGAAGGCTTCATACACCGCCGGCTTTCTGCGCCAGGTGCTCAACCATCGCGCCGCCGCATAGTCCGCGCACTCACGATTCCGTCCCGGCCGCACTGTCGTAGGATTATCCGTCCGTCCGCGACGCGCGCAAACGGCGCAAGCGCGTGCGGATCCTGCTCGCTGGCGGCCCTATTGCGCGCTGGCGGCGTCGGCGGCCTTCTCCATCTGCGGGGTTTTGATCTTCGCTTCGCTCTGGTTCGCGGCCGCGACGACGATCATCGAATCGGGGTGCAGATATTTTTTTGCAACCGCCAGTACTTCATCCTTGGTGACCGATCCGATCAGCTTTGGATACTGCTCCGCGTAGTCGAGCCCCAGGCCGTAGAACTCGACCTGCACCATGAAGGACGCAATCGCGCTCTGCCGCTCGAGCCCCAGCGGGAAGCTGCCGATAAGAAACTTTTTCGCGCCATCCAGTTCGGCGTCGCTGACCGGTTTTTCCTGGATCTCGCGAAGCTGCTGCAGGATCAAATCGATTGCCTGGTTCGAACTCTGGTTCTTGGTTTGAAGGCTGATTGTGAATGCGCCCTGGTACTTGCCCGGCTCGAAACCGCTGTCGACCGAGTAGGCGAGTCCGTGCTGGCTGCGAACGATCTTCACCAGGCGCGAGGAAAATCCGCCGCCGCCAAGTATGTAGTTCATCACCTTGAGCCGGTAAAAATCGGGATTCGACCGCGCCACGCCGCCGGAACCCATTATGATGTTGGCTTGCACGACGTTTCGATCGATCAGTTTCACATGAAGACCCGGTGCGACCTTGATTGGCGGCGGTTCAGCTTGCGGCGCGACGGAACCGGAGAGGCCGGCCAGCTCTTTTTCAAGTGATATTTTAACTTCGTCGGCGGTCACATCGCCGGCCACCGCGATGATCGCGCTGCCAAGCTTGTAATTGTCGCGGTAGAAGCCGCGCACGTCGTCAGCGCTGAGTTTGCCGGCCGATTCCGGCGAGCCTTCGCCCGGATGCCCGTACGGCGAGTCGCCGAACAAGTCTTTTATGAATTCCACGTCCGCGGCGTAGCCTGGTTGTTCTTCCGCCGCTTTGATTTCCGCGACCTGCTCGGCGCGTTTGCGTTCGATATCGGCCTGCCGAAGTCCGGGATCCGTCAGGATTCCCGCCAGCAGCTTGAGCGTATCGCCTTGGTACTTCTTCAGCGTCGTCATCCCGGCGGTCGAATAATCGCGGCCGGCCGACACCCCGACCGAACTGCCCATGAAATCGACTTTCTGATCGAACTCCGGCGCGGTGAGTTCCTTGGTGCCCTGCGAAAGGCATTCCGCCGTCAGCGCGGCCAACCCTTCCTTGCCCTTGGGGTCGCGCCGCGTGCCCGCGTCAAACTCGATCATCATCGTCACCATCGGCAGTCGATGCTCTTCCGAGACGAGCAGGACCGCGCCGTTGCTGAGCGTCATCCGCTTGATTTCGAGTGCATGCACCGGCGAGGCCGCGAAGACCAACGCCGCGATTGCCGTGACGCCAACGAAAGCCAAAGCAAACATCTTCATCCGGTCTGCCGCGCCGCTCATCGGATCGCCTCGGCGGTCTCGCCCGCGTCGGGAGCATGGCGCAACTCTCCGCCACTCAATCCTCCGCCCCCATGCGGCAGAACGCCGGTCGGTACCAGCACGCCTTCGGTCATGTTGGCCGCGACCAAATAAGTTTTCGCGACCCGCTGGACTTGAGCCGCGGTCACCTTGTCGATTCCGTCCAGGTACTTGTCGACGAGATGGTAGTCGCCGAGCATTTCGTACATTCCGAGCATTTCGGCCTCGCGCATGATCGAGTCCTGCCCGAACACGTATTGCGCCTGCTCGAGGTTCTTGGCCTTCTGCAATTCCTCCGCGCCGACCGGAGTGTCGCGCAGCGCGGCGATCTCCTTTTCGACTTCGGCCTGGGTGTCCGCCGCCTTCACGCCGGGACGCATCTGCGCCGACACGATGAACAATCCCGGATCGAACGAGGTCATCTCGTAGCCGGCGCCGATATCGACCACCATCTGCTTTTCGACGACCAGCTTCTTGTAGAGCCGCGAGCTCTGGCCATCGCTCAGAATTTCCGAAGCCACTTCGAGCGCGTAACTGTCGGGGCTGAAAATATTCGGCACGTGATATGCCTCTTCGAACGCCGGAAGATTGGCCGCGTGCTTCAGTTCGACGTGCCGGGTTCCTTCTTGCGGCGGCTCGAGTTCCGCGACCGGCGGCGGCTTGGGACCGTTCTTGATCCCCGCGAACGCCTCGCTGATTTGCTTGAGCACCTGGTCGGCGTTGAAGTCGCCGACGGCCACGATCAGCGCGTTTTGCGGCGAGTAATAGATTTTGTGATACGCCATCGCGTCCGCCAGCGTCAGCCCGTCAACGTCGTGGAACCATCCGATCACCGGCCAGTGGTACGGATGCGCCAGGTACGCTTGCGCGCGGACCATCTCGTCGAGCGCGTCCTCCGGATTGTCATCGGTGCGCAGCCGCCGCTCTTCGAGCACGACGTGCTTCTCTTTGTCGAAATCTTTGGGCTCGAAGTTGGCCATCCGATCGGCTTCGAGCGTGATAGGCACGTCGAGGTGATCCTTGGTGATCTTCTCGAAATAGTCCGTGAAGTCCGTTTCCGTGAACGCGTTATCCATCCCGCCGTTTTGCTGGATGATCTGCGAGAACTCTTCGGGACCCAGCTTCTTGGTGCCCTTGAACATCAGATGCTCGCACAGATGCGACAGCCCCGTCTTGCCCATCTGCTCGTTGCGCGAGCCGACGCGGTAGAAGACGTTGAAGATCGCCAGCGGCGCCTTGTGATTTTCCAGCACCAGCACTCTGAGCCCGTTGGGAAGCGTCTGGGCCTTGACCGCGTCCGCGATTCCCGCGCGCGCCGGCGCCGAAGCGGCCAGGCATAGAAGGGTACCGAGCGCCGCCATCGGAACCAGACGGCGATGATTGCCAACGATCGTGATGCGCATAGCTTGCGATCATCTAAGTCCGCCGCCCGCAAGCAAGTCAAGGAATTAAACTCGAAGCCGCCCCATCGCGCCGCGCGCCGAGCCAAATTGCCTCGGTTGCGCGGAGGACGGCCAGTGGGTGAGGACAAAAGCGGCCCTTTTCAGCTATCGTTCAATAGCTCGCTGAAAGTCGCCTTCCAGGCCGCGCGGGTGAATATTCATCTCACGCCGTCCGATCTGGCCCGCCCCGCCTGCCCCGGCCGCCGGTTGACTGTGGTTTAGTTATATGTAAACTTACTGGACGAGGGATGAATCCAAGGTCAAGGCGTGGACCGCGTAGTAGCGAGGGGAACCTGGGGAACGGTGGAGTGGGCCGTGGACAGGGAGGTTACCTGCCAGCACGCACAGACTACGAACGACTGACCGCCGAGAGAAGAGCTAAGATGGGCGCCCTTTTTCAGCGACTCGCAGAAACCGGACTGATCAACAACGGTGACTTATTTCATAAGCTTGGCGACAAGGGAGGACAGCGCGGCTCAGAGTTGCGAGAGTTTAAGCGGTTCCAGGATCGCTTTCTGGACGATTTCCGTCCGGGCGGGAGATTTTTAATTGCGGCGTACGAACAAAAGAAAAAAGATCGCCTCGACCCGGCCGTGATCGAACGGGCGGTTCGCGTATTGGCAGAAAATGACGATTATGAGGCGCAGCATGGACATTGAAAGATTGCCTGGTCCGACCGAAGTCGAGCGCTTCGAACGGTCTTCGACCGAAAATCGACGACTCCTCAGACAAGAAGAATTGATTCTGGAAGTGACGGAAGCTTTGTCAGCCGCTATCCAAGAATCTGGGCTGACGAGATCGGAAGTCGCGAAGCGCCTTGGGAAGACTAAGGGCTTTATTTCGCAGCTTTTGGCCGGCGGGCGCAATCTCACGCTACGCACGGTCGCCGACGTTGCCGACGCTGTTGGTGTTTCGCTGACGATTGGGGTTGAAAGCGATCAAGTGACGAAGAGTAAACGAGCACGGCAGGTCCGCCCTCTGCGGCTGCACTCGTGGCCAACTGGCAAGCCACGCTATTCGATTCGTGGCCAAATCTGGGAGAGTGTCCCGGCCGACGGTGAGCGATACGCCGCATGAGCAATTCTCCGCAGCGGCTGAGAGAAATCATTGACTCCGTCGAACTATCAGGCGTGCGTCTCCGGGAATTAGTGGCCTCTGGCAGCCCGCCCAAAGGAAAGGTGCCGATAACGTCGGTAGATGTGGGGCATTCAGCCCGGGTCATTGATAAGACCGCAGAAGGATTTGATGTTGCGGCCGAGGTAAGGGTGCGTGCAGTTTCGGCCGCAGGGCCTCGAAGCGGAGGAGGTTCTCGCCGACCTCTGACCATGCTCTCAGTACGGGCGACGTTCGAACTGCACTATCGCCTGCCCAAGATTGACCAGTTCTCCATGCGAGACTTATCGCGGTTCTCCAATGTTAACGGAGTATATAACGCTTGGCCATATTGGCGGGAGTTAATTCAGAACGTCTCAGTGCGAATGGGGTTGCCTCCACTGATATTGCCGGTATTCCGTATTTCACGGCCTCGCAATCAAAACGGGGGTCTCCGGACAACGAGTGCTCGTCAAGAGAAACGCTGATCCACATCGGATCGAACGCGTAAGCCGAAGCGTTTACCACGTGCGCGTGTCGGTACCCCAGAGCGACACCGGGCATGACGGGCGACACGAAAAGAGTTCACGAACCGGATGTACCCTTGCGGTGCCGACCATATGCCGCCCGAAGAAGGGGCGCGGCCTTCGCGCCCGCCATCTGCCCCCCAATCTCGCCGTGACCGACGCATCGTGCGCCGAATCTTTGCCGAGCACCAGATAGCCGAACCGGTGCCCCCAATTTTGCCGCGAACCTGCGGGCGTTATTTCAGGATTGTGTCCGCGATCTGTCCCGCCTAACAGAGGTGATCAGGTTGGGGGATTCCGGCAGTTAGTCCAGAGGATTAGCGTCGTGCACCGGCACCTGCCGCTCCGATTCCAGCTATTCAAATCAATACGTTTGGAGTTGATTCTCGGTAACGACAGCGGTGGCCAGAGGGCTGCCAACGTGGCAGTCTATGCGTATGCCTGACTACAGCCTGTTCGGAGACGAGCACGTCCGCCAGTACGAGGCGACCGGCGGTAAGACTGGCCACGATTGGAACAACACCAGTGTTCTGGTGCTGCACACGATCGGGCGGAAATCTGGCGAGACGAAAAAGTTCCCGCTGATCTATGGGCGCGACGGCAACAACTATCTGATTGTCGCTTCGAAAGGTGGCGCGCCCGACCATCCTGGGTGGTACAAAAACCTGCTCGCCCACCCCGATGTGAAAATCCAGGTGTGGGACAAAGTGATTCCGGTCCGGGCGCGGACTGCGACGGCCGAAGAAAAGAAGCGCCTGTGGCCGATCATGACAGCTCAGTGGCCCGAGTATGATAAGTACCAGGCCGGAACGAAACGCGACATCCCCGTGGTGTTTCTCACGCCGCGCTAGCGGCTTGACGGGAGTCTCCGCTCTCGCAGCGGCGAGCGCCGAATCCTTTCCGAGCACCACATAGCCGAAGCCGCGGCATCGTGCCGCGCTCCGCATTAGAACTTTTCTTGTACGCCCTCCCGAATGCGGGCTAAGGGGTAGCGCCTGTGGGCCAGCCTGGGGTGATGTCGGTCCAGGTCGCACCGCCGTCGTTGGTCGACAGTAATTTGGACTCGTTAGTCACGACCCATCCCTGGCTCGCCGTGGCGAAACTCATTTGAAAAACCCCCGATTCCTCAGGAGCTGGCATCGTGGTGTCGGTAGCGCTAGCGCCCGGGCCAAGTTTGGTGAGCTGGGGCATGCCGCCTTTCGGAACTCTGCCGGTGATCCACGTCGAGTCCACTATGGCGGACACCACCACCGCTCCCGTCTGAGCTTCGTGCAATCCGGCCAATACCCTGTCCGGCTTCCAAGTGACTCCGCCGTCCTCGGTGGCGAACAACACCACTACTCCAGGATAGGTAACGCATACATAGCCGTGCTTGGGATCCTTGAATGTGGGGAGACCGTAGGCGGCATACGAGCGGTGTTGCGGCTCCTTCCCTGCAAGCTTTGCCGCAGCAGGGGGCAGTTTTTGGTAGAACGATCGTTCGAACTGCTCCGCGTTTCGATCATATTCCCGCATTAGGTCGGTTTTCACCGGCGATTCGAGCTCGATACTCTGCCAGGTTCTGCCGCCGTCGCGGGTGACAAGGAGTTCGTTATAGACATCGTCGCCCACCATCCATCCCTGTTCCGGCGTCAGCATAAGCATCGGGCCAACCGAATCGAACTTGTCCCATCCGGTAGCGGTTGCCAGTTTCCAGGTTTCACCTCCGTCCCCGGTCGCCAGCAGCACGCCCGTGCCGCGAGAAGCCGCGCTCAATCCTTCCCCCAAGCCCAGCCAGCCATGAACCGAGTCCGCAAATGCAAGGATCCCGCCATTCAAAATACCCGGGTATTTCCTCTCCGGGACTGTCACGTGTCTCATCGACCAGGTGGCCCCGGCGTTGTCCGTGGAGGCTAGGTCGAACTGTAACCCGCCAGGGATGTCCGGCTCTCCGTGCTCGAACAGTACCCAGCCCCGGTTGGTGTCGAGAAAGAAAATCCCACAGATCAGCGCATCCTTTGGAGCGGGCGGAGTGATGTCCTCCCATTCGGCCCCACCGTTGGAGGTCCACAGCAGCCCCTGCATACTCGTTGCCCAGCCCACATTCGGCGCGAGCAGCTGCATGGATCCGACCGATCCTCCCCGAGACGGTCTCGGTGCCTCGAGGAGCTGCTTAAGCGCAGGTGCTGCGCCGACTGGGTTTGGCGGCAGCCCGCGTCCAGGCCCGGGCGGTTGAGCCCGCGCCATCGCCGTAAGCCCAAGCAGCAACCCTGCTACACACAGCGCCCGCCAAATTCGCATTCGCATAGATGCTCCCCTACCAGTAGTACTCTGGGACAAGCACGAAACCAGTGTCCCCAGCCCAATTTCCGCCCACAATTTGAGCGTCATCGACGCCGCCTTGCCACGCGCAATCCCGCCGTAACCGACACATCGCGCGCCGAATCTTTGCCCCGTGGCTGCCGCAGCCGGAGCCAAATTGCATCCATATATCGCTGTTTGTAACAATGATTAGATTATCATTGCGATGATGACTGAAATTGCCGAGAAAGCGCAGGACCTGTTCGAAATCAAGGGCGTGCTGACGAAGTTCATGCGGATGCTGTTTCCGCTTGAGTTCCGCATCGACTCGCTTGCGAACAGCGGCCCGATGCTGCCGTTTCACTATCCGCTCCTGCCGGGCGAAATGATCTATCTGCCCGAGCGGCTGGAACCCTTCGGCGCTCGCGGCGACGCTTACATCTATTATTTCGTCACCACCGCCCATCTGGCGGCGCGTCATGACTTCGGCACGTTCAAGCTGAAACTCGCGGACATCGCGGGCTTCGAAGAGCGCGGCGAGACCGGCGTCGAGGCCATCGACAGCTTCGTCGCGTCGTTCGACGACCCGGGCCTGGCCGGCGCTCTGATGCGGCTGGCGGAGTCGGCGCGAATCGACGCCGAACTGGCGCGCCGTTATCGCGGACTCGCACCGCGCATCGCGGGCCTCAATCGCTCGCTGCTGCAAAGGCTTCATCCCGAGTCCTTGAGTACGATGCTGGTGCGCGCGGCGCTCGATCTCGAGGCGACGGGCGAAGGGATGGATTCCCCGCTGGTGTGGATGGCTTCGAGACACTTCGCTCCCGTTCGCGAGCGCGGCGCCGACGTCATGACCAGCGTCCGCCAGGTCAGCTCCCTCTATAATTGGCTCCAGGAGCTGATTCGGGAGGCGCACGAACGCGGCGAGGGCGATCCGCTCAGCGAAGAAGAAGCCGAGATGATGCGTAACGACCTGATCAAGGGAATCAAGGGCTCGGAAACGCAGACCGCCGGCGAAGGCGAAGACGGCGAGGATGGCGACGGCGGCGGCGAGCCCGATCAGAACGTTCGGATGGACGTCTCGGGCAAGCAATCCAGGGGCGGCAAGGGCAGGGCGCTCTCGCCCGAGGAATTGCGCAAGCTCATCGAGCAGGGCGCCGAGATCAAACCGTCGCAAGGCGACGGCAGCGCCGACGGCGACGGCATGTACCTGACACAACTGACGGGCAAGCAGCTCAGCGAGATCGACCAGATGCGCGAGCAGCTCGGCGAGATCGGTTCCGTCACCGGGCAGGGACGCTTGATGATCGGCCGCGGCCGCCAGGATTCCTACTACGCCTACGACGAATGGGATTACGTGCTGAACGATTACCGCCGCAACTGGTGCCGGCTGCGCGAAATTCCGATGACCGGCGACGAGGGCGATTTCTTCGAGAACACGCTCATTCGCTACGCCGAGATGCTGCCCGGCGTGCGGCGCAACTTCCAGCGCATCCGCCCCGCCTCGTACCGGATGGTCCGTGGACTCGAGGACGGCGAGGAAATCGACCTCGATCGCACCATCGAGGCTCGCGTCGCGCGCCTGATGGGCGAGACGCCCGATGGCCGCTTTTACAAGGCGCGCAAGAAAGAGGCGCGCGACGTCGCCACCCTGTTCCTGCTCGACATGTCGGCTTCGACCGACGAGCCCGTCCATCGCGAGCCGCGCAAGCATACCAACGATGACGACACCGACGACTGGATGAAGGCGTGGGAGCGCCGCCCGCAAACCGCCAATCGTCCCCGTCGTATCATCGACGTGAACAAGGAAGCGCTCGTCATCATGGCGCAAGCGCTCGAGGAAATCGGCGACCAGTACGCGATCATGGGCTTCTCCGGACACGGCCGCGACAACGTCGAGTTCTACGTGATCAAGGAATTCGATCAGGAACTCACCGACGAGGTGAAGGCCCGCGTCGGCGCCGTCGAACCCAAGCGCTCAACCCGGATGGGCGCCGCGATTCGCCACGTGCGCGAGAAATTCAAGGACGTGTCCTCGCGCGCCAGGCACATGATCCTGCTCAGCGACGGCTTCCCGCAGGATTTCGACTACGGCCACGATCGCCGCTCGAACGCCTACGGCATTCAGGACACGATGGTCGCGTTGAAGGAACTCGAGTTGGCCGGCGTGCTGCCGTTCTGCATCACCGTCGACAAAACCGGCCACGACTACTTGCGCCAGATGTGCCAATCGTCGCGCTACCTGGTGATCGAGGACATCGCATCGCTGCCGCGCCAGTTGCCGAAGATCTACGAACAGGTCATCCGCTGGTAAGCGCGTTCGCTGTTCGCGTTTTGTTCTCCTGAACTAAAAATGTTCCACGTGAAACATTCGTGTCTGGATCCTCGGAAATAAGCACGTTTTTGAGAAATCAGCCGTAATTCGCGCTGCTCGGCGCGACCCGATCAGCGCGCCGTATCGATCCGCAAATCGCGCCCCGTCATCTCGGCCGGCGCTTTCACTTCGAGCATCCCGAGCAGCGTCGGCGCCACATCCGCCAGCGTCCCGCCGTCCTTGAGCCGCCCTTTGAATTTCGGATCGTAAAGAATCAGCGGCACCGGATTCGTCGTATGCGCGGTATGCGCCTGTCCGGTCGCGGGATCGGCCATGAACTCCGCGTTGCCGTGATCCGCCGTCACCAGCGCGGCGCCACCGCGCTTTGCCAGCGCCTCGATCACGACGCCCAACGCCGCGTCCGCCGCCTCGACCGCCAACACCGTCGCCTCGAACTTGCCGGTATGCCCGACCATGTCGGGATTGGCGAAGTTCATCACGATCACGTCGAATTTGCCGCCTTCGATTTCCTCGGCGGCCCGGGTTGCGATTGCCGCCGCCCTCATCGCCGGCTCCAGGTCGTAGGTCGCGACCTTCGATGACGGAATCAGCGCGCGCTCTTCGAGCGGGAACGCCTTCTCGACGCCGCCGTTGAGGAAATACGTGACGTGCGCATATTTCTCCGTCTCCGCGACGCGCAAATTCCTGAGCCCCGCATGCGCCAGCACTTCGGCGAGCGTGTTGCGCACGTCTTCGGGTGCAAACGCCAACGGCAGTGCGAACGAACGGTCATATTCGGTCAAACACACGTAGCCGACTTTTGGAGTGCGCGATCGCCGGAACCCGGAAAATCCGCCCAGCGCGACCGCGGCCGTCAGTTCGCGCGCCCGGTCGGCGCGGAAGTTGAAGCAGATGACCTGGTCGCCGTCCGCCATCGGCGATCGCTCTCCGATCACGTGCGGCTCGACGAACTCATCGCTCTTGCCTGCGGCGTACGAATTCTCCACCGCCTCGCGCGCACTCGGCGCGGCCAATCCATCCCCTTCAACGATCGCGCGCCACGCTTGCTCGATTCGCTCCCATCGCTTGTCGCGATCCATCGCGTAGTAGCGTCCCGTGACCGTCGCGATTCGCCCGCGCCCAAGCTGTTTCAGCTTCGCTTCGAGCTGGTCGATAAACTTGAGCGCCGAGCGCGGCGGTTTGTCGCGCCCGTCGAGCACAGCGTGAACCGCAATCCTGCCCGCGCCATTGGCAGCAGCGAGGTCGAGCAACGCCATCAAATGATCGATATGACTGTGCACGCTCCCGTCGGAAAGCAGTCCCCAGATGTGCAGCGTCGTGCCGTTCGCGACGGTCTTTTTTATCGCATCGACAATCGTCGGGTTGCGCGCGAAAGCCCCGCTCTCGATCGCTTTCGTGATTCGCATCAAATCCTGGTAGATCACGCGGCCCGCGCCGATGGTGAGATGCCCGACTTCGGAATTGCCCATCACGCCGGGCGGCAGGCCTACCGCCTCGCCCGACGCGTCGAGTTCGGTGTGCGCCTGCGTCGCGTAGAGTCGGTTCATCACGGGAGTCTTCGCCGCGGCGATCGCATTTGACGCGCTGCTCTTGCTGATTCCCCATCCGTCGAAAATCACCAGCGCTGCAACCGGCGGCCGCGTGGCCATCACGATTTCCCGCCCGCCGTACCGCGCTTGAATGCCGCGGCGCCGGGATACTGCGCCTTTGCGCCAAGCTCCTCCGCAATTCTCAAAAGCCGGTTGTATTTCGCGGTGCGCTCGCCCCGGCTCATCGATCCGGTTTTGATTTGTCCCGCGCCGGTGGCGACCACCAGATCCGCGATCGTCGTGTCTTCGGTCTCGCCCGAGCGATGCGAAATCACACTGGTGTATCCCGCCGTGCGCGCCATCTCGATCGTGGCGAGCGTCTCGGTCAGCGTGCCTATCTGGTTGAGCTTGATCAGAATCGAATTCGCGACGTGCTCGTCGATTCCGCGTTTGAGAAATTTCGGATTGGTGACGAAGATGTCATCGCCGACCAGTTGCGTCTTCGCACCGAGCTCGCGCGTCAGGATTTTCCATCCCGCCCAATCGTCTTCGGCCAGCCCGTCCTCGAGCGAGACGATCGGATATTTCTTCAGCCATCCCGCGTAAAACTCGACCATCTGCTCCGCGCTGCGCGCGCCTTTGTCCGAGCGCGCGAACACGTACTTGCCATCTTCGTAAAATTCGCTCGACGCCGGATCGAGCGCGAGCGACACGTCGATACCGGGGCGGTAGCCGGCCTTCGCGATCGCTTCGAGGATCACCTCGATCGGCTCCTCGTTGCTTTTGAGATTCGGCGCGAATCCGCCCTCATCGCCGACGTTGGTCGAATGACCGCGTTTCTTGAGCACGGCGGCCAGTGCATGAAACACTTCCGCGCCCATCCGGATTGCCTCGGCGAAATTTCCCGCCCCCGCCGGCACGATCATGAACTCCTGCATATCGACGCTCGAGTCCGCATGACGCCCGCCGTTGACCACGTTCATCTGCGGCACCGGCATCACGCGCGCGTCAGGATTGAGATACCGATACAGCGGCACTCCGTTGGCTGCGGCAGATGCGTACGCGGCCGCGAGCGATACGCCGAGCATCGCGTTAGCGCCCAGCTTCGATTTGTTCGCGGTGCCGTCCAGTTCGATCAGCGCCCGGTCAAGAGCGCTCTGATTCGCCGCGTCTGCGCCCTTGAGCTTGTCCGCGATCGTCCGGTTGACGTTGGCGACCGCTTTCAGCACGCCCTTGCCGCCGTAGCGTTTCGCGTCGCCGTCGCGAAGCTCGAGCGCTTCGTGAACCCCGGTCGATGCGCCCGACGGTACCGCGGCGCGGCCGAGCGCGCCGCCGCGAAGCCGCACGTCAACTTCGATTGTGGGGTTTCCGCGCGAGTCGAGAATCTCGCGCGCCTTGATCTCTGCGATTTCTGTGGATGCCGCCATTGACTCAGCCTCACCGTATTAGTGGAAGTCCCGCATTCTAGAGCAGGCCGGGTCAGCTTGTCACGCGCAGCTCCGGGAGAGACAACCCTGCGAATGCCGACAAACGCTACACACCTACACGGCGCCGCTGTCGCGCAGCGCGCCGATCTCTTCCCACGTGTAGCCGAGCGGCTTGCTCATCGTGGCTTTCCCGTAAACGGTGGTTCAGGAACTCGGACGCGCGGGCATTATCCCGCCGCTGGCCGCGAAATCTCAAGTCTCGATTCATCCGCGCACCGCCATTGGCCTGCGGGCGCGCCGCTTGTACGCTCATCGCCGATGGAACCGAGCATCTATCAATATCCCGATGTCTTCCGCCGCGCGCATTTGGAAAGTCCCGGCGAAATTCCGGCCGAAGTGCTTTTCCTGCAACAGGTATGGAAACGCCATCGCAAGCGCCCGGTGCACCGCATCCTTGACATCGCTTGCGGCGACTCACCCCACGGGCGTCTGCTGGCGGGCAACGGCAACGGATTCGAGGTCGTCGGAATCGATCGTTCACCGGCGATGATCGCGGCGGGGCGGCGCAAAGCGAAGGCAATTGCGAATCTTCGCTTCTACCGCCGGCCGATCGAAAAGTTCACTCTCCCCGAGCGCCCCTTCGACGCCGCAATTTTGATGTCCGAAACATTTCCGGTGATCGTCGAGAACTCCCGCCTGCTCTCGCATCTCAAATCCGTCGGCCGTGCGCTCAAGCGCGGCGGCTTGTACTGCATAGACATCGATCGCCAGGATCCGATTCCGCGCGTCTCGCGGCGGACCATGTGGCGCGAACGCACCGCGCGCGCCGCCGGTGTCGCACTCGACATCCGCGAGTTCAATCGCCCGGTTGTGTGGCACTCGCCGCTGCATTCGATCTACGAACTCGAATGCACCATCAACTTTCCCGCCGGCGCGGTGACTACGCGCGATTTGATTCCGGTGCGCTACACGCTCCCATCCACGCTGGAACTCGCGGCGCTGGCGTCGGGGATGTTCAAAATGGTCGCCGCCTACTGCGACCTGTCATTCGCCAAGCCGCTGGACAAATGCCGCTACCGCTGGACGGGAGTGCTGCGCCGGGTGTGAGCTTCAGGAGCCGCCCAGATGATCGATCAGATCGAGCAGCTCGGCATGCCAGGCGCCGTCGAAGCGGATGACCTGAATCGACCCCAGCTCGACGACCGGCTCCTGACTCGTCAGCTTTCGCACGATCGCGCGAATCACTCCACGATGCGCAATCAGCAGCGCGTCGTCAGCTCCCGCGTCGCCGCGCGGCGTCCATAGAGCCAGCATGCGTTCCAGGCCGCGCTCGACGCGATTGGCAAAGTCGGCGCGGCTCTCGCCCGCGGGATAGGTGTAGCTCGGCGCGAGTCGATCGTCGTTCCATCGCGCGAACTCGTCGGGATAACGCTCGCGAATCTCATCGGCGGTGAGTCCTTCGAACAACCCGAAGTGAACTTCGGCGAATTCATCGATCGTGATCAACGGCGCCCAGTCGCCGGCTACGATTCGCGCGCCTTCGGACGCACGAACGAGCGGACTCGAAAAAATGCGCGCGAAATTTCCGCCGCCCCCGCGATGCGTTCCGATCGCCCGGCCCGCAAGGCGCATCTGCGCGCGCCCGAGTTCCGACAGCGCCACGTCGGTGCGGCCATGATACCTGATGCTCGACTCGCCTTCGGTCTCGCCGTGGCGAACCAGGATCAACTGCGACCCGCGACTTCGGCGCTTGATCATTTAACCGCGATGGCGCCCGGCAGAAATCATTCGCCGTCGAACAGCGGATTCATCACCAGGCCGGTCAACAGCTTGGGGTGGAAGTAAGTCGATTTCTCAGGCATCGTCGCGCCCGCGTCGCTCACCCGCTCGACATCCTGGATCGACGGCGGGTTCATCAGGAACGCACCGTCGGCATGTCCCTGCGCGACTGCGCCGAGCGCGCCGCCGATTTCGATCGTGTATTCGATATTTCCGCCTCTTCGAATCTCGTCGGCGCCGAGGCCGAATATTCGATCGAACACCAGCGCGTGCAGAACCGACACGTCGAGGCGCCGAACCTCGGCCGCCGCATCGGGCATCGCGGCCTTCATCGCGCTGCGGCTGCGCAGCCGCAGAATCAGATAGTTGGGGCTTCCCTTCAACGTCACGCCGATCGCGCCGCTGCCCAAATCGTTCAGGCGCGAGCGAAATGCGTCGCGATGCGCGATTTCCTCGACGTTAAACTCTTCGCGCGCGCGTTGCGTGAACGACGCGATCGCGTCGGCGCGCAGCGATTTCACCACCCGATGCGTCGGCAGAATCACCAGCCCCGGATCGTCGCATGCCACCAGCGTCATCATCGTGTAGTCATACGGCTGCGGCTCACGCGAGGCGTTCTCGTGGCGCCGGGCGCGTCGATAGTTCAGCGCGGTTTCGTAGCGATGGTGTCCGTCGGCGATCATCAAGCGCGGCGATTCGAGTTCGCGCTGAATGACCGCGATTTCACCGGCTGCCTCGATCGGCCGCAGCTCGTTGCGGATTCCCAAGTCATCGACGAGATCGATCAGCGGCTCGCGCGAGGCCACCTGATCGCGCAATCGGTCGAGTTCGGGATGCGCGCCCGAGTACAGCGCGAAGATCGAGCTCGTGTTGACCTCGAGCGCCGTCAGCAGCCGCAGACGGTCCTCCTTCGCGGCTGGAAATGTTCGCTCGTGCGGCACGATGCGCCCGCGATCGAATTCCTCGAGCCGAATTCGCGCGATAAATCCCGTGCGATGAAGCAGCCGCCCCTCGACATCGAAAGTCTGCCTGTAATGATAGATCGCCGGACGCGCCGGCCGCTCGACGACGCCCGCGGCCAGCCACTCCGCGAGGGTTTTTTCCGCTGCGCCGTAACGGTCCGCTTCGCGGCCAAATTCGAGCCGCACGACGTTGTAGGGACTGCGTTCGTACAGTTGTTCCTGACGCGCCGCGCCGATCAAATCGTACGGCGGCGCCACGACGAGCGCGGGTTCGCCGGCAATCTGACGATTATACATCAGCGCGCGAAATGGCTCGATCCGTTTGCCGAGCGCGCTCATTTCAGTGCGTCTCCCGCCAGCGCGGCCGCGATCTGATCTTCTGAGATCGCTCCCACTCTCACCATTTTCCACCCGCGTCCGTTGACCGCGACGACCGTGCTAGGCGCCGACGCCGCCAGTTTTCCGCCTTCCAGGTAAACTTTGACGTTTTCGCGCAGCCGCGCGCGCGCTTCGTCGAGCGTGCTTGCCGGCGCCTTCCCGCTCAGGTTCGCGCTGGTCGCCGTGATTGGCCGTCCGATTCCCGCGCTGAGTGCGCGTGCCACCGGATTTGGCGATACGCGCACGCTGACGCCGTCGGGTCCGATCAGCTCCGGCGCCAGGCCGTCGCGAGCCGGCAAAACGATCGTCAGCGGTCCCGGCCAGAATGCGCCGGCGAGCCGCCGTGCATCGATCGGTATTTCGCGCGCCACCGAAAATGCCATCGCAGTGTCCGCCGCGATCAATCCGACCGGACGTCCCGGCTCGCGGCCCTTCGCTCGAAACAGGCGGCGCAGCGCGGTGGACGAAAACGCGTCGGCGCCGAGCGCATAGAACGTCTCGGTCGGATAAACGACCAGCTCGCCGGCCTTCAACGCCGCTATTCCATCCTCGAGCCCAAACACCGCGGCGCGGGCGCGCTGCTTTTTTGGCTTGATTGGCGATGAGCGCGGCAAATGACGATCAGACTCCTGCGACAGCGATTATACGGAACCGACGCCGCCGCTCGAAGCGTGCGCGAGTGCGCGCCGCGCAATATCGCGCCGGAAATGACGTCCCTCGAACTCGATCATTTCGGCCGCCTGGTACGCGGCATCGACCGCCGTCGCCAACTCCGGCGCCATCGCGGTCACCGTCAACACGCGCCCGCCGTCCGTCACCAACTGTGCGCCGCGCATCGCGGTGCCCGCATGGAAAACCTTCACCCGAATCTTGCCCATCGCCCATTTGATCTTGATGTCCGACGGGAGGTTGCCTTCGAGCCGATCCAGCCCGCTGATCGCAATTCCCTTTTTGTAGTCGCCGGGGTATCCGCCCGATGCGAGCACGATCGCGACCGAGCTGCGCGGCGAGAGCCTGATCGCCGCATTGGCGACTTTCCCGTCGGCGGCCGCGAGCAGGTTCTCCGCCAAGTCGCTGTCCAGCCGCATCATCAGCGCTTCGCATTCCGGATCGCCAAAGCGGACGTTGAACTCGAGCACGTTGATTCGTTGGCCGTCCATCATCAAGCCCACGAACAGCAGCCCGCGAAACGGAGTCCCGCGCGCGCTCATCGCCGCCAGCGTCGGCCCGACCACCTCGCGCATCACGCGCGCTTCGAGCTCGGGCCCGAATTGCGGCACCGGCGAATACGCGCCCATGCCGCCGGTGTTGGGGCCTCGATCGCCGTCGAAGACCGCCTTGTGATCCTGAAACGTGCCGAGTGGGACCGCGTTTTCGCCGTCGCACAGCGCGAAAAATGAAACTTCCTCGCCGCTCAGAAACTCCTCTACGATTACGCGATTGCCCGCCGCTCCGAAGCGCCGCCGCTCCATCGCATCCGCGATCGCATCCAGCGCCGCCTTCGCGTCGTGGCAGATGACCACGCCTTTTCCAAGCGCGAGCCCGTCCGCCTTGACGACCATCGATCCCGTCCGCGCCTTCACGTAGCGCCGCGCGGACTGCGCGTCGTCGAATGCGGCGAAGCCGGCGGTCGGCACGCCCGCCTCGCGCATGATCGTTTTCGCAAACGATTTGCTGGTTTCAAGCTGCGCCGCGGCCGCGGTCGGCCCGAATATTTTAAGTCCCTCGCGCGTGAACTGATCGACGATGCCGGCGGCGAGCGGATCCTCGGGACCAACCACTGTCAGATCGACCGCCTTTGACTTCGCGAATTCCACCAGCGCGGCAACATCGGTCGGCGCGATCGGCGCCGCTTGCGCGATCTGATCGATCCCCGGATTTCCGCTCGCGCAAAAAATCTCGGACACGGTCTCGCTCTGATGAAGCCGCCAGACCAGCGAGTGCTCGCGCCCGCCTTTGCCTATAACCAGTACTTTCATCGCCCGGCGCGCAGCTAATGCCTGAAGTGGCGCACCCCCGTGAAGACCATCGCGAGCCCGTACTTGTCCGCCGCCGCGATCACTTCATCGTCGCGCACGGCGCCTCCGGGTTGCGCGATCGCCGTCGCGCCTGCCTCGGCCGCGAGCGTCGGGCCGTCGGGAAATGGAAACAGCGCTTCGGAGACGAGCACGGAACCCTCGAGCGCGACTTTGAGCCGCGCCGCTTTCTCGCGCGCGGCGTATACCGGATCGATCCGCGAGGTCGCGCCGCCGCCAACCGCCAGCGTGCGATCTTCCGCGACGAACGCGATCGCGTTGGACTTGATATGCTTGCAGACCTTGATTCCGAACGTGAGCGCGCGCATCTCGGCGTCGGTGGGCCGCCGCCGCGTCACGATTTTGCCTTCGCGCGGGTCTTCGATCGCCAGGTCCGGCGTCTGCACCAGCAATCCGCCGAGCACCTTCTTGACGTCAAGTTCTTTGCGGTCCACCGCGCCCGGATTGAACGTCATCACGCGCCGGTTCTTTTTCTTGCGCAGGAACGAGATTACCTCGTCCGGATACGCGGGGCCGATCAGCACCTCGGTAAATAATTCATCGACCGCGCGTGCGAACTCCATGTCCCACGGCCGATTCGCGATGATTATGCCGCCGAACGGCGAGTCCGGATCGGTCGCGAACGCCTTGTCCCACGCCCCCTTGAGCGTTTCGCCGATGCCCACGCCGCACGGCGTGTTGTGCTTCAGGATCGCCACCACCGCGCCCGGCTCGCCCTCGAACTCGAGCATCAGGTTCATCGCCGAGCTGATATCGACCACGTTGTTGAACGACAATTCCTTGCCGTGAAGCTGATGCGCGATCTCGAGGAAGCGGCCGTACAGCGCGCCGGTCTGATGCGGATTCTCGCCGTAGCGCAGCGCCTGTTCGCGCTCGAGCGCAAGGTTGAAGGTCTCGCCGAGCGCCGAATCGCCGCCGTCGCCGGTATGCGTGCCGAGATAATTTGAGATTGCCGCGTCGTAAGCAGTCACGCGCGCGAATGCCTTGCGCGCCAGGCGCCATCGCGTGTCCGCGGTGATCCCGCCCTGGTGCGAGTCGAGTTCGGCGGCGATCGCGGCGTAGTCCGCACCATCGACCACGACCGCGACGTCGCCGTGATTCTTCGCCGCCGCGCGCACCAGCGTGGGTCCGCCGATGTCGATATTTTCGATCGCTTCGTCAAGACTCACGCCGGGTTTCGCGACCGTTTTTTCGAATGGATAGAAATTCACGACCACCAGGTCGATCGGCTCGATCCGATGCTGCAGCATCTGGCGCTGATGGCTCTCGTCGCCGCGCCGCGCCAGGATTGCGCCGTGAATCTTCGGATGCAGTGTCTTCACGCGTCCGTCGAACATCTCGGGCGAGCCGGTGAAACTCTCGACCGATCTGACTTTCACGCCGGCCGCTTCCAGAGCCGCCATCGTGCCACCGGTCGATACGATTTCCACGCCGTGCCGTTCCAGCGCCTTGGCAAAATCCGCCACCCCTGCCTTGTCCGCTACGCCGATCAGCGCGCGTCTGATCACGACCCTGTCGCTGTTCATTGCCATCTAGCTCCGAATTACGCGCGGCACCCGCTTACCGACCGTGCAAAGCATCTCGTACGAAATCGTTTGCGCCAGCCGCGCGACATCGTTCACGCTGATCGTCTCCCCGCCCGATTCGCCCCACAAGATTACCTCATCGCCAACCGACGCGCCCGCGATGTCGGTGACGTCGATCGTCGTCAAGTCCATCGAGACCGCGCCGACCACGGGTGCGCGCGCGCCGCGCACTATCACTTCGCCGCCGTGTTGCAGCCCTCTGCGGTAGCCGTCGGCGTAACCGACCGGCAGCACGCCGATCAGGCTTTCGCGCGGCGCGACGAAGGTATGTCCGTAGCCCACGCCGCTTCCAGCCGGCGCGCGCTTGATCTGCATCAGCCGGGTCTTGAACGTCATGACCGGCCGCAGCTCGACGCGCTCGCGCACCGCGGCCACCGGCGGCAGGCCGTAGATCGCCAGTCCGGGCCGCGCCAGGTTGAAATGCGAGTCGTGCCGCAGCACCAGCGCCGCCGAATTTGCAACGTGGATGACCGAAGGCTTCATCCCGGCCGCGTTCAGCGTGTCGATTGCCCTATTGAAGACCCGCAGTTGCGCGTCGGTGATCGGACTCTGCGGATCGCCGGCGTTGGCCAGCAGCGTGCAGACGCCCTCCAGGCGCACCGCCGACGCGCTCCGGACCGCCTCGATGACATCGGGAATATCCGCCGGCATCACTCCAAGCCGCGTCGCGCCGCTGTCAATCTTGAGGTGAATCGGAAAATCCCTGCGGCCGGCCGATGCGGCCGCGCGGTCGAGCAGTCCGATCATTGCGGCGTCGAAGACGAATGGCGTCAAGTCGAGCGCGACAATCTCGGCTGCCTGCTCGGCGAAGAAGCCCGCCTGCAGGTACACGCGCGTGCGAATTCCCGCCTCTCGCAGCTCGCGCGCCTCGTCGAGCGTCGCAACCCCGAAATGACGGCATCCTTCGTCGATCAACGTGCGCGTCACCGTCACCGCGCCATGCCCATAAGCGTCGGCCTTGACCACGACCATCAATTCGCCGTGCGCGGCCACGGCCCGCAGCGCGCGGAAATTGGAGCGGAGCGCGCCGAGATCGATCTCGGCGATAGTGGGGCGTTGCGTTTCAATTGCCATCGAAGGCTGAATCTCTCTCTCCCCGCGCACGGACGCAAGCCCGCACCTCCCTCGATTGTTCCCCTTCCCTCAAGGGAAGGGGTTAGGGGTTGGGTTGGCGCGCACTCATCTCCAGCGAGGTAGGTGAGGGTGCCGGGGAATATATATCCAATCTATTTCTCAGTTGATTATATTTTCACCGACTTGACATTAGTAAAATATCAGTTTAAGCTATAAAAAGCCGGAATCGATATAAGAGTTGAGTCCCGACTTGATCCAGCCCTACAGTGGCCCTTCCGCTCGCCTTTGACCACGTTCCGCTAGACCACGCCATTAGTACGATCGCAAGGCTTGAGGAGGCCCGCATGGCACAACCTCGTCGCCACCCTGTCTGCGCCAATCTATCGGCCAGCGCGGAAAAATTGAGCTTGCTCGCCGGACTAACCGCCGGCGTCGCGTACTCGGCCTTCGCCAGCTTTGTTGCGAATGCGCTCACTCCCGTCACCGGATATCTCGTCGAAGCGGATTCCTTTCGCCGCGCCGCATCCGGCCGCTATCAGGAAGTGCTCAGCCTCGACGGCGCCATTCCCACCTTGCTGGCATCGCTGGTCGTTTTCGTCCTGGTTTGGTGGTCGATGCGCGTGATTCTGGAGCACTGGCAGCGCGAGGATTGGGGGCGCATCGGTTCAATAGACCGAAGCTTGTCAGACGGACCGTTGCTCATACCGGTGATAATTGCGCCGCTGGCGTCTGCGGCAAGTAAATAACTTTGCACGACAACGAAATCTGAGTTCAATAAAAGGAAGAAACAACTAATGAGTGGAACAACTGACAAAGTTAAGGGACGCGTCGAAGAAGCGGTTGGTGTATTGACCAACGATAGCAAGCTGAAAAATCGCGGCAAGATGGATCAAGCTGCCGGCAACGTCAAGGATGCGATCGGAAAGACGATCGACAAGGCGGTTGCGGCGGTCAAGCACGACAACAAGCGCTAGTAATTTCGCGAGGCCTGGGAAATATTATATACAATTCTGCTCGTAGTGATTGTACTCGCGCTATTCGGCGTACTTCCGATTCATTCTTTCAGTAACCAATGGGGTTACACGCCCAGCGGGCTGATCGGCACGATCCTGCTCGTGTGGCTCGTGCTGTTCGTCCTGCGCCAGGCCTGAGTCCTCCGCGCCGCCCTTCGACCGGGCGCCTGATTTCCGAGCTGACAGGAATTCGAGCACAGCCTGCTCGGGATACCTTAATCGTTGGCTGGCGTATCTGTATAATGGCGCCGGCAATGGCAATTGACCTCGAAAACGCGCGCGAGCGGATGGTGCTCGAGCAGCTCGAACGCCGCGGGATAAAAGACCGCGCGTGCTCACCGTGATGCCCGTCATCGCCATCGCGCAGCCAGGCCCATGAAGCAAGAATCATGGCTCAATTGACATTCAACATGGCTGTCATGGAATCCCTGGCAGACCACAGGAATCTTCTTCTCACGAAATTCTTTCTACTCGCCAGTTTCGTCGGCCAAGTCGAGGGATACATTCTTGTCGTGACACTAATCTACGTCATGTTCGACAAGACGCTGGCTGTCCGGCTTGCGGTATTGGTATTGCTGACGATGTGTCTCAATCACGTCCTTAAGATAATCATCAAGAATCCTCGGCCCTTCATCCATGAAGGCACCTATCTCCAGAAGTGGGCGGTATCAAGGGAGAATGCAAAAGCACTTGCGACCGAGTATTCAACGCCCTCTGGTCACGCCATGTCCGGTTCGGCTTTCTACTCTTATCTCTACGCCTTTGTCGAATATCCCTTCGTAAGAATCATCGCAGTCCTGGCGATTCTTGCCACAGGATTTTCGCGCCCCTACCTCGGTGTCCACTATCCCGGGGATGTTCTCATTGGTTGGGTGATTGGACTGCTTGTCGCCTTCGTAGCCATAAAACGTGCTGATAAAATCAGCGACGGATGGAATAAGCTGTCATATAAGCATCAAGTGGCGATCGTTGTTGCCTCAAGCGTGATTCTCTGGCTCGCCACCATCGCAATCAACGGTTGGCGCATCGACGGTCAGCCCCGCGCATTTTTGGGCTATGCAGGATTTTTGACGGGCATCGTCATTGGCCGCCCCATTGAGTTGAGCACTGTGGACTTCGATCCCAGAAGCTCCAAGCCACTGGCAAAAATGCTGCGATTCGCCATGTCCGTTGCCATGGTGCTGGTGGCGCTGCTCGTTCTCGATAAGGTCTTTAGAGCAATAGCCGGTGACTTCTCGGTCCTGGGATATATGTTGCAGTACATCCGCTACACAATTGCCGGTGTCATAAGCATATTCGTCGCGCCTCTACTTTTCACAAAACTCAGATTGGCTGAAACTAACACTATGGGACCAGCCGAGGCCGCTTCCCGTTTGCACTTGGTCCTTTAAGCCTTTCGTCCAGGCCGCCCCGCGTTCGCAGGGAGACAGATCAAGCGCACACGGCCCCGGCGGAGCCGCCGTCACGGTAATGAATCTTGATTCCCGCCGAATCGAAAAACGGCATTCTGCTATCTCCCACGCGCCGGAAATGACGGAATTCTCCACCTCGGCAAGCCTGCCCGGGATACCTTAATCGTTGGCCGGCGTATCTGTATAATGGTATCGGCTATGGCGATCGATCTCGAAAACGCGCGCGAGCGGATGGTGCTCGAGCAACTCGAACGCCGCGGGATAAAAGATCCGCGCGTGCTCGCTGCGATGCGCACGGTCGCCCGTCATCGGTTCCTTCCCGTGGAACTTCACGAGCACGCCTACGATGACGGCCCTCTGCCAATCGGCGACTCGCAGACTATTTCGCAACCCTACATGGTCGCGCTGATGAGCGAGGTCGCCGAGCTCCAAGGCACGGAGAAAGTTCTCGAAATCGGCACCGGTTCGGGTTATCAGACCGCAGTGCTCGCGCGTCTCGCGCGTGCAGTCTATTCCGTCGAGCTCAACGCGCATCTTCACGATAGCGCCCGTGCGCTTCTCAACTCGATGGGCTTCAGCAACGTCTATCTTCGATGCGCCGACGGTTCGGATGGATGGCCCGAGGAGGCGCCCTTCGACGTCGTGATGGTGACGGCGGCGATGCCCGGAATTGCTCTTCCGCTGCTGAATCAATTGACGCCGGATGGGCGATTGATCGCGCCAATTGGCGAAGATGAACTCCAGACCCTGGTGCGTATCAGCCGCAAGACCGGGCACTGGAGCGAGGAATATTTCGGCGAGTGCCGATTCGTAAAGATGACGGGCAAGCACGGCTTTCAGGATTAGCGCGCTGATTTCGCGCGGCTCGCAGGATGCGGTGCGGCGGGTAGCGGTGGTGACGGACGGCGGATGATGTGATCGGGGAGTGGATGACAGGGACGCGGTGGATTTCGCGCGCGAGCGTGGCAATCGCGCTCGCCGCGTCGCTCGCGCTGGCGGGATGCGGTAGCGGCGCGCCACTTTTGGCCAACTCTCGCGTCGGTGCGCAACGCCCGGTCACTCACGTCGTCGTCGCGGGCGAGACCGTTTACCATATAGCAAATGAATACGGCGTCAGCGTCGGACGCTTGATGGTGGCGAACGGGCTCAGCGATCCGCGTGAGCTGCGCGTCGGCCAGGTCCTGACGATTCCGGGCGCGTATCGGGCCGCGTCGATCGGGACTGCCTCGAGCGGTGTGCATCCGTACACCGGCGAGCGGGCGTCGCGCCAATTCCAGTGGCCGGTGTCAAAAGGAGTGGTGTCGTCGGGATTCGGAATCCGCAACGGCGCGATGCACGACGGCGTCGATATCGCGGCGCCGGCCGGCACTCCGGTTTATGCCGCCGACAGCGGCGTCGTGATTTTTTCGGGCACGCTTCACGGCTACGGCAACACCGTGATCATTCGGCACGACGACGATTACGCGACGGTTTACGGCCACAATGAGCGCAACCTGGTCAGCGAGGGCAATCGGGTCGCGCGCGGACAGGAGATCGGAGAGATCGGGCGCTCCGGGCGCACCACCGGAGCGAATCTCCACTTCGAGGTGCGCCGCGACAACGTCGCCAAAGACCCGCTCGCCTATCTGCCCGAGCCGACATCCTCCGGCGCGATTAGCTTTGCCGCGGCCGGCGGCAGCTAGTATCTTTGACCGTCGCCCGCGGGATTGCCCGAAACCTGTGCGATGGAATCAACGATGACCACCGAAGAAATTAAAAAACTGATTCGTGACGTCCCGGACTTTCCCAAGCCCGGAATAGTATTCAGGGACTTCACGCCGCTAATCGCCGACGCGCGCGGTTTCGCCGCGGTGGTCGATCAGTTGGCGCAGCCTTACCTCGGTAAAGTGGACGTCGTGCTCGGAATAGAGTCGCGCGGCTTTATCGTCGGAGCGCCCGTGGCGTATCGATTGGGCGTCGGCTTCGCGATTGCTCGCAAGCCCGGCAAGCTCCCGTCCAATACTGTAGATCAGGCCTACGACCTCGAGTACGGCAGCGCGTCGCTGCAGATGCATCGGGACGCGCTCGAAGGCTTGGGTCGCGTGCTCCTGGTCGACGACCTGCTGGCGACGGGCGGCACGGCTGCCGCGGCGCTGCAACTGGTGCAAAAGATCGGTGGCAATGTGATCGGATGCGCGTTCGTGGTCGAGCTCGACGCGCTCAAGGGACGCGAGCGCCTGGCGCCGGTCAACTGCTTCTCGCTAATCCACTATGATTAAGCGATGCGGAGCCCGATGGACAATCGCGAACCGCGTGCGACTGCGGATTCGGATCGGCGCCGCCTGCTAGCCGTCCTCGGCGTCACGTCGGTCTATCTCGTCACCGAACTCGTCGGCGGCTATCTGACGGGCAGCCTGGCTCTGCTTTCCGACGCCGTCCACATGCTCACCGACATCGCAGCGTTGTGCCTGGGCCTGCTGACGCTGTGGATATCGACGCGGCCCGCATCGTCGTTGAAAACCTACGGCTACCTTCGCGCGGAAATCCTCGGCGCGTTGCTCAACGGCCTTTTCCTCTGGCTGCTGGTGGTCTTCATCTGGATCGAAGCGGTCGGCCGGCTGCGAAACCCCCGTTCGGTTTCAGGGCTGGGCGTGATGGCTGTCGCGATCGTCGGAATCGGCGTGAACACCTTCTCCGCGTGGATGACCTCGACCGACACGGCCGGCGGCCCAAGGCGTGGGATGGCGATGCGCGCGGTGTTCGTGCACGTCATCTCCGATCTCGTTGGCTCGGTGGGCGTGCTCGCTTCCGGCGCGCTTAATTATTTCACCGGATGGATGCAGGCCGATCCCGCCGTGAGCATATTGATCGGAGGCCTGGTGCTGTACGGTTCGTGGGGTCTGGTGCGCGAGGGCGTGGACGTCCTGATGGAATCGGTGCCGTCGCATATTGACCTGGACGAAATGCGCAACGACCTGCTGGCCGTCAGCGGCACCGAAGAGATTCACGACCTTCACGTTTGGTGTCTGACGACCCGGCAGATCGCGCTTTCGGCGCACGCGGTGGTCGCCCCGGATGTGGATCGCGATCGAGTGCTCGCCGAGATGTGCCATCTGCTCCAGACCAAGTTCGACATCCACCATCTAACCTTGCAGCTTGAATGCGACAATCGCCGCGAACGCGAGCCGGAACATTTCTGATTCAACCCGATGAATGCCGGCATGCTCAACTGATGGCCACCTCGGAACCGGACGGTCCGGGCTTGGACGAGGGCGCGCCGGAGTTGTACGACGAGCCCTGGCTTATTCCGCCATTTCAGCCAATCCGAGCGATCGGTGCTGTCATCCTGATCGCGTGCGGCTTCGCGCTCTATGAATATGTTCTGGTGTCGTTCTGGTCGGCGCCGTGGATGGGCATTCACGAACGAATTCCGTGGCCCGCGTTCGCGATCGCGGCAGCTGCGATTGTGTTCTCGATTGTGGGGTTGCGACTCGCACTGGGACTCGATTCGCCGCACGCCAAACTCGGATTCGGTCTGCTCGCATTCATGGCGTGCATCGTCGTTGGAGCGGGCGGCGGCCGATTCGTCAGCTACGCGATGCGCGGGACGATGAATCCGCCGTTTAAGCTGAAGCTCGCGGTGGGACAGCGATTCCCAAGCTTCGCGCTCGTCGATCAGAACGACTCGATCCGCCGTGGACCGGCGCCTTCCGATGCGAGCGCAACTTTAGTTTACATCTATCGCGGAGACTATTGCCCGTTCGCGCGGTTCGAGCTCGCTGAACTGACCGCGCGTGCCGGCGATTTTCGCCGCGCCGGCATTGATACGGTTGCGATCAGCACCGATCCCATCGAAAGATCGAAGATGCTCGCGGGATTTCTCCGCACGAAAATCCCGCTGCTGAGCGATACCGCCGAGACCGTCCTCGCACCGCTCGGTCTTGTGCAACATCATCGCAATGCCGAGCCCGACAACGCGATACCGGCGTTTTTTGTCGTCGATCGAGATGGTGTCGTGCGATGGGTTTTTACGTCGCCCTATTATCGTGAACTGCCGCGGCCGGATACTCTCCTCGACGCGGCAAAGTCAGTCATCGCCGGCGAGTCCACGACGGGTCGAGCGCCGACAGCATCGCCGCGGTAGCCATGGCCGGCGAGTCGGCGGCAAATATCGCTCCGATCGACGCGACTCCTGCCGGTCGCGCGGCCGGGTCGGTAGATGCGAACAGTTCGCGCGTGCGATCGGGCGTGATGCCGCCGAGTGCGAAGACCGGGATCGCGCCCGCGCCGCACGCCGCCCGAAGGCCGCTCGCACCCCGCGCGGACGCGGTGGCCGGCTTGGATAGCGGATCGAAGACGGGACCGAAAACCGCGAAGTCGGCGCCCTCGCGCGCGGCGCCGGCTACATCGGGGGGCGAGTGACTCGACACTCCGATGAGTCGATCGGGCCCGAGCAGCTTGCGCGCCATGCTGACGCCGATGGAATCGAAGGGAAGATGAACACCGTCGGCATCCGCGGCAATTGCTACATCGACGCGATCGTTCACTATCAGCGGCGCACCGGCGCGCGTGCAAATTTCCCGAAGGCGGAGCGCCAGTTCGTAGAGCGCGCGCGCGGATAAATCTTTTTCGCGGAGTTGCAACGCGACGGTTCCGGGCGGCGCGGCTTCCCGCGCCACCGTCAGCGCGGTTTCGCACGCGGAGATGAGATCGCCGTTCTTTACGACGCGGCGATCGGTGATCAGATAAAGTCTAAAGCTGACGCGCGGCCGCGGCGACAAGGCGGCCTACCCTATCAGGCCGCTCAGCGGGCTGGAGGCGGTCGCGTAGAGCTTGCGCTCGATCCGGCCCGCGCGATACGCCAGGCGCCCCGCCTCGACCGCAAGCTTCATCGCACGCGCCATCGCAATCGGGTCCTTCGCGCCCGCGATCGCGGTGTTCATCAGCACGCCGTCGCATCCGAATTCCATCGCCTCGGCGGCATCGGACGCGGTCCCCACGCCCGCATCGACGATCACCGGGACCTTCGCCTGCTCGATGATGATCGCGAGATTGTATGGATTGCGGATTCCCAGGCCTGAGCCAATCGGCGCCGCCAGCGGCATGACCGCCACGCATCCGATCTCCTGGAGCCTCAGGCAAGTCACCGGATCGTCGGTGACATACGGCATCACCTTGAATCCCTCCTTGACGAGCACCCTGGCCGCTTCGATCGTCGCGGCGACATCGGGAAACAGCGTCCGGTTGTCGCCGATCACCTCGAGCTTCACCAGCTCGCCCACGCCGACCTCGCGCGCGAGGCGGCAGGTCCGAATCGCCTCGTCGGCGGTGAAGCATCCCGCGGTGTTGGGAAGAATCTGGTAGCGCTTGGGATCGAGATAGTCGAGCAGATTTTCCTTGCCGCGATCGGTGATGTTCACGCGTCGCACCGCGACCGTCACTATTTCGGCGCCGCTTGCTTCGACGGCAGCCTTGGTCTCGGCGAAGTCGCGATACTTGCCGGTGCCGACGATCAGACGCGAGTGGAATTTTATTCCGCCTAATTCAAATGACGTGTCCTGCATATTTTACTTTTCACCTTTTCACCGCCTTGCGGGCGGGCGGCTATCCGCCGCCGACGAAGTTGATTATCTCGACATGGTCGCCCGCCCTTACCATCGTCTCGTCGTATCTGGCCTTGGGCACGATCTCGTGATTGATCTCGACGGCCACGCGGCCGCGGCGCATGTTCAGGCGTTCCAACAGCGCAGTCAGCGCCGTGTCACGGTCGAGCGGGTACGGGTCGCCGTTGAGTGTAATTGAGGTTGCGATGGAGTCCAGCATTTTTGAGCCGCTTCCCTGGTATTGGGGAAGCGGCCCGGGCGCAGCCGCGAACGTCGCGCCGTCGGTTTTTTTCCCTACGCCGGCATTATCCGGATCAGGTTCGCGGGGTTTTTGTTTTTTGTTCTGCCGCAGGAGCTCTCTCAGTGCGCACTATGCACGCCCACAGCCCGATCTGACTATACGATCACGACCGGGAGCCTGTCAAAAATGCGCGCGCTGCGCGAGCCGGTATGAGTTCGGGAATCGCCGTATAAACTAGACGCCCTGCCCGGCCACGACGGCCGTTCATTGGAGCCAATGTGGCGGAGGCAGCAAGGTTGGGTGCAGGAGTCACCCCTGGCCGTGGCGACTGCAGCGCAGTATTGAGACCCGTTGGCACGGGAGGCCGGTATTAAGAGACTGCGCGCGACAACGGAGCGCGGCCTTAACACTGGGTGCAGGGCTCAGCCCTGCTCACCCCTGCTTCAGCGCACGTACACAGGATTCGACAGGATCCATAGCTTGCCGCTGCGATAGGCCTCGATTCGGTACGCGCCCGGCGACTTCGGCGCGAACTCGAGCATCGACGCATTCTCGGCCGACGCCACTTCAGCGCCGTTCTGATACATCGCGATTCGATCGGCCGCGCCGGGCAGTTCGGTCTTGAGCGCCAGTCCCGGCGCGAGGCGCACTTCATCGCCCATCATTGTCGTTGTGTCTGCCACGCGTGCGAAGAACGCGAACGCGCCGACGTAGCCCAGATAGTCGAAGCTCGCATACGAATGTCCGAGCCGGAGAGCCTCGAGCATCGGCGCCGAATCGCGCTCGCGCGCAATCAGATGGGTGGTGCAGAACAGAAAAAGCTGCGGCAACGTGCCGACCTTCGCGCCGAGCACGTTCATGTTGTCGGGCGCGCCCATTCCCGCGAGCATCGGGACCCGCGCGCCGGCCGTCATTCGGTCGTAAAGCGCGAGGTTCGCATCGGGGCGAAGGTCCAGCCCGGACAGGAAATGATCGATGCCGAGAAAAATCGCGCGAAAGTAGAGCGCGGCGGGATTTTGCGCCGTCCAGGCCGAGCGCTGGTTGTAAACCTCCATCGCGTCCGCCAGTGCATAGTCTGCCGACGACGCAAACTTCGCGGGGTCGGCCGCAATCGCAAGTCCGCCCTGGTCGTGAATCGCCGAAATCAAATCGTTGGGCGCGAGGTTGGGTTTGATCGGTTCGTGGATGTTCACGCCGATTATCTCGCTGCCGCCGATTTCGAACGCGCCGCCCGGAATGAAAAGAATGCCGTTCGAGAATCCTGCGATTCCGAAGTCGGAGTCGCTTTCGCTTTCACCGGGTTGGACGCGATCGGCAAGAAAAATGAAATCGATTTGCGCAGCCTTGGCCAGGTCCGCGATTTCCGATTGATCCATCCCCGACGTTTTGATCGGCAGATTGATGATTCCGCGGTAGTCCTCAAAGCCGGGAAACTCCGGCGCTGCCGAGACGAACCGTGCCGGCGGAAGCTCGGTGCTCGGCAGCGGCGCACTGCATCCCGCGAGGATAAGCGCCGCGACAATCGGGAAGCAGAATCGGAAGAAAAAGCGCAGCCGCATCATCACAGGATCGATCGTCCCTGCGCGCCGTCCACCGGGATACTGGCGCCCATAATCCAGCTCGCGCGCGGCGACGCGAGCATCACGACCGCGTACGCGACTTCCTCGGGACGGCCCAGGCGCCCGGCCGGCATCTCATGGCCGATGAAATCCTTCTCGAAGGCTGGATTCTCGCGAAAGCGCTGCTCCCAGTTTCCGCCGGCCGTGAGTATCGAGCCGGGAGCGATCGTGTTGACGCGGATATTTTTCGGCGCGTACTCGCGCGCGAGCATCTTGGTGAACGAATGCAGCGCTGCTTTCGACGCGTTGTAGGTGAGCGGCCCGCCCGACTCGCGCCCGTAGATCGAACCGATATTGATGATCGAACCGCCGCCGCGCTTTTCCATGTGCGGGGCGCACAGCCGCGCCAACCGCACCGGCGCGAACAGGTTCAGATCGAATTGCTCCTGCCACGCCGACTCGGGGATTTCCGCGAGCGCCCCCGGCCGCGCCGCGCCGGCATTGTTGACGAGCACGTCGATTCCGCCGAATCTCCTGACGGTTTCATCCACCCACTTTTGCGCGTCCTCGGGCTTCGTCACGTCGGCGACCAACCCCATCGCCGGTCGCGGCGCCGACCCGGTCTGCGTCAGCGCGGCGACTGCTTCGGTCAGCGTATCCTGGGTTCGCGCGCAAACGCTGAGGTACATCCCCTCGTCCGCGAGCGCGTGAGCCATCGCGCGGCCCAGACCGCGGCTGGCGCCCGTCACCATCGCGACTTTTCCCGTCAAACCCAAATCCATCTCGAAGCTCCTTTTGTACGCATCGCGCTTCGCAGTCCCGCGAACAAGCTGACGCTCCTCCGCGCCCTAACCTTTCGAACAGGCACGAAGCGCCGCATCCGTCCCTCCTAATACTGGGTGCAGGGGTCACCCCTGCCGATTCCATTCCTTTACCAGACGCGGGTTGTGCGCATGAAGAGCAATTATGGGATCCGCGGAGAACACCTGGATGCACCGATGCACCTGCGCTGGTTGACTCAGACCAAGGGCGGACCTAAGCTCGATAGGCTAATCACCGGACGGACGGAGGACTATGGAAATTCGGGTCGAAGGCTCTCTTGACCAGGCGATGCGAGTACTCAAACGCAAGCTGGCCAAGGAGGGCGTATTCAAGGAGATGAAGAAGCGGGCTTTTTACGAGAAGCCCAGCGTCCGTCGCAAGCGCAAGCGTTCCGAGGCCCAGCGCCGCCGCCGTAAGGAACAGCGCCGCCGTCGGGCGTCCGCGATGTAAATCCCAAGAACTGAAATTCTGATTGCCAATCGGGCGACGGAGAAATCCGGCGCCCGTTTTCTTTCAGTGAATCGTTTTCGTTGCCCTATGCCTGCAACGGACGCCAGGTGAAAATCACCTGTCCGCCCGCCACGTAGCAGTCCAAATCATAATGAGGCAGGCCGCCTTCGGTCCGGCGGAGGCGGAAATTCTCGACCGCGCGACGCAGCGCGTCGGGCCTCAGCGCCCCATCCACGCACTCGCCCTCGAGTTGCTGCGCGCGCACCTCGGCGCCCAGGTGGACGGGGATGCATCGGCTCCCGCAATGCTGATCGAGAGGACCGGCGCCCACGCACGAGCATCGCAGGCACAACACGACGGGTCCGCGGTCGTCGCTGGGCGCGGCGAAGAACTCGCGCTCGAGCCGATCCAGTCCCATCGCGCATTCACACCATGCTTCGCGCGCGCGCTCGGCGGAAAAGCGCCGAATCGCCCGAGCCAGCTCGCGCATCAGGGTTTCATTCGAGCGCGGTTCGAGCGCGACGATCGAGTCGTCCTCGACACGCATCGAGGACCCCAGGTGCTCGGCCAGGAAATGACGCAGATTGATCGGCAGGCGGCTGCCGAGCTGCAAACGCTGCATCTTCCACGGCGCGGCCTCGACTTGCGCGCTGCGCGCCACGCGTGAAAACGCCCGCGGGCTGCCGAATGCTGACAACGATTGCAGACGCTCCAACGGCGACGGCGCGCCGTAAGCAAATCGCGATGCGTGGGCGCGTCGATGAACCAGGCGTCCGTTTCGCACAACTCAACCTCCCAAGGCTTCGAGTTCCGGTCGGCGTGCCGCGGTCGAGGACGTGCGAACGCACGTGCATCGGCGCGAGGCCTTACCGCCGGACACCGTCAGGGGCCGTTGGACAGATATTTCAAAATTCGAATTGGAACTGCGAGTGATGGGGGAAAAATCGATTCGGGAGATGCCGGGAATGCGTCGTATAGCCGTCGCGTCGCGCCAACAACGCCAGCCGCAGCGCCCGACGGCGCGGACTTCAGGGCTCCGAGATCGAAAAGCGCCAAAACAAACTTGCGCCATGCGCACCGGCTCTTTTCATCGGACCATCAGCCCGCTCAGCATCCGCGATGCCCACCCGCCTGCCCACACCACTTCTCAATCCAAGCAGCGGCTCGATGGATATGCGCGCGTTGGCTCGGTGGTCAAATCCCCCGACTTTGCCGTTGCAATCCGCGCGACGTTTTCAGGCCATCAAGAGTAACGATCAATACAGACGGGATCTTAACTAGCGCGCGTACAGAGGCCGGGCAACATTGAGCGATCGATTAAGATCCGAATCGAAACTTGACAACCGATGGCCCCCGTGCCCTCTTTACGCGCGATCCGCACGCGCCCACAGCCGCAAAATGAGGCGCGCTTGCGGCGGCGGGGATCAATGATGGCGATTTTTAGTCACACTCGACGGCGTTGACTCATTTGGAGACCCTAACGTATGTTAGGCAAGTAGTCGCGTGCTCCTGAACGCTTGCGGCGGCGCATTTACGCAGGAATCCAGGGGACCTTTCGATGCCTCATGAATCGCAACTGAACTTCTCGAAAGAAGAAATTCTCGCCAACGTTCCCACCCGTGAGCCGCTTATCGTCAAGGGCGTGAAATGCCACGGCGGTTTCGACGCCGACGGTCACTACCGCTCCCCGCGGACCGCGTTCCGCGTGCCGGCTATCAAGGCTTGGCAGGAGCAGCACGTCGCGACCTCGGGAACTCCGCTCTTCGAGATTCCCGCCGACACTATCTCGCCGCAGGCGCCCAACGTCGCGCAGGTAAAATTCATCCTCCGCTCGGGCGTGCGCGAGCCGATGGTGCGATGGCTGTCCGAAATCGCGATCGTCGAGGGCTTCGGCGCGATGATTCGCGAGCTGCCCGTGCCGCCTCTCGCCACCTTCATCCGCGAGAACACCGCCGGCACCGCGATCGCCCATCTCACCGGCGGCCTGTTCGAAGCGCACGCGCGCGACGAAGCGGGATGGACCGAAGAGGGCGGCCATCGCCAGATGTGGGACGCAGCCCGCGATGCGGCGCTGTCCAATCCCGCGATCTCATCTGAAATTTACGCGAACCTCATCGCACAGCGCGGATCCTCCCAGCCCGTCGCCCTTTTCCCGGAGCTTGGCCAGCAGGTAGAGCGACTGATTCGCTTCATGGCCAACGTGCTCGCGATCGAAGTCTTCGCCACCTCGACGTTCGCGTGGGCCGAGGAAATCCTGTCCGACCCCGAAGTTTCCGACGCTCCGATCGACGCCGCCAACCTCGTGCGCTTCATCCGCTCCGACGAATCGCCGCACGTCGAGTACCTGCGCACCGCGCTCTCTGAAATTCAGGCGCGCACGCTGCTCACCGTTGACGGCAAGCCCGTATCCGGCCGCAAGGTCGTGAACGATCTGGCGGAACGCGCGATTCGCGGGATGCTTCGTCACCGGCTGAACGAGCGGCCCGTGATGGTCCGTGATTTGATCCGCAAAACCGCCAACGTCAAAGACATCGACGGGTTGATGCGTGAGTTCGACGCGCTCGACACGCCTTGGACGCCTCCCGCGCGCTACGCAGATCTCGCGCCCGAGCGCGGCGCCGCCCGCGTCGGCAACTGAGACAGGGGCCAGCCCCTGCACCCGAGTCAGGATTTCTTCTCGCCTCAGTGGTAGGGTTTGTTTTGACTCGGCGCGGGCGTGCGCATCCCGGGTCCGGACTAATCGCGATGCGTCCCCACGGTAAGACTTCGATTCCGTCAGCCGGCATGCGCCTTCGAATTGAAGGCGCGTTCGCGATTGCACTTTCGATCGCGATTGCCGGATTTCCCGGCGGGACTACCGCGCCCGCATTCGCCCAGAGTCCGAAGCCCGCGACCGATTCCCAAACCGCATCGGTGGCGCCGACCGTCCTGGTAACCGCCGCGCCCCAGCCGGCATCCGCGTCGAGTCCCGCATCACGCAACACATCGGCGGCCGCGTCGCCTCCCGACGCGCAGACCGTGATTTCGTATCTGAGCGACGTGATCAGCTGGTACGGGCATCTAAGCGTCGAAGCGCAGCTGGTGCGCGATCCTGACGAAACACTTTTTTTCGCCGATGACCGCCAGGTAGCCGGCGAAGTCCTGCGGCTGGCTTTCGACTACGCGCGCAAGCAAGCGAAGTTCATTGCCAAGACCAACCCAAACGCCCGCGCCGCCGCTGGATCCGCCGGTTCACCGTCGGTCGCCACGGGCGCGGACACTGCCGGGCTGGGCAACGTCACGCAAACTTACCAGGCGCTCGACGCCGCCGCGAATGCGATCCGCGCGCGCATCAAGGATTTGCAGGCGCGGCTCGCCAAAGCGCCTGCCCGCCAGCGCGCGGCGATCGCATCCGAAATTCAAGAATCGCAGAGCGAACTCGATCTCAAACAGGAGCGCGTCAATACGCTCAAGGCACTCGCGCAGTTCAAAAGCGGCAGCTCGTCGCCCGATCAGAGCGGCGGACTGGCCGCGCAAATAGACGAGCTCGAGCATTCGATTTCCGATAGCAGCGGCAAACGGCCGACTGCCCTCCCGGCCGAGAGCACCTTCGTGGCGAGAGCCGAGCCCACCGGGATTTTCGGCCTCACCACCGAACTGATCGCGCTCAGCAACAAACTCGAGGCCCTCGATCAGAACAGCGCGCTCGCGCAAGCGCTGGCCGTGCGCGCCGCCGGTGTCCGCCAGTCGATCATCAGCTTGATCGCCGACCTCAACGCGCGCGGAAACGCACTCTCGCAGGGCACCGCCACCGCCGACGTCGCAACACTCAAAGACCGCACGAAATCATTCGAGAGCCTGCTCGAAGAGTACCAACTCGCAAGAGACGCCGCGCTGCCGCTCAGCAAGCAGATCGTGCTGCTGGGGATTTACACCAACAACGTCGGCAGGTGGCACGCCGCGATCGAACAGCGCTGGAACAAGGAATTCAGAAGCCTCGTCATCCGCATGATCGGGCTGGGCGCCGCTTTCATGCTGATCTTTCTCGGTGCGATGGCGTGGCGATGGATCACCAACCGCTACGTGACCGATATTCGCCGCCGCGGGCAGGTGATGGCGGCGCGCCGTCTCGTGCTCGGGCTGATCGTCCTGGTCGTCGTGCTGATCAATTTCTCCGATGAGATCGGATCGGCCGCCACCGTGGTGGGATTCGCGGCCGCCGGTATCGCCGTCGCTCTGCAGAATGTGATTTTGTCGATCGCCGGCTACTTCTTTCTAATCGGGCGATTCGGAATCAAGGCCGGCGACCGCGTCCAAATCGGCGGCGTGACCGGCGACGTGATCGATATCGGGCTGGTGAAACTTTCGCTGATGGAGCTCGGCGGCGCCGGGACGCATCACGAGCCCACCGGCCGCGTGGCAGTGTTTTCCAACGCGATCGTGTTTCAGCCGTCGGGCAACTTCTTCAAGCAGGCGCCCGGCACCAGCTTCGTATGGAACGAGGTGCGGCTCACGCTCGCCCCCAATATCGACTACCGGCTGGCCGAGAAACGCCTGCTCGAGGTTGTCGATGAAGTGTTCGCACGCTATCGCGACCGCGTGATGCGCGACTATCGGCATCTGGAGCGCGACCTCAACATCATGCTCGAGACGCCCAAGCCCCAAAGCCGCTTGTATCTGAGCAAGGCCGGCCTGGAAATAGTCATTCGCTATCCCGCCGAAACTTACTCCGCGCCGCAGATCACCGACGAAATTTCGCGCCGCGTGCTCGACGCGATTGATCGCGAGCCGAGCTTGCGCATGGCGCCGCAGGGTACCGCGAACATCGAGTCGCAGGTTCCACCGCCTGCGACGGCCGAAAACGAAGACGGGACCGATCAGCCGCCCGACGACGCCGCGGATAAGTAGATTTCGGAAATTGGCCGCGCGCCGTGAGCGCGATGCGCGATGCTACGCGGTCGGAGTTCCCGCGATGCTATCGACGATGTCGGCCAGCTCGGGAATCCGGTAGCGCTCGCCGTTGTAGGCCTTGTACATGAGGAAAAGCCAGAACACCGCGAGTGCGATGTCGATTAGCGTCAGAAGAAAATTAAGCAGCGCTCCCAATCCATGGGGCAGTACCGCGATAAATACGCCGAACACGACGCCGATAGCGAACCACGCAACCGAGAAGCCAATCGACTGACGCGCGTGAAAGCGGACGAATTCGTCCCGATTGTACGGTTCGAGATAAAGAAAAATCAGGCCGGTGACGAAGCCCAGCAGGTATGTCAGCGCCGCAATTATGTTAGCTTGCGGTTTTCGGCTCTCACCGTTCATCGCGAATTTCTCCTTCTCATCTCGAACGATGATCCTGGAAGCGATCCTTGCCCACTAATTTGTAGTCGAACGCGTCAGGGGATCGCAATGCGCTCGCGTGCAGCCCGCGCACTGCGGCAAGACGGAACTACCGAACCGTGACCCCGGCACTCCAATCGATCTCGCCAACCAGCCTAATGCTGCGGCCGATTCCTCACCGCTTCGAGGCGATCCATCGCCGCGCTCGCATTGCGCGCCGTCTCGACCACTTCGAGCTGTGCACGGACGCGGCTGGCGAGCTGGCGCCGGAATACCGGCTTGGCCAGGAAGTCGCTGACTCCCAGGCGCATCCCCTCGGCCCGCGCATCCAAATCGTCGCGCGCAGTAATCATGATGATTGGGATTTCCGCGGTCATGGGATCGTCCCGAAGCGCCTTCACGACCTCGAAGCCGTCCATTTCGGGCATCATCAGGTCGAGCAGAATTACGTCAACTTCGTTTTCATGAACCAGTTTGAGACACTGTGCTCCAGAGTTGGCCTCTATCGCGACAAAGCCTTCGCGCCGCAAATGGTGGGCAAGGATTACGACGGTGTCTTGATCGTCGTCAACCACCATTATCTGAGGCGCTCTGTTTGCTTCATCCATAGAATTCCTTGCTCGTCTAGTCTTCCTCGCCGTCGTCCAAAGCTGCCGGAGCTATCACACCGCAGCGCCTTAGCTTCGCGGAAAATGTCGTCCGCTTGAGTCCCAGCAACCGCGACGCCGCCTGTTTGTTCCCTCCGGTTTGCTTTAGCGCATCGTTTATCAATCTACCTTCCAATTCCCGTACCAAGTTGTTCAGGTTCACTGGGCCGTCACTCAGCTTGACTGCAATCGGAGCCGTCGCAGGCCGCGCGCCTGCCACCAGGTACTCTGGCAGAATCGACGTGTCGATAATCGAGCCCTCGCACAGAATCGCCAGCCGCTCGACCATATTCTCGAGCTCGCGCACATTGCCCGGCCAATCGTACGACCATAGCGCCACCATCGCCTCCCGGCTGATTGCGATTTCGCGCCCGGGAGTGCGATCGCGGATGCGCCCGAGAAAGTGTTCCGTCAGCAGCGGGATATCCGAACGCCGCTCGCGCAACGGCGCAATCACGATCGGTACCACCTGCAGACGATAGAAAAGATCCTTGCGAAACGCGCCCTTCGCCACCGCCTCGGCCAGATCGACGTTGCTCGCCGCGATCACGCGCACATCGATCCGCGTCGCCCGGTCCGCGCCAACCGGCCGCACCACGCCGTCTTCGAGCACGCGCAGAAGTTTCGCCTGCAACCCGTTGACCATCTCGCCGATTTCGTCCAGGAAGATCGTGCCGCGATCGGCCGTCGTCAGCAGCCCGTGACGCGACGCTGCGGCGCCCGTGAATGCGCCCCGCTCATGGCCAAACATCTCGGACTCGAGCAGCTCGTGCGGAATCGCCGCGCAGTTCACCGGCACGAACGGCTGACGGCTGCGCGGCGACAGCGCATGAATCGCCTGCGCAACCACTTCCTTGCCGGTGCCGCTCTCGCCCGTGATCAGCACCGTCACCTCGGTCGGCGCGACGCGCTCGACCAACGCGCGCAGTTTCACGATCGCCGGATGCGCCCCGAGCAGTACCCGCTCGACCGCAAAAGGTGCCTCCGGCTCCGCGAATTTCGCTTGCGACGCCACCCCTGTTTTCGCTCCGTAACCGACGATGAGAGATCTCCCCTTACTTACGAAATCCTCTCACGCCGGGCACACAGTTGACAGGACGATGACTGCAAGTGAGCGGATCAGACGCCCTAAAATCGCGGAAATTGTTACGGAAAGAACGCGATCAGATGCCGCCCGTCGAGTTGCGATAGTGCGCCGACTGACCCGGCCCCTCGGCCACCGAGATTTCCATCGTCGTCACGAGTTTCAGCGCACCGCGCGCGCCCAGCGCCGCCGCCAACTCCTCCCAAATGTAGCGCGCGAGTTCTTCCGCCGAGCTATGCACGATAGGCACGATACACACGTCGGCCGCCGGCAACACGAACTCGTCGTTCTCGTAGCGGATTCGCACCACCCCGTCCTTGGGTCCGTCGATCGTCAGGCAATCGCTGTTGGCCGGAACGATCGTACGCTCGTCGAGCCGATCGACGATCTCCTTGGTGAGCTTTTTGATCAGCCCGAAATCGATCACGTAGCCGGTCTTCGCCAGCCGCCCCTCGACGTACACGCCGACCTGGTAGTTATGGCCATGCAGCGGTTCGCGAAACCCCGGGTAGGCGATAAAATGCGCGGCCGAAAATTTCAGATTCTCTTTCGCTACATGAATTGAAAAATTCGCTCTCGCGGCCATCGACTCGTCCCTGTCACTATACGACGCCAGCCAGCGCCAGGATCGCCGTCAAGCTCGACGTGCGCCGCGATAAGAACGAAAACCGCTCGCCGTAGCGCGCCGCGTCGAGCGAGGTCGCCTCGATAAACCGCTCCCGCTCGCCGACGGCGATCGGCCCGAGATGCGCTGCGAGTTCGCGCACCAATCCGGCATCCGGATCGAATCGCGGCTCCAGGTCGCCTACCTCCAGCCCATGCAATCCGCCGAGAATGCACTCCGCGTAATATCCTATCTGTCCCGCGCGATCGAAACCGGGAATTTCGACCCGCACCGATTCCTCGAGCGACAGCAGCCGGTCCATCCCGAATTGCCGGCGTCGCGAGACAATCCTCGGATCTCCGCTGCCTTCGAATCCCGAACCGATCGCAATTATCGCGATACGGCCGTCGTCGATTTCGATCGGATGGAATATATATCCCGGCGACGTGTAGTCGAGCATCGAGCGCAGCGCCATCCGGTATGTGAGCAGGTCGAAATTCGTCCCGCTCGCGATCTTCATCAGGTACTCGCCGAGCGCTTTGCCCGCGCGATCCGCAAGCCCGATCAACCGCTCGAACGCATAAGCATCGTAGTCCTCGCGCCGCGCGATCGTCGGCGCGTATTCGCGATCGAACGTCAGCAGCAGCCCGCCGATCCCGCCGTCATGGTGGTCCGCCGCTGTTGATGCAGCAATTGGCAGGCTGCTATCGACAGCCTCGATATCCATCGCCAGGTACCTGCCATGGCTCGAAGGCTTGGCCAGTCCACGCCGCGCATTTCGAATCGAAACCGGATGCACGTCACGCGCCACCAGCCGGCTCGCGCCGCCGCGCCGCTCGGCCAGCAACCCATAGCCGCTAAGCAACGATCCGTATCCGACAACTAAAATTTCGCGATTGTCCAAAATCGTCCAATCCAACCAAGGGAGATGAACCACCTCTCTCCCTTTTACCTATTCTAACAGGGATGACCTCCCGCATCTTTATCCCCCTAGATCCACAAAATCGCGCCGCTCGCCGGACGCCCCGTGCTCTCCCTGACCGCCCGCACATAGAACCTGATTTGCGCGCGATATTCGTCGAGCCGCGACGCTACATCTACGTCGGTCTTGAAATCGACCACCGTCCAAACCGCGCCAGCGACGCTGTTCTCTGCGAACGCGAGATCCGCGATCCCTTCAACTGCGGTGCCGTCTTCGAGCCGGATCATCAGCGGACATTCACGCATTACCGTATCCGCGGCCTTCACCCGAAGCATCAGCGGAGACATAAGCGCAGCTTTTACCGCAGACGCAGCAGCGGCAACCTCCTGCTGCGGCGCGCCGATCATCTTGGCCGCGCTCGCCGCGATCTTGCCGATCTTGCGCGCGTCCGCGTCGATTGGCGCACGCAGCATCGTAAGATGCACGAGCGTGCCGAATCGCTTGCCATGCGGCCGTCCGCGATCGCGACGCGTCTCTTCGATCGCGATCGCTTCGGGGTACGCCGGTCCGGCCGCCGGCGCTGCAAGCGCAAGTTCGGTCGCCGTCGCGACGTTTATCCTCGGCGCCATTCCGGCTTCGAGCATCGCCGCCCTGCTCGCGCTCCACTTTTCGTGCAGCTTGATCCCGCGGTCTGATACGAGTTTGTTGTCGTCGGCTTGCAGCAGCTTGTCCTGCCGAAGCCCCATCTTCTCCTCAACGTTCAGGATGAGCAGCCGGGGATCCCACCAAACTATCTGATGCTCTTGCTGATGCTCTGGCCGATGCTCTCCCTGCTGCGCCCGATGTAATCCCGGCGCGACCGATTTTATTTTGGTCGGCGCTTTCGCGGGGCGGGTCAGGACACTGTCGTCGCCGAACTCGGGGCATCCCGGCGGCTGTCGGGCAATTGGCGACCGCCGATCCGGCTCCGCCGGATAGACGACGGGATTCAGCCGCGCGAGCCATCCGTCGCACTCTTCGTCGCCAACCGCCGGCACCACTATGAGATCGCGCGCGCGAGTGGCAGCCACGTACAGCAGGCGGATTGCCTCCTCTTCGTCGCGGTCATGCTCTTTCGCGGCATGTTCCTGCAGTTCGCGCGGTGCGCATCCCGCAAGCTCCATCGCGGCCAGCTTCGACGCGGGCTCGATATATCGCGACGCGTCGGCGCGAGTTTCGTTGCAGGTGATATCGGCCAGGATGACGATCGGAAATTCGAGGCCCTTCGCGCGATGCACCGTCATTATCCGCACGCCCTCGGTGCCTTCCTCGACGATCGGCGTCTCGCTCGCCTGGTCGCGATCGGCGCGCGCTTCGAGCTCATCGACGAAAGCCCGAAACGATGTCATCCCGCCGCGCGCTTCGTAACGCCGCGCCTGGTCCATGATTCGCATGATATTGGCCAGCGCCTGCTCACCGGTCGGCCAAATGGCGATTCCCGCATGCGCGCGAGTGACAGCCAGCAGCGTCGCAATCGTCTCCGCAATCGGCCTTCGATTCCGCCCGCGATGCAATCCCTTGATCACGTCGAGCGCGGCCTTCACTTCCTTGAGACTGTCGGGGATATCGTCGGGCAGCTTGCGAAACGGATGCAGGCGCCCCTGCGTCATGCGAAATTCGAGCAGCGCCGCATCCGTCAGCGCGAACACGGGCCCGCGCAGGGCAGCGAACACCGTCAACTCGTCATCGGGCCGCTCGATTGCACCCAGGATATTGCGGATCGCGATCACTTCTTCGCGCTCGTTGAAGGAGCCGCCCTTGACCAACACGTGCGGGAGATGCCGCGCTTCGAGCGCGCGCAAATACGGCCTCGTTACGTCGCGCCCGAACGAATTCATGCGGCGAAACAGAATGCATATATGGCGCGGACGAATCGGCACACGCACTTCGGGCGCCTCGCGCTCGGTCACCGTCCATCCGCTTTCGTAAACCAGCCATCGCGCGTACGCGGCAATCGCATCGGGAATCGACTCGTCGATTTTCCAATCGACCACTCGCCCGTAGTCGCCGTACGGCTCCGGCACCGGCAACACGACGATCGAAGGCTGTGTCCCGAGCTCGGCGCGATACGGCATCAACGGCGCGTACGCCGGCTGCGTGCCCGATTCCTTGCTCATCAGCGGCGCGAACGCGGCATTGACCATTGTTTGAATCGCGGGAGTCGCGCGAAAGCTCACCGTCAGATATTCGAGCTGCGCGCCATTCTCCAAGAGCCTTTTTTTCACGTCCTGGTAAAGAGAAACGTCGGCGCGCCTGAAACGGTAAATCGATTGTTTCGGATCGCCGACGATAAATAATTTCCCGGCGATCGGCTTGACCTTCAGCCAGTTCGATTCGGCGGGATCGGCCGACGAAAGGAGCAGCAGAATTTCCGCCTGCAGCGGATCGGTATCCTGGAACTCATCGATGAAAATATGCGTGAAGCGATTTTGCAGCTCGGCGCGCACCGCCGGATTGTCGCGGACCAGGTTGCGCGCGACCAGCAGCAGGTCCAGGAAGTCCAAACGCCCCGCGCGGCGCTTCAGGTCCTCGTAGATACCAACGATCGGCCACAGTTCGTCGCGCAGGATAGGCGCGAGATTCGCACCCGCATCGTCGCGAAACTTCTTCAGCCGCGCGTGCAGCTCGGCGCGGCGCCGAAAAACTTCGTCGCGCGTCGCCTCGCCAAAGCCGCCGCCGTATCCTTTCCAGTCCCAGCGCCGCCCGCCGCAAAGCCCGATCAGCACCGACTCGAGCGCGTCGTAGTCGCGTCCGCGCACCGCCTCCAGCCGCGTCGCCTCGGCAACAGGGCGCGCGATCGCGTCGAGGCCCTTGGCCAGCCAGTCGTCAGGCTCGCCGAGTTCGGAAAGTTTGCCCAGCGCTTCGATCTCCGCGACGATCGCGTCGATCTCGGCGTCGCGCTGGAACGGCGAATGGCGCCACGGCGAATCGAAGTCCCGCCAGTTCAGCAGCTCGAGCGCCGCGCGGCGCGCGATCGCGCGCGGCCCCGTGCGCTCCGACAGATCGCGCCGCCGCAGCAGGCGGCGCATCCCCTCGCCCGGATTGTCCAGCACTCGCTCGAACCATCGTTCGAACGCGGCGTCGAACATCTCGCCCGCAACGTCCTCGGGCGCGACTTCGAACATCGGATCGACCCGCGCTTCCACGGGCCGCTCGCGCAGCAGGTCGGCGCAAAACGAATGAATCGTTCCGATTCGTGCTTCTTCGAGTTGCTTGAGCGCCTCGTCGAAGCGCGAGCGCGCTTCGCTTAAAAGTTCGGTGTTATGGCGCGCACGTTCAATTTCGCCGCGCAGCCGCAGCTTCAGCTCGCCGGCAGCCTTCTCGGTGAACGTCACCGCGACGATCCGCGCCAGCTCGCCGCGCCCCGACCCGATCACCGACACGATTCGATTCACCAGCGCCATGGTCTTGCCGGTACCGGCGGCGGCCTCGATTACGAGCGTGACGCCGAGGTCGTCGCGAATCCGATCGCGGATCGCCTGGTCGGATATGACGGTATCGGCCACGGCGTTATCGCATCTCGCGCAGCCGGTTCAGCGATTTAAGCCGGGCTTTCGGTTTGATTCGGGAGCGCCGCTCCTCGTACGGGCCGCAGACGCGCTTGTAGTCGCACCAATCGCATTCGCGATCGTCCGGTGCGGCGGGCAAAAACCCCGCTTCCAGCGACTCCTTGATGATCGAGACGAATTCGCGCGCCGAGCGCCGCGCCTCGTCGTTGATTTCAACCACGCGCTCTTCGTAGCCGCCGGTCGCGGTGCAGTAGTAAAGCCGGCCGGCGTAGATCGGCTCGCCCAGCACGCGTTCAGCCGCGAGCGCATATAAAACCGGCTGCAGCGTCTTGCCGCCGCCGATCACGAAGTCCTTGGCGGCGCGCACTTTCCCGGTCTTGTGATCGGTCACGCGAATTCGCCCGGCCGGATCGCGCTCGAGCAGGTCGATCGACCCGCGCAGGCTCAGCCCGCCGTCGATCGCCACCGGCTGTGCCGAGCTGTGCGGATCCGCCTGCGCGCGATCGCTCAGCCCGAAGCCGAGTTCGAACCATTCGGGGCGCCAGTGCTGCGGATCCTCGGCCGCGCGCCGCATCCATTCGCGCAAGTCGGCGCGGATACCGTCGATTCCGTCGCGCCACACGCGCTCGATCGCCGGCGCGAGATCCTCATGCCATCGCGCGGCCACTTCGTCGAGCCGCTCGTCGAGCAGCGCAGAGGCGTCCTCCAGGTCTTCCGGCGTGACCGGCAGCACGTCGAGCTCTCTGAGGGCCGTCAGGATTTCGTATTGGACCTCCGCAAACAGACTGCCGCGGGTGAGCGGATCGAGCGTCTCGATCGCCTCGGGTTCCTCGCGCGGCTCCAGCCGATGGACCGCTTGCAGAAAAAAACGATACGGACATGCGGCGAAATTCTGCAGCGCGGTCGGCGAGTATGAACGCGCGGAGAGCTGATGCTTGCTCAACGCCGCCAGCGCCGCCGGGTCCGGATCGACCAGCCCGTCCACGGGGGTCCAAAGCTTGCGCCAGCGCCGCGCCCGCGCGCGCAGCGCGCGGGCGAGATGCACGTTGGCGCCGAGCAGATAGTTCGCCGCGCCGATCGTCGTCTGGGGATCGGAGTCCACCAGTTTGTCCAGCACCGCCAGATCGAATTCCGCGTCATCGATCGCGTCGGCCGGATTCGCCGGCGCCGGCCACGAAAGCCGTGCCGTTGTCACCGGCTGCGACGCCGCGCGACCGGCCAGCTCATCGAAGCCGGGCAGGCGACCCTCCGCAGCACGCAGAATTTCAAGCGCGTAAAACGACGGCACTCGCGGACGGCCCTGGTCAAGGTCCACCCGCGAATAGGAAAACATCGCACGCTCGCGCGCCGCGCCCGCCGCGATTCTCAATGCGAGCCGCTCCGCGCCGACCCGCCGCTCAATCCGCGCGAGATACGGACTCAGCCGCGCGCGCGCTGAATCGGAAAGGATCGGATCTTCGGTCAGCTTGCGCGGAAACATGCGCTCGGCAAGACCCGGGACGATAACGACGTCGAACTCCATGCCGCGCGCGCGACTGGGCGGCGCGACGAACACCGCGCCATAGCGGCGAACGCGCCGCGGAGCTTCCAGCCGCCCGAGCCGATCGTTCAGCACCAAACGCACCTCGTCGAGTCCGACCGGACCGACCGGCGCCATCGGTTCAAGCTCCGCCAGCGCGGCTAGAACCGGTTCGCGATCGCGAATCGCCAGCTCAACCAGCGCGCGAAGAAATTTGAGCCAGTCGCCCCAGGCCGCATCGCGCGGCGCCGCGTCGAGCATCGAAAGAATCGGCATCGCCACCTCGCCGAGATGCGCAAGGTCGAGAATTTGCCGCTCCAGACCCGCCGCGCGCGCGTCGTCGTCGGCAATTTCCGAGCGCCGCGCCCTGAGCTCGTTGCCCAACCCCGCCAGCCGTTTCTTCCATCTCTGCGCGCTGCCGATAACCGCCGCATCGACGAGCAACCGTTCCCATCGCCACGGCGCCCGCGCAGTTCCATCGATGATCGGAACGGGATCGGAGGCGTCAATGTTGTCAACCAAAGTGGCGTTGCCTTCAGCTTCAAGATCCGACTCCAGCGAGGCCGGCGCGAGTTCCGCGTCCGCACTGATCGCCGGCTCATCCTCACGCGGGCGATCAGGGTCGGGCACTTGAGCCAGCGAGAGATATTCCGCGAAGCGGCGGGCCAAAAGATTTTCAGCGGCGCACGCGAGCAGCGCGAGCAGGGCGCGTCCTCCCGGCTCAGGCCGCCGCGTACCTCGCGCAAAGTAAGCCGGGATGCCCGCGCGGGCGAGCGCTTCCTGCAAGTACGGCGCGTAGCGGAGCGGGTCATGCAGCAGCACGGCGACTTGATCGAACGGCACGCCGCGCCTGGCCTCGGCGGCGATTCGCCGCGCGATCTCGACGCACTCGTGCATCTCGCCCGGGGCCGAAACCACCGTCACGGTTTCGTCCACGTCGCGCTTAGGCGGTGCGGTGTCGGCAAACAAATGCGCCTGCAGACGCTTGAGCGAGGGCGCGATGTTTTCGTTCACCGTCGGCGACAATGCAGTTGCGCGCACGCCGAGCGCATCTTCAAGGAGCATTTGAACGGGAGAGTCGCCGGCGGGAATCGTCGCGAGAATTGACGGCGAACGCGCGGCAAGGGCCGCAATAAAGTCGCGGTCGAGCACGCTGTCCACAGATGGATCGAGCAGCAGAACCGGCAGTCCAACGAAGCGCGGCGGCTGACTCGCGAGCACGGCGCGAATCGCGACTTTCAGCATCCCGGCGCGATCGATCAGTTTGGCATCGGCCAACTCGGCGTCGAATTGCGCCAGCGTCGCGGCAATCGCCTCACCCGCGCCGCCGAGCGCCCGCAACGCGTCAACGGCGATGTCGTTCCATCGAAGCTCGATCAGCGTGCGCGCCAACGCGCGTGAAAAGCCGGGACGATTCAACACCGGCTCGAAATACGCAAGCGCTCCCGACGGCGCCAGCCGGAAGACCGCGCGCGCCGCCACCGCCTCGGCCGCGAGTCCGTCCGCGGGCGCGAGATCGGCATCCGCCAGCTCCTCGGCGGCGAGCAACCCGACCAGCCGGTTCAGTGTCAAGCGATGCACCCCGAGCATCGCGCCGCGCGAAACCGCGAACGCGCGCACCAGGTCGTCGGCGGCCTCCTTGACCGACGCGATCACCAGGACTTCGCGGGCAGACGGCTGCGACTCCAACCACGCGCGGGCGGCGGCGATTCGGGCGGCGGCGCGCTCCGAGATTATGATTTCACGAGCAGCCGGCATCGACGCGGCACGACTCGACGCCGCGCCACAACACGATAGTCTTCCCCGCCGATCGGATCCCGCAAGAGGCCGCGCAGCCTTGTTTCCACAACGCGACAACGGTTGTCAGGGGAATTATTGATCCAGGCAAACCGGATCGCCCAGGCGAACCCGGCCCGCCGCACCGATCGACGCGAATACGCCGACGTACGCGCGATGATGAAACGCGGCCGTGCGCAGGATCGTGTAGTCGCGCGGGAGATCATCCTGCGGATGCGTCGTCATCACGCAGCGCAGCGCAGGCTGCATCGCGACAATCCTCAGGCTGTCGCCGACTTCGAGCGTACCGCCTATCCACTCGTCCTCGATGAACGCGTCGTCGCGCTGGCCGGTGTCGACGAAAATCGTCGGACGGAAGCGGCGCGGGTCGAAAACCGGACCGGGCGCGGCGAGTTTCGCCATATACCGCAGCGTGCCACTGGCGACCACGTGCATTACCGCGCTGTCGAAAAAACTTTCCTTCTCGAGTGCGACGTACTCGGGCAGCATCGCGGCGGTAAGCCCGGGAATAACTTTCTCGACCGGCACGTCGGCGAAAAGGGTCGCCGGGTCGATTCCGGCGAGCTCGCCGCGCGCGGTCGCGGCGCGCTCGAGGCTTACTTTGCGTCCGAGCGCCGCGGAAATCAGTTCGGATGCGTCTGCGTCCTCGGCGTGAATCTTGCGGCCGCCGGGCAACTCGATTGTCACGGGCGCCACGCGTCCCGACGCGGGTTCGGAATCGTAGGCCGCCCGAAATTCGAAAAGCCGCGGGAACTTCTTCGCGCTGGCGATCTGGCGCGTCACCATCTCTCTGAGCGCGTACGCGCGATCACCGACCGCGCCGCGCTCGGTGAAATCGAGCTCGTCGAGCTGCTCACCGAGCATCGACTTGACCGGGTAGCGCGCGAGCGCGCTGACCTTGCCGATCATTCGCCGCGCCATCTCGGGCCTCCTGCTTGCTTCGATTCCATCACATGCTGACTCCGGCGCTCGGCGTGGCCGAGGGCTCGGCGGTCGGACTCGAGGTCGGCGTGTTGCGCGGCATTGGCGAATCCGTCGGTTTGGATGCTGACGGCGCGGGAATCGCCGGCGGCGCGGTCGATGTCGGCAGCGGGGTCGGCACGGACACGGTCGGAAGCGCTCCCGAGGGACTGGGCGCCGGCGAAGGACTGGCGGCTTGCGACGGAACTGGAGCGGCCGCCATCAACGCCGTGCCTGCGCCGTAATCGTACACGAGCACGCCGCCGAGATGACCCGAGTAACCCAGCGTCACAATCGCCACGACGGCGACGATGAGATAGATCGCGCGCGATCCCGCCATGAAGCCGAACCCCTGAATCAGGATTCGCCACAGCGCGAGGATGCCGAAGGTAATCGCGAGATACTCGCCCAGCTGCGCGTGCGTCTTCAGGACATCCCTGGCCGGCGGGCCCAGCGCGTTCCAGATGCGGTCGGCCTCCATACCGCCGGTGAAGTACGAGCCTCCGGCCGCGAGCGCGCCGAGGATCGTCAGCGTCAGGGCGGTGTAGCGAAGCCAGATGCGAGTCGGAGCGGCGCTCGCGACGAGATCGATCAGGACCGCGACGATCAGCAAGCCGATCGTGAAATGATCGACGACAGGATGCAGCTGCCAGGGTTGGAGGAATTTCACCACAGAGTCCATCGGTGCTCCTTGAATAGGACGGGTCCGAGCAGCGCGGGCAATTGACCCGGGAAATTGCGTGGCGCGATGCGCGGTCTGTGCAGTTTATCGCAAAGCTTCGGTCCGCGCGCAAATCTGCGGCATCCGCGCGCGGAAATCGACGGGGCGAAGAATTCACGAAGTCAGCAGTAGGGCGCGCCTCCGGTGCGAATCAAAAGTTCATTTGTCCTCGATCTCGCCTCTGGTTGTCGCTGACGGCGTGCGGTCGGGCCGCGGTATCGCAATCTCGAGGTCGCGTATCTCGACGTCGCTCCACGCGGTTTGCGTGAGCAAATAGCGGATCGCGCCGGCCATCGTCAGTGTGCCGAAATCCGGCGTCCACCACTCCTCGAATCCAAACTGCGGTGCGTCAGGGTTGCCTGCGAGCGCGCCGCTTTGCGTCTTGCCGATTGTCACGACGATGTTCGCGGCCGCGGGCGAATCCGTCAGCGCAAAATCGCGCAGATACCATCGCACCTGCGGCGTTTCGTTGTCGTCAGGGATCATCGCGGCAGCGCCAGCCGGCGAAACCGCATTTCTCGCCCGCTTACATTCCCTGACCGTCTGAATCGAGGTCGTCGGTTCGGACCAGAACAACAGCGCGTGCCGGCGCCACGGCGCCTCACTCGTGTCGGGCGCCGGATGGACGAAATTGGCGGCGAACTGAACGTAGAGCGTGAACACGACCGCCGCCGCAATCGCATAACGAATCGAGTTCCATCGCTCCGACCGATGCATCCAATCGACTGCGTAGGCAGCGAGGATGGTCAATGGCAATAGAATCGCGAGCACCGCGTCGGATCGATTTGCTCCCACCGTCGCAAGCGTCATCAGGCTGACGATCGCCCACACCATCGACCACACCGCGACGCGGTCGCCGCTACGTCGTGAGACGATCGCGATTGCACCGGAGATCGCGAGAATCAGGATAATGAATTCGTAAATCACCAAAATCGCGATCGACCTGTGAAGTCCGTGGCCGAAGGCAATCGGCGGCCAGGCAAACGCGGCGCGCAAGTCGTATCCGACTACTGTCGCGAGAGACCGGGTGAAAAAAGCCGTCGTCAGCAAGCTCCACAGGCCGGCCGCGACGATCGCGCAGACGATCACGAGCGCGCGACGCCGATCCCACCATACGCGCAAGCGCAAGCGCCGATGATCGATCCGCACAGCGTCGCCCGCACCGGCGAGAATCAGAGATACGATCACCGCGGCGGCCGTCGCGTAGCCGATCGGGTCCGCCGAGAGCCACAGCGATATCGCGGCGCCCAATCCCGCCGCGCGCGCCAGACCCGGTTGCCGGCGCATGCTCTCCGCGATTGCGATCGCGATCATCATGAACGCCAGCGAGGCTATCGCCGTCGAACCGCCGCGCGAAAAATAAGTCACGCTCGGCGAAATCGCGATCAAGGCGGCGAAGGCAAGCGCTCCCGCGCGCCCCAGGAACGGACGCATCGCAAATCCGCTCGCGACCATCAGCAGACCGCACAGCATCACCACAATTCGCGAGGTGGCGTCCGTCGCGCCGGCCGCCGCGAAGATCCAGCTCTGGAGTATCGCGACCCACGAAGCGTGAAGGCCGGCGCCCGACGCGAGCGCGGCGCTCCCGTGCGTCGCCATCGCGAGCGCCGCAAGCGCATCGCGTGCATCCGGCGCGTCTAGAGGACGTGCTCCCAGAGCGATCGCGCGCGTGACGAGCACATAGACGGCGATCAGGTACCATCCAAAATGCTCCGCCGTGACGACGTAAACCGCTCGCGTGAGCCGTTCGTGGCTCAGGTTGACGGCGGTCTCCGTCGTCAGCGGCACGAGCCGAGGCTCATGCCCGGCGCGCTCGCTGGATTTATCGTCCAGCCGCCACTCGTCATCTGGAATTCTATCCGCGCCCGCCATTATTATTTTCCACTCTTGCGATTTCGCTATTGCCTGGATTGCGCGTTGTCAACGCCGGCGCGCCGAAAATTAATAGGTCCGAAATGCAGTTTTGCGCTTGAGTGAAGCGCCGGCGCGGCTATGCTGAGAGTTTCTGGTCACGCGAAAATGTTCGGCATTAAAATAAATCCGCGGCGCCTGGTTAACAGCTCGCTCTCGTTCCTCGCGCTTGCGGCGATTATCGCCCTGTTCTTCGCTTATCGCAGCCACGCCCAACATCTCATTGCGCACAACGTCCCCGTCTCGATCGCCCATCTTCCATATTACGCGTTCTGCTCGTTTTACCGGATGCTCGCCGCGTACATCATCGCGCTGCTTTTCTCGATCATCTACGGAATGGCGGCGGCGCGCGGCCGGCATTACGAGCGCATCCTGATTCCCGCCATCGACATCGCGCAGTCGGTGCCGGTGGTCGGCTTTTTTCCCGCCGCGGTTTATTTCTTCGTCGCGCTCGCGCACGGCAGCCGGCTCGGCGTCGAGATGGCTGCCGTCTTTCTCATCTTCACCAGCCAGGCGTGGAACATGGCGCTGGGCGTTTACGAAGCGGTCAAAACGATTCCCGACGACTCGCGGGACGCGCTCGAGTCGTTCGGCGCGCGCGGATGGCTCAAGTTCAAGCGTCTGCTGATGCCCGCCAGCGTGCCGAAGCTCGTGTACAACTCGATCCTGTCCTGGGTCGCGGGATGGTACTTCCTGATCGCGTGCGAAATCATCACGGTCGGCGCCGCCAGCTACCGGCTGCCGGGCCTGGGCAGTTTCCTGTGGGAGGCCGCCGAAAATGGACGCAATTCCGATCTCGCCGCGGGACTTCTGACCTTGCTCGCGATCATCGTGTTGATGGACATGATCGTGTGGCAGCCGCTGTCCGCGTGGGCCGAGAAGTTTCGCTACGAATTTGCGGCGTCGTCGGGCGCCGCGCAATCGTTGGGGATGTTCGACGCGCTCGCGGGCGTGGGCCCGGCAGTAACGCGTGCGCTGCGCTCGATCCTGCTGCCTCCCATAAACCTGATTGCGCGCGCGCTGAACGCGATGCCGCGCGGTCCGCAGCTCTCGCCGGAACAAAGCAGGCGCGCCGGCCGGATCGTGCGGACGCTGGTGATCAGCTCGATCGCGATCTTCACCGCGTGGGCGTTGGCCCGGGGCTTTGTCGCGTTGATCAGAACGCTCTCGCAGCCGTGGCCGTCGGACGCGAAGCAGATTCCGGCTGCAATCCTCGCCTCCACAATTCGCATGACGATCGCCTACGCGATCTCGCTGGCATGGACGGTGCCGTGCGCGCTGGCCGCCAGCGAGAGTCCGCGCTTCAACCGGGTCCTCTCTCCGATCGCGGAAATAGTCGGCTCGATGCCCGCGACGGCGCTGTTCCCGGTCATCGTTATCTTCGTCATTCAGGTCACCGGCGGGATGAATCTCGCCTCGGTCCTGCTGATCCTGACCGGGATGCAATGGTATCTGCTCTTCAACCTGCTGGCGGGGGTAAACCAGGTGCCCGAGGACTTGAAGGAAGCAGTGCGAGCGTTCGGGCTCTCCCGCTACGCGCGATGGCGAAAGCTGATTCTTCCCGCCGTGATGCCGTCGCTGATCACCGGCAGCATCACCGCGTGGGGGGGAGGATGGAACGCGCTCATCCTGTCTGAGTACTTCGTGTACAAAAATCAGACCTACCAGGTAATCGGGATCGGCTCGCTGCTGGACGCTGCCACCTACAAGACCGGCAACGGCGTGATGATCCTGCTGAGCCTGCTATCAATGATACTGGTGGTGCTACTGTTGAACCGGCTGATGTGGCGGCCCTTGTACAACCTGACCACGGAGCGATACAGGCTGGACTACTGACGCGTCCCTGACTATGTGCGATTCGGACTCATCTGACCCATGGCCCTCCTCGAGCTCAAACACGTCTCGAAAACTTTCGCGCACGCCAAGGGCACGTTGCAGGTGCTCGACGACATCAGTTTCGACGTGGATGAGGGCGAGTTCGTCGCGATCGTCGGCCCGTCGGGATGCGGCAAGTCAACCCTCCTGCGCATCGTCAACGGCATTGTGCCGATGACTTCCGGACAGGTGCTGTACCGCGGCCGCCAGGTCGATGGGATTAATCTCGAATGCGCACTGGTGTTCCAATCATTTGCGCTGCTGCCATGGCTGTCGGTCAAAGCCAACGTCGAACTCGGCCTCGAAGCGCAGGGATTGCCGCTGGCTGAGCGCGAAAAGCGCGCCGGAATCTATATCGACAAGGTGGGACTCGACGGCTTCGAAGAGGCCTACCCGCGCGAGCTCTCGGGCGGAATGAAGCAGCGCGTCGGTTTCGCCCGCGCGCTGGCGGTCGAGCCCAAGGTGCTCCTGATGGACGAGCCGTTCTCCGCGCTGGATGCACTGACCGCGATCACGCTGCGCGAGGAAATGCTCGACATCTGGCAGTCGCCCGACATGCCGGTAAAAACTATCGTGCTCGTTACCCACATCATCGAAGAGGCAATCGAACTCGCCGACCGCGTCATCGTGATGGCCTCGAGCCCCGGACGTATCGTCAAGGATCTCAAAGTCGAATTGCCAAGACCGCGCGACCGCCGCACTGAAACTTTCAACGCCCTCTCCGACAAGGTCTTCTCGCTGATCGAGGAGCGCGGCTGATGGCTCCTGCGTCCATATACCCGCTTCCCGATTGCGCGCTGACGCTTGTCTTCGGCTTGCTCGAATTGCTCGAAGATCGCGGCGGGCGCGAGGACGGTTACAAGATCGCGCGCGATCTCAATTTCAATTTCGGCGATTTGCTCAAGGTCATGAAGGCCGCGGAAATCCTGGGCTTCGTCTCAACTCCGGCCGGCGACGCGGTGCTCGAGCCGCTCGGGAAGCAATTTCTCGACGCGAAGATCAACGAACGCAAGCTGCTCGTGCGCGGGCAGTTGAAGAAACACAGCCTCTTCAGCTACTTAATCCGCCTCCTTCATGGCCAGGAGGATAAGTCTCTTAGCCGGGAAGTCGTGCTCAGCCACCTCGCGATGCTCCTGCCGAGCGAAAAGCCCGAGCGCCAGTTTTCCACGATGGTGAACTGGGGGCGTTTCGCCGAGCTGTTCGGCTATAACAAGGACGAGGACCGCTTTTATCTCGACCACGAATAGGCGTTTGCGCCACGGGAGAAATCGCTATGGCTACCGATGCTGAAAAAGTCGTGACCGAATTCTGCAACGCATGGCCGCGCAAGAATATCGACGAACTGCTCGGCTTCTTCACCGACGACGCCGTCTATCACAACATCCCGTTCGAACCGGCGCGCGGCAAGGACGCCATCCGCGCCGTCATCAACACCTTTCTGCCGATGGCCAAGTCGCTTCATTTCAAAGTGCTGAAGAGCGCCAGCGCCGGCAACGTCGTCTTCAACGAGCGCGTCGACGTCTTCGACCTGGGCGGCGGCAAAACGATTTCGCTGCCTGTCGCAGGCGTGTTCGAAATCACCGGCTCGAAGATCAGCGCATGGCGCGACTACTTCGACATGGCGATGTACACCAAGCAGATGTCCTAGCAGTGTAAGATTCGCGCACGATGGCCTCGCCCGTCACTCACGCCATCATCGGCACCGCCGGCCACATCGATCACGGCAAGACCGCGCTCATCAAGGCGCTCACCGGCCAGGATACCGATCGGCTGAAGGAGGAAAAAGAGCGCGGGATTTCGATCGATCTCGGCTTCGCCTACTTCACGCTGCCCGACGGCTCTCGCGCCGGCATCGTCGACGTCCCCGGCCATGAGCGCTTCATCCGCAACATGCTCGCCGGCGCCCACGGCATCGATCTCGTGCTGTTCACCGTGGCGGCCGACGACGGCGTGATGCCCCAAACGGAGGAGCATCTCGACATCCTCCATCTGCTCGGCACCCGCCGCGGCATCTTCGTGATCACCAAGGCCGACCTGGCCGACTCGCCGCGCCTTCGCGAAGTGCGCGACGAGATCGAGCTGCTCGCCGACGGCAGCACGCTCGCCGGCGCACCGATAATCGAAGTCTCGTCGACCACCGGGCTTGGCCTGGATAAATTGCGCGCCGAGATCGTCCGCCAGCTCGACGGCTTTCAGGCGCGCCGCGCCACCGGGGTCTTCCGGCTTCCTCTCGATCGCGCGTTTGTCATCAAGGGACACGGCATCGTCGTTACCGGCACTGCGATGGGCGCCGAGGTCAGGGTCGGGGATAAGCTGCGCGTGCTGCCGTCGGGAAACGAGGTCCGCGTGCGCTCGATCCAGGTGCATTCAGATTCCGTCGAGAGCGCCGGCCTATGCCAGCGCGTCGCGCTGAATCTCACCGGCGCCGAAAAGCTCGGCCTCGCCCGCGGCGACGTGCTCGCCGACGAGCGGCTGGACTCCGCGACCGCGCGTTTCGACGCGTGGATGGAAATTCGTCCCGCCGCCAAACGCGCGCTCAAGAGCAACACCCGCGTGCGGCTGTTCATCGGCACCGCCGAAACCATCGCCCGCGTGATCGTTCTCGACGACGCAGGCGTGATCGCGCCCAAAGCCGCCGGCTTCGCGCAGCTCGTGACCGAGGACCCGGTCGTCGCGCTCTCGGGCGACCGCTTCGTGATCCGGGACGAAACCAATTCGCGCACTCTCGGCGGCGGCGTCGTGTTGAACCCGTTCGGCCGCCGCGTCCGCAAACCGGTCGAGGCCTATCGCGCCAATCTCCGCTTGCTCAAGGATGCGTCCGGTGGGGATGCGCTCGAGGCGTTGATTAATTTGCAGGAAGGCTTCGCGCTCGGCGCGATCAGGATTTCAACCCTCATGAACATTCCGATCGCCGAGGCCGAAGATGCGCTTGGCGAAGCGCCGCGCTTTGTCAGGCTGTCGATAGGCGACGAAGAAGGCTTCACCACGCGGACCAGGTGGGACGCCCTCAAACGCTTCGCCCTCGATGCGCTGGCGACGCATCACCAGGCCGAGCCGCTGTCGCCGGGCCTCGAGATGGAAGCGCTACGCTCGCGCATCCCCTATGAAATCGGCGCGCGCGCGTTCCGTCCGATCGTCGATCACCTCAGTCGTGAATCTGAAATCGTGCGCGAGGAAAGTGTGCTCCGCCTGAAGAGCCATCGCGTGCAACTCGGCGGCGAGGCAGAAACGCTCGGCGCGAGTATCGAAGCCGCGCTCACGCGCGCCGAGTTCCAGCCGCCCGAGCTCAAGCAATTGGCCGACGCTTTGAAAATTCCCGCCGGCCAACTCGCGCATCTCAGAGCCGTGATGCTCGCGATGGAACGCGAGGGCCGGGTCGTCAAAATAGCCACCGATCTCTACTTCAGCCGCGCCGCCGCCGACAGCGCCCGCAATCGCCTGGTCGAATATCTTAATACTAATCCCAAAATCACAGCCGCGACGTTCCGCGATCTACTAGGCGCATCGCGCAAATTCGCAATCGCGATCCTCGATCACTTCGACCACATCGGCGTGACCACGCGCGTCGGCGACGCCCGCCGGCTGCGTAGCAGAAATCAGCCGTAATTGCGCGGGCGCGGCTGACTTCGAGGCCGCGATGCGCGACAATAGGCGCGATGTCCAAACCGAAGGACAACAATCCCTCGCGGGGCGACCTCATTCGCCTGACTGCGCGGTGCAAGGCTGCGGGTTGAGCCGGTAAGCTCGGTCCGGCGGACCTCTCCGCAGTCCTCGCGCGGCTCGATTTGCCGAGCCACCCTGATTTGCTCGTCGGAATCTCCACGGGCGACGACGCCGGAGTGTTCCGTCTTTCCGACGATCTCGCAATCGTGAACACCGTCGATTTTTTCACGCCGGTGGTGGACGATCCTTTCACCTACGGACAGATCTCCGCCGCCAACGCGCTCTCGGACGTCTATGCGATGGGCGGAGTGCCGCGCACCGCGCTCAACATCGTATGCTGGCCGCAAACCGGATTGCCCGGGGCCATGCTCGCCGAAATCCTGCGCGGCGCGGCAGAGAAAGCGCGCGAGGCCGGCGTCGTAGTCGTTGGCGGTCACACCGTCGCCGACGAAGAAGTGAAATTCGGGATGGCTATCACGGGAGTGATCGATCCGCGCCGAATCGTGCGCAACGTCGGCGCGCAAGTTGGCGACGCGCTCGTGCTCACCAAGGCGCTCGGCACGGGAATCCTGATGACCGCATTCAAGCGCGACAAGCTGGCCGACGAGCCATACCAGGCGGCGGTCCGCTCGATGACGCAGCTCAACGCCGCGGCCGCCTCCGCGATGCTCAAGTACGACGTTCACGCCGCCACCGACATCACGGGATTCGGTCTCGTCGGTCATGCGCTGAAGATGGCCGAGGGCAGCGCCGTTACGATCGTGTTCGAGGAATCCGATTTGCCGCTGCTGCCCGGAGTGATCGAGCAATGCCGCGCCGGAATGATTCCCGGCGGCGGCGAACGCAATCGCGAGTACTATGCGCCGAGCGTGCGCATCTCCGACGAAGTTTCCGACGAGATTGCGGCGATTGCCTTCGATCCGCAGACCTCCGGCGGATTGCTGATCGCGATCCCCGACAAGCAGTCGCTTGCCTTGCTCGCGGAGCTTCAGAATTGCGGGCATCGCGACGCCGCGATCGTCGGCCACGTCACGGTTCGCCGCGAACACCCGATCGAGCTAGTCTGAGCAGGGGCCAGCCCGCTTTATCAGCTGGATCGCCTCGGTCGCACGCCGCAACGGCTCGCACGCGTCGTGCGCCGGGTCATCGGCAGTCGAACCGTCCCCCCCTTTCTCCTGAGATCTCCCCGCGCGCGCCCTATCCGCGGTTGACGTTTGAGGCCTGCAATCCCTTGGGCCCTTGCGCGACCTCGAACTCAACGCGCTCCCCCTGCTCGAGCGAGCGGAAACCTGCTCCATCGATGGCACTATAGTGAACGAACACTTCCTGCCCGTCCTCCATCGTGATGAAGCCGTAGCCCTTCTTCGGGCTGAACCACTTAACAGTCCCGTTAGCCATTTTCCCCCATACCTCCTGAAGGGAACCAGCCGGAGCGCCCCCTCAGGGGCCTTCTCCCGCCGCCGACGCGCTTCCCCGAGCAACACGCCGTAACGGCGCGCATATAGCACAAGATGCGGCGCTTACCAAATAGGCAACACACACGAAATCTCGCCGTAATATGTTTGGGGATCGAGAACGGGGCGGTGCAGCAGCTAATGTTGCCAGCGGCGAATTGGGCGGGCATGCATGTGGCAGTGATCGGGAATCTGGCGCATTACGCCGTCGATGCCGAATTTGTCGGCGCCGTACTTCGCGCGCGCGATCAGTGACAGCGCCTCGATCATGAATTCGCGCTCCTGGTCGGTGGGCACGGCGCGATGGTCTCCCAGGACGGCCATGGGAGTGTCGCACGAATCGCAATCAAGGATCGTAAATTTGAAGGGGTGAACGAAGTCGGCGTAGCGCTGCGTGTAATCACGCAGCTCGCACAGTTCGCATTTCGGCATCGACTAAGCCGTCGTCGATTCGCGCGGAGTATGCAACCGACGCGTCGCGAGCCGTGACGGCCCGCGACGCATCGAGGCGCAAATTCCTACTTCGTCGTTGGAGAAGCTGCCGCCGCGGGCGATGGGGCTGCCATCGCAGGGGCCGCCGGCGCCTCTTTGCCGCGCTTGACCTGCATTGACGTCTTGGTGGCGGCCTTGGCCGCGGCCTTCGCCTTCCTCTTGCAGCGATAGACGCTCGACGTCGAGATTTTGAGGTCTGCGGCGATATCCTTGGCATGCTTGCCGCTGTTGACCTCGTTCATCACGGCGTCGCAATCGACCTTGTTGGCGGCGTAGGCGGGCCGCGCACTGGCCGCAAACGCGACGGTTGTCGCGAGCATCGCCGAGGCCGCCGCAAGCGCAAACTTTTTCATCAGCATTTTCTTCCCCGCTCAGGTTAGAGTTGTTTCAAACGCCGCAGATTATTTCAAAATCCGCGTCACATCAACAGAGGCGCCGAATCCTCTTCCCAGGGGGCGCCTTCGCGGGCCAGGGGGGCGGGATAAACGGCCCCCAGGGTTTGGCGCCGCCTAGCGCTTGGGCTTGGCGAATCCCGGAAAGGATGGTTGGCGTCTTTCCTGCAAGGCGGCGACACCCTCGGTCAAATCGGCGCTGAAAAATCCCATCATCTCGAGCGCCAGCGATGCGTCGAACGCAGGGCCGGCGACGCGCAGCCAATTGTTGAGCGAGCGTTTAGTGAATCTCACCGCCTGTTGCGGACCGCGCGCGAGCTTGCGCGCGACTTCCATCGCCTTGTCCATCAGCTTGTCGGCGGGAACGCACAGGCTCACCAGCCCGATGCGTTCGGCCTCCTTGCCGTCGATGAAATCCGCCGTCATCAGGTAATACTTCGCCTTGGCCATGCCGCACAGCAGCGGCCAGACGATCACCGCGTGATCTCCGGCCGCGACGCCAAGGCGCAAATGCCCGTCGGTGATGCGCATCGCCTCCGACGCGATGCTGATATCCGCCATGAACGCGACCGCCAATCCCGCGCCGACGGCGACGCCGTTGATCGCGGAGATGATCGGCTTGTCGAGATTGATCATGTTGTAAACGATGTCGCCGGCTTCCTTCCACGCCTTGCCGACGTTGGCCGCGCTCGCCGCCATCTGCTGAATCATGTCGAGGTCGCCGCCCGCTGAAAACGCGCGCCCGGCGCCGGTAACCACCACGACATTGGTTTCGTCGTCGTCGGCAACGTCGAGCCACACGCGGCTCAACTCCCAATGGAGGCGGCTGTTGGTGGCGTTGAGAACCTCGGGACGATTGATCGTGATGAGCAGGATGCCGTCGTCGTTGCGCTCGAACAGAAGATGCTGGTAGTCGCTGTATTTCATCCTTTCAATTGCACCACCGTACGCCGCGGAATGCTCCGTCAGCTTTTGTAAATGTCGATGACCTTGCCGAGCAGTGCGATCGCTTCGGGCTTCGGACGCTGAAAGCTGTTGCGGCCGATGATCGAGCCGTAACCGCCGCCGGCGTGGATCCCGCGGACGGTATTCAGCAACGAGTCGTCGGTTTCCTTGGGGCCGCCCGAGAAAATCACGATGCGCCGGCCGTCGAACGCCGACTGTATGACGTGCTTGATGCGCGCCGAAAATGGCTCGAGCGGAACCTTGTTGGCGTCGTACGCTTTTTTGGCCTCGGCCTGTTCGATAAAAGCGGTGGGCGGCTTGACCTTGATCATATTCGCACCGAGTTGCGCCGCGATTTGCGCCGCGTACGCGACCACGTCGAGCGCGGTTTCGCCCTGCTTGCTGACGCCGGAGCCGCGCGGGTACGACCAGAGGACCAGCGGCAGTCCATTGACCTTGGCCTCTTCGCCGATTTCGCGCGCCTCCTGGTACATCGACTTCTCCTGCGTCGAGCCCGGGTAGATCGTGAGTCCAATCGCCGCGCATCCGAGCCGCAGAGCGTCCTTCACGCCGGCGGTCACGGCGAGCGCGGGATCTTTTTCCTCGTTGAGAACGTCGTGATTGTTGGCCTTCAGGATGAGCGGAATCTCGCCGGCGTACTCGGCCACGCCCGCCTCGAGAAATCCGAGCGGCGCCGCGTATGCGTTGCATCCCGCATCGATGGCGAGCTGAAAGTGATAGCGCGGGTCATAGGCGGGCGGATTGACCGCGAAGCTTCGCGCCGGGCCATGCTCGAAGCCCTGGTCCACGGGCAGGATTACGAATTTGCCTGTGCCCGCGAGCTTGCCATGGTTAAGCATCCGCGCCAGGTTGCTGCGCACGCCGGCGTTTTCGGAATCGTAATAGCCAAGAATCTCTCGAACTCGCTTGGTCATATACCTCTGTCTCCCGTCGGGATTGTCATTGCAGTTTGCATTCCTATATCACAGCATCGCGGCCGCGTAGTGGGCCGCGCCAATCAGTCCGGCGGCTGGATTGAGCGAGACGCGGACTTCGATCCGTTTCAGGATCCCGTTCAGCCGGCCCTTGGACAAGAATCCCCGCACGAACGCTCCATCGGTGAGTATCGGCAAAATTTTCGGCGCGATTCCTCCGCCCAGAAAGACACCGCCCAGCGCCAGCACTTTGAGCGCCAAGTTGGCGGCCTCGGAACCGTAAATATCGCAAAACATGGTGAGCGCGTGAACGCAAACCGGATCGCGTCCCTTAAGCGCCGCCTCGCTTACCGCAGCGGAAGGATCGCCCGCGGCGATTTGCCCGGTCAGCCAGGCGGGCTCTTCGGCCCGGCTCTCGCGCCTCAGGAAACGATAGATATTCCAGAGTCCCGGACCCGAGAGGACGCGCTCGTAGCTGGCGTGTCCAAATTCGCCCGCGACGAACCGGAGCAGCTCGATCTGTTCCGCGCCGTGCGGTGCGAAATCGCTGTGCCCGCCTTCGGAGGCGACTGCATAGTATTTGTCGCCCTCCCAGACCAGCGCTGATTCGCCCAGACCGGTGCCCGCGGCGAGCACCGCGATGTTGCCATGTTCGGGCGGATTTTCCGCGCGATGCAGAACCGCAAACTCGGCGGGCTTCAGATGAACCATGCCGTAGGCCATCGCCGTCAGATCGTTAATCAAGCGAACCGGGACGCCGTTTAGCGCGCGCGACAGTGAGACGCTGCTGAGTTGCCATGCAATGTTGGTGGCGTGGGCGTGGCCGTCGATTATTGGACCCGGCACGCCGAGGCAGGCGGCGCTCACCGCCGCGGTTGCGCCGAGGAAATCCGCGCACGCCGCCTCGAGGCTGTCGAACTGCGAGGTCGCGTAGCGGCGCTCGCGCACGATTTCGAGTGTGCCTGCGGATTGGTTGAAGAGCCCGAGCTGGGTTTTGGTTCCACCGACATCGCCGGCCAGAATGAGCCCATCCATTGCGAACCCCGATCCGGTTCTAGCCTTCGACGTTGAACGACTCGGCGAGCGCGACTTCCTCGGCGCTGCCGATATAAATCGGATGCCGCTCGTGGATCGCGGTGGCAGCCAGCTCGAGAATCCGCTCTTTGCCGGTCGAGCCGCGGCCGCCGGCCTGTTCCGCGAGCATCGAGAGCGGCGCGAGCTCGTACATCAGGCGCAGTTTTCCCTTGGGCTTGCCGCCTTCGGCAACCTCGGCGGGATACATAAATATTCCGCCCTCGAGCAGGCATCGATGGAAATCGGCGGCGAATGCACCACAGTATCGAAGTGAGTAGCTAGTGCGTTTGTCTTTGCGACTGGTAATATGCGCGACGAACTTGCGCGCTCCGTCGTGCCACTTGCCCGCGTTGCCCTGATTGACCGCATAAGTAGACCCGTGCGGCGGCATCTTCACGTTCTCTTTCCAGAGAATGAACTCACCGAGAATTCGATCGAGCGTGAAGATATCGACGCCGGCGCCGGCGCTATACACCAGCTGCGCGGCCGGCCCGTACAGGATGTATCCCGCGATGACCTGCTTCGTTCCCGGGACGAGGATGTCGTCGATCCCGCTCCCGTGCCTGGGCGCGCGTTTCTTGACGGCGAAAATGGTGCCGAGCGAACCGTTTACGTCGGTATTAGATGACCCATCGATGGGATCGTAGAGTATGCAGTAGCTATTGTCGCGGCAATTGGATGAGTAATGGTGCGGCTCATCCATTTCCTCGGATATGAGACTGCACACCGGGTATCCATGCTCGAATGCGTCGAGGAAAACCTTGTTGCCCCACTGGTCGAGCTTCTTGACCTTTTCGCCCTGCACGTTGGTTTCGCCGGTGTAGCCGAGCCCGTCGAGACCCGCGAGCGCCAACTCCCGCGTGATGCGCGTGGCGATGAGCTCGATGCGCTCCATTATGAGAGCGAGGTCCGCGACCGGCAGCGCAGTCGCGCTTTTGGTCATGATATGACGCGCGAGAGTAATGCCGCCGCTCATCTGCAATCCCTTCCCGACAAATTGCACACGTTCATGGGGTTCTCCTGCTAGAGAGTTCGCCAGGTGCACCCGTCAGCCGCGATCATCAGGGCGGCCTCGAGCGGTCCCCACGAGCCCGCAGCATAGATGGGGGGATCCATGGGCGACTGTCCCCAGGCATCCAGGATCGGTTGCACGAACGTCCACGCTTGTTTGACCGTATCACGCCGCATGAAGAGCGTCTGGTCGCCAACGATCACGTCGTTGAGCAGGGTCTCGTACGCTTCCGGCGTGGAAGTCACGTAGTGAAAATCAACTTTGACCTGCTGGAGGCGGGTCTGCGAACCGGGCATCTTCGACATGATATGGAGCGCGAGGCCTTCGTCGGGTTGAATCCTGATGGTCAGCATATTGGGCGCCAAGGGAGCGCGTGGGTTCGAGTTATACAGGATTCGGGGCACGCTGTTGAAGTAAATCGCGATTTCGCTCGAGCGCTTGGGCAGCCGTTTGCCGGTGCGCAGGTAGAACGGCACGCCGGCCCATCGCCAGTTATCGATCCAGCATCGCAGCGCGACAAAGGTCTCGACTTGCGAATCCGGCGCGATCTGCTCCTCGGCGCGGTAGGCCTTGACCGGCACGCCGCCGATGAGGCCCTCGCCGTACTGGCCGCGCACGACCCATTTTTCGATGTCCTCGTCGCCGAGCGGGCGCAACGCGCGCAGCACGTCGAGCTTCGCGTCGCGCACCGACTCGGCGCCGGTGGTGTTGGGCGGCTCGGTCGCGATCATGCAAAGCGTTTGCAGCAGATGGCTCTGCACCATGTCGCGCAGCGCCCCGGCGTGATCGTAGTAGGCGGCGCGCGTGCCGACGCCCTCGGCCTCGGCGACGGTAATCTGGACATGGTCAACGAATCGCGCCGTCCAAATAGGTTCGAAGATCGCGTTGGCGAAGCGCAGCACCATCAGGTTCTCGACGGTTTCCTTGCCGAGGTAATGGTCGATTCTAAAAATCTGGCTTTCGTCGAAATGGCGCGCGAGCTTGGCGTTGATCTCGGAGGCGCTGGCGAGATCGGAACCGATCGGTTTTTCGACCACGATGCGTGTAAACGGATGCCCCTTCTCATGCCGATGAATCATTCTCGCGGCGGTCAATCCCTCCGAGCAGGTGTCGATGAAGGCCGGCGGAATCGCAAAGTAGAAGACACGATTGCCTTCGGTACCGCACTCGGCGTCGAGCGCCTCGCATCGCTTGCGCAGGTTCTGATAGTCGGCGGCCTCGGTGAACGAGCCACGATTGAAATGGAGCAAGGGGGCGAGCTTCGCCCAGTGTTCCTTCTCGACCGGGCGGCGCGAGAACTGTTCGATGCCGCTGAGCGCGAACGCGCGATACTTCTCGTCGTCGAGATCCTCCATCGAGAAACCGAGGATCGCGAACTTGTCGGGCAATTCGCCGTCGAGCGAGAGATTGTACAGCGCGGGAATCAGCTTGCGATGGCTCAAGTCGCCGGCGCCGCCGAAGATCACCACGATGCATGGATCGTAGTGATGGCGTTCCTTGACCGGGTGATTGAGATCGACGGTCCTGTTTGCGGGCGCGGCCATAAATAGCTTACCCCTCTCGCGCTGCTATTCCTTGATGACGCCGTGGCCGCCGAACTCTTCGCGCAACGCGGCGAGCAATTTCTCGCCGAAGGTGCCTTCGCCCTTGTCAGCGCGCGAGCGGAAGCGCGTGAACAGCGCCATGGTGATTATCGGCATCGAGATGTTCTTATCGATTGCGTCCTGCACCGCCCAGCGGCCCTCGCCCGAATCCTCGACGTAGCCCCTGATTTGCTTGAGGCCCGGATCCTTTTCCAGCGCGTCGGCCGTAAGCTCCAGGAGCCATGATCGCACGACGCTGCCCTGTCCCCACAGGTTTGCGATCTTCGGCAAGTCGAGCTTGTACTCCGACTTGTGCATCGCCTCGAAACCCTCCGCATACGCCTGCATCAGCCCGTACTCGATGCCGTTGTGGACCATCTTCACGTAATGGCCTGCGCCGTGGCCGCCGACGTGGTCGTAGCCGCCGGGAGGAGCGAGCGTTTTGAAAATCGGCTCGTAGCGCCTGAAGATGTCCACCTCGCCGCCGATCATCAGGCAGTAGCCAAGCTTGAGTCCCCAGATGCCGCCGCTGGTGCCGGCATCCACCAGATGCAGCTTCATGCCGGCGAGTACGGCAGCGCGGCGGACGTCATCGTGGAAGTTGGTGTTGCCGCCGTCGATGATCGCGTCGCCAGGCTCGAGCAATTCGGCCAGTTGGTTAATCGTGCTGTCGGTGGGATCGCCCGCCGGCACCATCACCCACACGCCCCGCGGCGGCGCGAGTCTGGCGACCAGATCTTTGAGCGAATTGACGCCGTCGGCGCCGAACGTTGAAACTTCTTTGAGTTTCGCATCGTCGAGATCGAAGGCGACAATCTGGTGGTTGTCGCGCCGCAGCCGCTCGACCATGTTCATGCCCATTTTGCCGAGACCAACGAATCCGATTTCCATCGTGCTTCCTCTTGGCAGATGACGACGCGATCCGGATTTGCGGTCAGGCGGCGGGAACCGGGAAAGGATTTCCCCGCGCACGCCTCGGCATTTGATTATCCGGCGCTCGACCTAAGCTATTCCAACCCCGGCGATTGTTCAAAGACCGCGCCTCGAACCGCGCGGCTAACGGGATTTGATGTCGTCTTCGAGCATCAGATTGCGCAAGTCCTGGCGCTGGAAGATCGCCGCCACCGAGCGCGTCAGTGCGACCGACGATACCTGCCCCGGCTCGTCGTAGATACCGGCTTCATCCTCGGGACCGAGACCGAACGACCCCACCGGCGGATCGTAGTAGGTATCGTTAGCGCTCCCGGTCCAGAACGGGACGCTGAACGGCGGCTTGTAGATCGAGACGTCGAGAGCAAAATCGGCTGTAGTCCGCCAGACAGGGCCGTACCGGCCGTTGGCGGCGCGGTGCTTTTTTACCCAGCATCGCCGAAGCTTGCTCTCGAGCACATACTCGGCGGTGTTCTTGACGCCAGGCTTGTAGGCGACATCAGTGGACGACGAAGCGTTCAAACCCGCCTCATCGGCCGAGCGCCCGATCGCTTGCTGCAGGATCGGGCCGAGCGGCGGGCTGTACAGGCGTTCCGTAATGTTGCCGGATTGATCGGTGATTACTCCTATCGCCGGATTGCCATTGAGCGGCGCGCTGTCGGCGGTCGCATCGCGCGCATCGGCCGGCATCAGGATCAGGATGGTCTTTCTGGGATAGCTGTTTTGGTATCCCTTGACTTGGTACGGGTAGTACTCGAGCGTCTGGACCGAGGTCGTAGCGGGCGCACCGCCGCCGACGGTCGCACATCCCGGGAGCATCGAGGTGACGGTCGAAACGATCGTGACGAGGAGCGCGATTCGGCAGGTGTGCAGGCTCCCCACGATCAGGCTTCGCCTCTTATCGATTCGCCGCCTGGGCCCGCTCGCGGAAGAGAAACAGCGTGCCGCCCACCTCTAGCCGGTCGCCGCTCTTGAGTGCATAACGGCCCGCCACGGGATGTCGATTCACGAATATCTGGCCGCCGGTCGGACTGATGATGAAATTCTTGCCCTCGCGCCGGATGATCGCATGATTGCCGAGCACTGTTTGATCGCCGAACAGTCCGATGTCGCTCTCCTCGGCGCGGCCGATAATCGTCACGCCCTTGAGCAGGGGATATTCGCGGCCCTCGCGCGCGTTGCGGCTCTGGCTGCGCACGACCATCAGCCAGCCGCGCTTGAGCAGCTCGGTGACCAGTCCGATGAAGAATCCGATCAGCGCGCCGAGGATGATGATCGCGATCGCTCGTCCGAACGCTTGCGGAAACGTGCTCGTCAGGCTCTGGTAAAAAAATCCGCCGAGCGCTCCGCCGAGCAGACCGCCTATAGCGCCATTTCGCCGCCGCGCCGCGGATCCCGACGCCGATCCGACGCCGAGTCCGACCGCGATTCCGAGCACGCCCCATCCCAGAATTCGGCCATTGAGACCGCCCAGGATGTCGAAGGCAAATTCGCCGACGATCAATCCCAGCGCTCCGCCCGCCGCACCGATAGCTCCGCCGATCACGAATCTGCGCGCCGCCTGGCGCAACTGGCCTACGCTGAGCGTTTCGATCGAGGCGAGAAACGCGCTGATTAGTGCGCCGATCAGCGCACCGAACAGGATATCGCGGCCATAAACCCAGCGGATGCCGAGAATTGGCTCTGACAGCCCCCAGGCGGCCAAGCCGCCAAGCGCGCCGGCGGCCGCATAGAAGAGAAGTTTTTCGCGGGAAACATTACTCGCCATGATGTACTCCCAGCATTGCGCGTGCTGGGGGCAGGTTCAAGCGCAAATCCGTCAAAGCGATGTCGATCGTGATGTGCGACCAGTTCTAACAAGGCCGCGCCCGCCAACGGCGGGCGGCCTTAATACTGGGTGCAGGGCTCAGCCCTGCGGTGCAGGGGTCACCCCTGCTCAGTTCGCCTGGGCGGTCCAGGTGCCGCGCTCTCCCGACGGCGTCGATTCGAAATGGCCGCTGATCTGATCGCTCCGGCGCTGCCCTTCGAAGTAATACGTCTCGATGCCGTATTCGACCGAAAAACTCAAAAGGGTCCCGCGGACGTATCCATCGATCGGCGCCATTCCAAAGCGTGACTGATGAATTACGAGCTCGCCGTGCAGGAAGTTGTTGGGCTGCGGACGCAGTCTAAGCTCCATCTCGGGATTGCCGCCGCTGCGAAGACCGCTGATGGTGCCGGTGGCGATCGTCGGCCCGAGCATGCTGCCCGAGGACGCCGAACTGCCACCCATCGAGCTGCCGATCGCGCCGTTGCCGCCCGGATACGTCGCGTATGGTCCGGCGGCGTCGGCGAGCACTTCGAATTTTTTCGCGCCGAAATATTGGCCGTTCAAATAAAAATTAACCGTGTAGATACCCGGCAGAAACGCGCCGCCGCGCGAGTTGCCGACGCGTCCGCTGAACGTCACCGTCTTCATACTGGGCGAGACGGGCTGAAAATCATTGACGCTGCCCAGCGTGCGGCCGTCCGGCCCGATGTACGCCGCATCGACGCGGTACTGGCCGGGCTCCAGCTTGTAGAGCCGGTTGTCGAACTTGGCCTCCCAGCCGACGAACAGCACCTTCGACACGGCGAAAGATTCGGTCGCGCCCGAGAGCGCGGTACCGGTCTTGGTGGTGTTGAGAAAGTCGATGCTGCGAAGCTGCAAGGGCTTGGCGCGGCGCTCATCGATCATCGCGAGCTTGCGCGCTTCTTCGTCGCGCTTGCGCTCCTCTTCTTTCGCCGCCGCCGCAGCCGCCGCCTCGCTCGCGGCCGCCGCGTTCCTCGCGCTCACGTCCTGGTTAACGATGAAGGCTTCCTGCGCGAGCATCTTGTCGTCCGAATAGAGCGCCACTTTGTAAGTGCCGGGCGCCTTGTCGGTCATCGTCGGCATCAACGCCACGCCGGTGAAGTCGGCGGTTTTCTGAGCGGGCCCGACAAAAATATTGGTGTCGCTGGACGCGATCTGAAGTCCGCTGGGATCGTAAAAGCGCGCCTCGACTTTTTCGTCGCGCCCTTCAAGCCCCGCGAGCAGGTTCTTGAAGGTTGCGGTCCACTTCAGGTAGCGCGCGTTGGTCAGATCGGTGTCGTTGAACTGCGCCTGCGGCGGCGCCAGCGCGGCGCCCTCGCGCGTCGAGAGCGCGAGCGTCATCTGCGAGAATTCGAGCGGATGCTCGCGGGCCTTGGCCAGCAACTCCTCATGCTTCCACGGCAGTCCGTCGAAAAGAGGCTTGAGTCCGAGCCGCAGCTGGAGTTCCGGGCTTGAATAAATGTACGTCCCGCCGAACGCCGCTCCCGCCAGCACCATCAGAAAAATCGCCAGACCGATCGAGCGGCTCAACCGGCTGCGCGGCTTGCGATAAACGATCGGTTCATCCTCGTAACCGAGCCGCTGGACCTGCGACAGGTCGCCGGTTCCGCTCGTCGAGCTCAGGCTACCGCTGTCGAGCGGAAGTCCGCGCCCGTAGAGCATCATGTCGCGAAATTCCTGGACGCGCCCGGGCCGCCCGTTTACTTCGTATGCAAGCGCCGCGTCGATGGCGCCGGCCAGGTTGCTCGACACGGCCGGGCGCAGCTCGTGAACCGGCGGGAAACTGAAGGGCGGAAACTTTTCAGGATCGCGGCCGGTCAGCACGTAATGCAACGTTGCGCCCAGCGAGTAGATGTCGCTGCGGGGATCGACCAGGCCCTGGTACTGCTCCGGCGGTGCGAAGCCGAGCGTGCCGATCATGGTGCCCTTGCGCGCCGCCTTGAACAGCCGCGCGATTCCAAAGTCCACCAACACGACCCGCCCTTTCGGATGGATCATCACGTTGGACGGCTTCATGTCGCGGTAGATTATCGGCGGCGCCAGCCCGTGCAGATACGCGAGCACGTCGCACAACTGGCGCGCGATATCGATCACCAGCCCCTCGGGCAGCGGCTCGCCCCGCGCAGCGAGTTCCTCCTCGAGGTTGCGTCCCTCGACGTACTCCATCACCAGGTAATGGCGGTTGGCGAGTTCGAAGCGGTCGGTGATCGCGGGAATCGCCTGATGTTTCAGTTGCGCGAGCGTGTCGGCTTCGCGCGCGAAATATTCGTTGGCCTCGATCCGCTGCGCCTGATCGATAAAGTGATCGACCATCTCCTTGATCGCGCATGGGCGGTTCGCCAGGCGCTGGTCGTGCGCCAGATAGACCATCCCCATCCCGCCGCCGCCGAGCAGTCGCTCGATTGCGTAGCGGCCCTGCAGCACGGTGCCGGGCTCGAGCGGTCCGGGCAGCGGCTGCGATGAATCTTTTGGCGAGGTGGACATCGTTAATCGCCGGCGCGTCGTTCGCACCTAGCTTGCATAGACTACGATCACGGAAATGTTGTCGGTACCCCCGCCGGCGTTTGCCGCGACGATCAATTCGCGCGCCGCGTCGAAGGGATCGGAATTGCGCCCCAGAATGTCATGGATCTGACGGTCATCGACGTGCGCCGTCAACCCGTCGCTGCAGAGCATCAGCTTGTCCCCGCGTTTCAGCCTGAGCGAGACCGCCTCCGCCCCCGCCGGTCCGCTCTGGCGCGCACCGAGCGAGCGCGTGATCACGTTCTTGTGCTCGTGCGTGTGCGCTTCCTCGGCAGTTATCTGCCCGATTTCGACCAGCCGCTGCACCAGTGAGTGATCCTTTGTGACCTGGCGAAGCGTCGCGCCTTCCATCAGATATCCGCGGCTGTCCCCGACCCAGGCCACGGCCGCATCCGGTGGCGCGACCAACGCGCACACGCCCGTGGAACCCATTCCGCGAGACTCCGGATGGCTGGCCACATATTCGATAATCCTGGAATTTGCTTCCTCGAGCGCGGCTGTCAGCAGCTCCGCACCGTTGGTAGCATCGCCACCTGCGCCCTCGAGCCGGGATTCAATGTAACTCCGGATCGTTTGGACGGCAATTGCAGAAGCGACTTCGCCCGCCTCCGCGCCGCCCATCCCGTCGGCAACGACATACAAATGGCTCTGCGCCGGATCGATCATCGACTCGCGCGTATACTCGACCGCCAGCACCGAGTCTTCGTTATGCTCGCGCACGCGGCCTACATCGGTCATCGCGGCCGCGCGCAGCCGGATCGCGCCACCCAGCGCGATCAGCTCGGCCTTGAACTCGTCGATGGTGGGCCAGCGGTCGGCGGGACTGAAAGCGATCGCGCGGCGGATCGCATTCTCCAGCCGCGGTGTAACGACATGCGGCGGATAGAACTGAACCTGACCCGCCTCTTCGCGCCAGCTCTCGCTCGGAATCCTTGCGCCCGTGAGCCACGTGTAGAGGATCGCGCCGGCGGAAAAAATATCCGCGCGCTTGTCCACCTTTTTGCCGCGATAGATCTCCGGCGCCGTGTAGCCGTCGTTGAAAATTGGCTCACCCTGAAGCTCATTGTCGTTGCTGACGTAGTCCAGGCCCGTGAGCTTGAGCCGGCCGTCGGGGGCAACGGAAACCGATTCCGGGCAGATGTCGTTCAGCCGCAGAGCCCGGCGATGCACAAACGAAATCGCCTGGCAGACCTGGATGGCTGCCGCGATCGCCTCCGTCTCGGTCATTTTCCCGCAACCGCGCAGAAGCCCCTTGAGTTCCTCGTCGGCGTAAACCAGGTACACGCGGCCCTTTTCAGCAAACCCTTCGGTCGCGCGCTGAAAGGCGGGATGGTTGATCGTCTGTGACAAGGCGAGCACGCGTCCGAAGACTTCACCGAGATCCTCGCCGCTCGCCGCCGCCGCATCCTCGTGCGCCCCGTCGTCGCTCTCGGGATTGGGTTGAGCTTCGGTTGCGATTGCCGCGATCGCTGCTTCGGTCGCTTCATCCGCGGATGAATTCGCCGCGCCCCCGGCCATCACGGTGGAAGCGGGACTTGGATCGGCGCTGAAATCGGCCGCCGACTGGACGCCTTCCCCCGACGCGTTCGCGCTCGCCGACTCTCCCGCCCGCGAACTCGAGGCGTGCAGCTGCGGCGGCGGCGCGGTCCCGTTGGCTTGCGCAACCGCCGGTCTGAGTTCCGCGGTTTTGGCGCTCGGGGCATTGGGATCCTCGGGACGCGGCGCGGGCGGCGCCGCCGGATGCGGAGCTTCATCGACAACTTCTGCCGATTCTGCCGACGGTTGCGGGCCGAGGCGCTCGCGCAATGCGATCGATTCCGTTTTGCCGTCCCGGATGCGTTTTGCGCGATAGCGATTTTCGATCGACGTCTGACCCGTTAACCCGACTATCTCGATCCCGCCCTTCAAAGACGTTCCCGCCGTCAGCGGCGTCGGCCGCGTCGGCGACTGCGATGCGGATGCGGCCGCCTTGGACAGCCCTTGGCCGCATCGATCGCAGAACTTGGCGCCGTCCAATGCCTCTTGGCCGCATTCGGGACAGGTGATCATGCGCAGCTAGCCCCTCCGAAACTGCAGTATAGCACTACCAAGCACCACCTGGTCGCGATCTTTTAACTTGTAGAGCTGGTCGCGCCCCAACCGGCCGCGCCCCGCGATGTACGTGCCGTTAAGGCTGCCGAGATCGCGGATGAAGTAGTCTGCCCCGCGCAGGACTATCTCGGCATGGCGCCGCGAGACGCGATCCCCTCCGTGCGCGAGCTTCTTCAGATCGATGTCGAGTTTGTCGGCGGCGTCCTGCGATCGCCCGATCAAAGTGCGCATCCCAAAAATGCCGAACTCGATTTCTTCGCTGCGCGAGACCAGCCGCGCCGGCGCGGCGGATACATCGGCGCCGTTGGCATTATGGTCTCCGAACAATCCGCCGGAACCTGGGCCGGTCGAAATTGGCGGCGAATAATTGCGCGACCCGGTCCGCGATTTCGTGTCAGCCGGCTCCGATTCGCTCGTCGCTTCTCTCCGCGGCGCGTACGACGACGCGGCCGCAGACGGTTTCAGTTCTCTGGTCTTGGCCGTCGATGACGGGCTCGGCGCAGCGCTCGGCGCCATCGCGGACAGCCGCGCCTTGAGCCGCCGCTCGATCAGGCTGCGCGCCTTGCCGGTGAGTTCGATCGCTTTTCTGATTTGCGGCGCGACGATCTTTGCCGCCGTGCCGATGCCCGCGGCGGCGCCGATCTTGGTATTTTCTCCGACCGGCTCGTTCAGCACGATCGTCGGCATCGTGGACGCCGGCGCAGCCGGCCTTGATACCGCCGACTTCCACGGTGTCGAGCGCGACCGCGCGGGCGCCCGCGCGGGTGGCGACGCCGGCGCATTCGAATCTGAATTGTTCAGCACAACGGTTGATAGCTGGGAACTCGGGCTCGGCGCGCCCGCCGGTCCCCCGCTGGCATCCAATCGCCCCGACCGGCTCTCGGGTAGCGGCTCGGGCAGCTCGCGCCGCATCTCCTTTGCCGACGCGGGCCGCTTGGTCATGTCCTGCTCGAGCGCACGCATCACGGCGTCTGCGGTCTTGACCGAAATTTCAGGCGCCAGCGCGCGCAGCGGCGGAAAGCTGAACGGCGGCTCGAGCTGCGGATCGCGGCCAGTCAGCAGATGATGCATCGTGGCGGCCAGCGAGTAGATATCCGAGCGCGGCTCGACCTTGCCCATGTACTGCTCGGGCGGCGCGTAGCCGACCGAGCCGATTTGCGTGCCGCGTCCGCCCGGTGGCAGGAAGCGCGCGATTCCGAAATCGATCAGCATCGCGCGGCCATCCTTGTCGATCATGATATTGCCCGGCTTCAGATCGCGATAAATTATCGGCGGCTTCTGCCCGTGCAGAAAATCGAGCACGTCGAGCATCTGGCGCGCCCACCTCAGCACCTTGTCCTCGGCGACTTTGCCCTTGGGCCCCAGCTTGTCGAGCACGTGCTGCAAATCGCCGCCCGCGACGAATTCCATCACCAGGTAATGGCGCGAGTTCTCGGCGAAATGATCGATCAACGTTGGGATGCCCGGATGCGACAGCCGCGCGAGCACATTGGCCTCGCGCGTGAAGTCCTCGATCGCTTTTTTCTCCTGGATACCGTCGCCGACGACCATCTCCTTGACCGCGACCGGCCGGTTCGCCAGGCGCGTGTCGTTGGACAGGTACACGCGTCCCATCCCGCCGACGCCGAGCACCTTCTTGACGCGATAACGACCGTCGAGAAGATGGCCCTCGGTGAGTGCCTCGCCCGCATTCATGGCGATTGTCTATGACCCTCTTCAACTTCCGCGCACTTGGCGTACGTCCGGGCGCGACTGGAGGGGATGGCGGTCAAGATATCGTTTCTACCACCAGCTTGAGGAACGTTTTCCCGATGATCACCTCGTCGCCCGACTTGAGCTCGACCGGACTGCCCGGCGAGAGGCGCGGCTGACGATTCACGTAGGTGCCGTTGAGACTGCCGATGTCCTCGATCGTGATCTTGCCGCCGTCGATTCGAATCAACGCATGCTTGCGCGAGATCTTGGCTTCGGGATCGTCGGCGTCGAGATCCACTTCCGGAAATGATCCCGTCTCGGGATCCCATCTGCCCACCAGGTTGTTGCCCTCTTCGAGCGGAAATTCCTGGCCCTTGCGTCCACCGCGAACCAACGACAGCTTCGCCTTGAACGGCGCGCCTGCGGCAGCCGCGGTTGGAGCTGGCGACGCGCTCTCGGGCGCGGCCTCCGGCTTGATCTCACCGGTGGGCGCTTCCGACTTGGGCACTTCGGCAGTCGGAGCCTCCACCCCGGCCGCGGCCGCAGGCGCCGCGTTCGCGTCGCTACTTTCAGCAGGGGCTGCGGCGGGAGCTGCTTCAGGAGCCGCAGCGGCAGGAGCTGCAGCAGGAGCAGCCGCAGCGGCGGCGGCGAGCTTCGCGCCGCATCCGTCACAGTAATCAAGTCCGTCCATGTTTTCGTAGCCGCATTCGCCGCATTTGATCATGGTCTAAGCCCTCGCAGGTGAGTTCGAAGTATCCGTCCTGTGCCGTTCACCAAAAAAATTCACTTTTTCACTTTCTTGACTTTCACTCGATACACTAATCGGACTTCTGAAAATCCTTCAACGCTTCCGGATCGAGCATCTGGGTCTTGCGCACCACCGCCTGCGCTTGCAGCAGGGTGGTCTTGGCCGCCTTGGTCTGCAGCGTCTGGGTCTTCTTGATCTGATCCAGCAAGCCCGCGAGCGCCTGCGTCGCCTTGACGTTGCCCATCCGCTGCGTGCCTTGCAGCGCGTTGCCGAGCAGGCGAGTCGCGCGATCGACGTTGCCCGCCTTCAACTCCTCTTCGGCCTTCGCCTGCAGCTTCGCAATCGAAACCTGGTCCACCAGGTTCATCACGCGGCCGTTGCGCTTGCTGGTTAGCGTGCGATCGAGCGTGTAATCGACGGCGAGATCGCAGGCGACGGTGGATTCGGCGCCGCCCGGCACTTCGTAATGGAACGTGCTCTGCAAAATTCTGACCTGCCCCGGCTTGCGCGGCGGCAGCACCAGCGTCAGCAGCACGGAACCGGGCACGCCCGCCTGCAAGTCGCCTATCTCGTAGCCGATTTTGCGATCCTCGCCGACCAGCGGAGTGCCGAGCACGTAAATCTCCGGCGAGGCGCGAAAAGCCTCGCGCACCTGCACGCCCTGCGACAGCGTCACCTCGATTCGCCCGTTGCGCAAACTCACCGAGCGCAGTCCCTGCAGCTCGTCTTCGAAGATACCGGGAATCTCAGCCGGGTCGCCGATGAAATGATATTTGCCGTTGGAGTCCTGCGACAGGCGCTGCAAAAGTTTCTCGTTGAACTCGACGCCCACACCCATCGTCGAGAACGAAATCTGGTCGCGGTTTTTCTCGACCAGATCGATGCATGCGGTCTCTTCGTAGGTCTGGCCGTCGGTCAGCACCAGCACGCGATTGAGGCAATCGCCGCTCAGATTTTTCTTGACCTCGTCGATCGCCGCGCGCATCCCGAGCGCCATCTGCGTGCCGCCGCCGATTTCGAGCAGATCGATATCGTCGATCGCGCGTTTGATCGCGCTCTGATCCCGCGCCGCCTCGGGCGTGATGATCACCTTCGCCTTGTCGGCGAACGCGACTATCGAGACCTTGTCGTCGGCGGTCAGGTTGTCGGCCAGGAACTTGACCGCCTCGACGACGAATTCCAGCCGCCGCTCGTCGTACATCGAGCCCGAGCGATCTATTACCACGCCAAGGTTGAGCGGTACTCGCCCGCCGCCGCCCGCGCCCCGGGCCACCGCCTCGAGCAGCACGTAGAGAACAAAGTTTTCCGCGCTGGACAGCACATGCTCGCTGCTCGCCAGCGCCTCGAAGCTAAGCGGATCGGCCATTCGTCAATCTCCCGAGTTTAATTGTAGATTCAAGCTGCGAGCCTTCGCAACCGACCTATTAGAATACGAACCCGGTGCTGATAAACCAACCCCCCTCGGCCGCGATGCCGTAATTGTTAGGACGTTGCCCGGTTAATACCGATACAATGTTCTCAGGTGCACGGCCCGCGCCCCGCGCGCTGGATGCCGCCCTCGAAAAAGCGTAAGAGTAGGCGCCATGTCTTTAAGAGCTAAATGCGCTATCGCCGGGCTCGGCCAGACCCGGATGGGTAAAAACTTCGACCATCCCGGACCGATCGGCTTCGCCGCCGAGGCCGTCAATCTCGCCCTCGACGACGCCGGCCTCCAGCGCGCCGACGTCGACGGCCTGCTCGTCAACCCCGGAATCACCTGGTTGAACAATCCGATGGCTTCGTCGTCGCTCCAGCATGCGATGGGCCTGCGCGATTTGCGCCTGACCGCGACGATGAACCTCGGCGGCGCGACCGCCGCCGCGATGATCATGCATGCCGCGCAGGCTATTGACGCCGGCATGGCCGAGGTCGTCGCGTGCGTATTCGCCGACGCTCCCCTGCGTCCGCCCTCGCCCAACAAGGGCAGCGATGGCGGCTCGGCCGCTTTCTACGGCTTCGCCCAGGGTCTCGACGCGCACTACGGCCTGTTCGGCGTCAACGCCCATTATGCCTTCGTCGCCCAGCGCCATATGTATCGCTACGGGACCACCAACGATCATCTCGGCGCGGTCGCGGTGTCCGAGCGCAATTGGGCCAACCTGAATCCCGCCGCTCAGTTTCACGACACTCCCATGTCGATGGCCGATTATCATGCCTCGCGATGGGTGGTTGAGCCGTTCCATCTGTACGATTGCTGCCTGGTTTCCAACGGCGGTCTGGCGGTTATCGTAACCTCGGCCGAGCGCGCGAAGAATTTGAAGCGCCCGCCCGTCTATATATTAGGGATGGGGCAGGGTCATCCCGGTCGCGATCCGCTCGAAACGCTGCTCTCCGGCGCGCCGATCGCCAGGGATACCGCCTTCAAGATGGCGGGAATCAAGGTCGCCGACGTCAATTTCTGCGAACTCTACGACTGCTATACTTTTACGGTGCTCGTCACGCTCGAGGATTACGGCTTTTGCAAAAAAGGCGAAAGCGGCCCGTTCGTTGCCGGCGGCGCTATCGGTCCTGGCGGCTCGCTCCCCGTCAATACCGGCGGCGGTCAGCTCAGTTCCTTCTATATGTGGGGGATGACTCCGGTCGCAGAGGCAATCGTGCAGATACGTGGTGATGGGGGGCGGCGCCAGGCGCCAAAACACGACGTTGGACTTGTTTCCGGCAACGGCGGTATCCTTGCTACTCATTCCACCCTCGTATTGGGATCGCAGCCATAAGAATAGCCGCGGAGCGCGCTGTCATTGCTTGTGGTGTGATGTAGCGTGTTTCAATCATTCCAGCCGCCAATTCGTCTAAACCGATAAGTAGAATTGCGATGCCAGAATTCAGCAAACCCATCCCCGCCATCACCCCCGAGATGCGCGAGTTTTTCGACGGCGCGCGCGCCGGACGCCTGATGGTCCAAAAATGCGACGGTTGCGGGAAGCTCCGGTTCCCCGCCGAGGATCTTTGCTCCAAGTGCAACTCGACTGCCTCGCGATGGGTCCCGGTCAGCGGACGCGGTGAAATCTTCAGCTTCAATATCATGCATCAGGTCTATCACCCGGGCTTCGCCGGCAAGGTTCCCTACGCCGTCGTCGTCGTCGAGCTCGAGGAGGGATGCAAATTCGTGTCGAACCTGCTCGGCGTCGAGCCGCATGACATCAAGTGCGGGATGCCGGTCGAGGTGACGTTCGAAAAGCTCAGCGATGAAGTATCGATGCCTAAATTCCGGCTCCGCGCCGCGAAATAATCCGGCTCGACTGAATTCATCAAGGAATCAGGATTAACGACATTGCCGCTCGATCAAAAATATTTCCAGCGTCTCATCGAGAGCTCGCCGGACATCATAATTGCCGTCGATAAAAGCGGCATTGTCACCTATTACAACGACGGCGCGCGAACCAGCCTCGGCTACAGCTCGCAGGAGATCATCGGCCAGAACTGCACCCACATCTATCCGTCGATCGAAGAAGCGCGCCGCGTGATGAAAGCGCTGCGCGAGTCGACCGAGACGGGCCGAATCGCCGGCTTCGAGACCGAGTTCCGCAACAAGGCCGGCGAACTCATCCCGGTCATGATCTCCGGCGCGCTCATCTACAACGCCGAGGGCCTCGAAGTCGGAACGATCGGCTTCGCCCGCGACATCCGGCGCATGCGCCGTGCGCAGCAACTCGCAACCGCCGGCGAAATCGCGGTCAGCCTCGCCCACGAGATCAACAATCCGCTCGAATCGATCACCAACAATATCGAACTGCTCTCGCAACGCTTCGAGACGCGGCTCAGCGAACCCGAAAAAGTTGTCGAGAACGAACGCCTCAACTCAATTCGAAATTCCATCGAGCGCGTGCAGGCCATCGTGCGCCGCCTCGACGAGGTGGCCCGCAAGGGCGAGTACGAGACGCGCGACTACCTGGCCGGAAAGCGGATGGCCGATCTTGCCCCGCGCGAAGATGCAAACGTGCAGGCGCGCCCCGATGACGCGCCGCATCTGACCGAACAATCTCCCTTGAGAGGGATGTCGGTGCTGGTGCTCGACGACGATAGCGCCGTCGTCAATTCGCTCGCCGACCTGCTGCGCGCCGAAAAATGTATCGTCCATTGCGCCACGCGTCCGTCGGCCGCCTTTGGAATCCTGCGCAACGTCAAGCTCGACGCGGTTATCTCCGACGTCGTGATGCCCGAGATGGACGGCTACGATTTCTATCTCAAGGTCAAGGAAGAGATGCCGCAGTTGCCGGTAATCCTCATGACCGCCTACTACTACGACAAGGATCACATCCTGAAGCGCTCGCGCCTGCGCGGTCTCGAGGGCGCGCTGTTCAAGAAGCCGGTCAATCCCGGCATGTTGCGCGCGATGCTCACGCAGTTGCGCCAGAAGGCGGCTCAGGAGAAGGCGGAAGCAAAAGCCGCGGCGATAGCTGCCAAAGCCGCCGCCGAATCCGCGCCGGCCCCCAAGCCCATCCCACAATCCTGATCTTTACCTCGGAACCGGGATCCCTGGCGCGTCACTGCGCGAGCGTGATCCCAAACGGACCGCTGGCGGTCGATATCGACTTACCCGCGCATAGCTGGATCGTGCACGTGCTGCCTTCAATAATTGCCTGCCCGACGGTGTTGTTCGAAAAGTTCGTGGTGTAAACGAACATGTTCAGCGGATCCACCACCAACCCCGTGGCCCCGCTGTAGCCCGTCACCAGGGCCGGCGGCGTGGTCAGGGTTAAGTCGGTGACAATGAACGACGAGATCGAGTCACCGCTGGAGTTGGCCGTGAACAGGTACCCTCCCCCGATTCCGATTCCCACCGGCCCGTCGGTTGCGCTGCTGTTCGGGAAGTAGGCATAGGGTGTAAGTGCGCCCGGAACCGCCGCGCCCGTCGGGGCGATCGAAAACGACGATACGTCGCCGTTCCCCTGATCCGCGATGAACAGTGCATCGCCCCCCGAATCGATTGCGATCCCGAAAGCCGCATTCGCGGTAGTGTCCAAACTATGCTGCGGCGCAGAGTTCTGCGAGAGCACCCCGGTGGGTGGTGTCGTGGTGGTGTCATAATTGAACGCGTAGACATTCCCAGTCGCCGAATCCGACACGTACAGCACATTCAGCGTCGGATGCACCGCGATACCGAAGGGAGTTTGCAATCCTCCGCCTGAGGTCGTGCTGGTCGCCGGGAAAATGATCTGTCCCGAAAGGTCTCCCGAAGTGTTAACCTGGTAGCTCTTAATCGTCCCTGCCTTGCCCGTCACCCACAGCAACGATCCGTCGGAATTGATCGCAAGTTCATCGGGTTGGGTCCCAGTGCCGTTGCTCCCGGACGCCAGCTTCGTCAGCGTCCCGTCAGAATTGATCGAGTACTCGTAGATATTGTCGTCGTTGATATTCGCGACGTACAGATAGCTGCCGTCGGGCGACGCGACCACGCCTCGCGGCCCGCGAGGCGCGCCCGCAGACACCGGCTTCCCGTTCGACGTGAGCACGCCGGTCGTGGTGTCGCGGGTGAACGCCGACACCTCGCCGACACCGAAGTTGGTCACGAACGCAAACGTTCCCGTACCAGTCGTCGGAGTGGCAGTCGGAGAGCCGGAACCGGAACCGGCCGACGACAGCAGTCCTGAGCCTCCGCATGACAACGCATTAAGCGTCACCGCGATAATCATAACGGCGGGAATCAGCCGAACGACGTTCTTGAGCGCAGTTCGCCTGGAGAACGATAGTCCGATGCCTTGCTCTGTCGCCATTCGAGCCCCTTCCCGGCGGTCCGGTCCAAATCTTACCGCGTGTTAATTATCATAAATAATACGCCGCATCGAATCGAAAGGTTTCGGCCCCTGCAAACCTCGCCATCCTTGTCCTTCTGATTTTTGACTCGCCCGAGGCAGCGCACCGCCGTCAAGCGTTACGAATTCATGCTCGTGTCGGTGCCGATGAATCTGGAGGGCGGCATCGCCTCGCCCCCCCAACGCGGTCGCAATCAAGTAAGCGCGCAGCCGCGAGTCACCTTGCCGAGCGCGCGGTCGCGGCGATCGCGATGCGCACCGCATTCTCCATCGTCGCAAGCGCCATGCTGGGCAGGCTCCGATGCCGCCCGGCCTGGCGCGCCTCATACGGCAGATGGATGAATCCCACCGGGAGATCGGGCTTGCGCCGCGTCCCGCTATTTGCGCCGCGGATGCTCTATCGGCAGGTCGTCGCGGTTTCCCCATTCCGCCCACGACCCGAGATAATTTCTCACCTTCGTGTAGCCCGCAATCTTGAGCGCGATGTAGGCATGCGCGGCGCGGTATCCGCCCTGGCAGTACGTCACTACCTCGGCAGCGGGATCGAGGCCGATGGCTTCGAACTGCGCGCGCAGCTCGGCGGGCGATTTCACGGTTCCATCGGCCGCGAGCGCGGCGCTCCAGTCCTGATGGAACGCGCCCGGAATCGCGCCGCCATGTTTCGCACGCACGCGTTCGCCGAAGTATTCCTCATCGCTGCGAACGTCGAAGATTTGCACGTCGGGACGCCCGATTCGGTCAAGCAGATGGGTATATGTCGCGAGAATTTCCGCCCGCGGACTCGGCCCGAAGTCCGTGGCGGCGAACTTGTCAACCTTGGTTGTCAACGTTTCACCGGCCGCCGCCTTGAGTCCGCCGTCGAGCATCCGGGCCTTTGGATGTCCCGCGTATTCGAGCGCCCACTGGCCTCGCGCCGCGCGCATTCCGGATTCATTCTCGTAAAACACGACGGTCTTGCGGCCGGTGATTCCGAGCGCCGAAAATATCCACTGGAGCTGCGCGCCGAACTCCGCGATGCCGCGCTCGGACGTATCAGTATGATGAAACGGGAAAGGATCGAAGTGTCGCGCGCCGCTTAGATGTCCGGCGTGAAAATCCTTGACGGGTCGCGTATCGACAAGGATCAGACTGGTGTCATCGCGATGCTCGCGCAGCCATCGCGCATCGACGATCAACTCTGTTTTGTCCTCGGCGCTGGCAGTTTTTTCCTGGTTCAAATCGCCTCCGCCACACAGGGACCTATCTGTCGATTCCGACCGCTTCGCTAATAGAACGAAATCCGCCCCGACGGAGCAAGCCCGCCAGTCCCGATTTCATTCTGATGACCAGGCCGGGGCCCTCATAGACGAGCGCGGTGTAAAGCTCGACGAGCGAGGCGCCGGCGCGGATGTGCAACCACGCATCCTCGGCGCGGGCGATTCCTCCGACGCCGATGATCGGGATTTTCCCGTTGGTGTGCGTATAGATGTCGCGGATCACCTCGCGCGCGCGAATCAGGATCGGACGGCCGCTGAGTCCGCCCGGGTGCGGCGACGAGACGCCGACGGCCTCGCGAGCGACGGTAGTGTTGCCCGCGACGATTCCGTCCACGCCCAGCGCGAGCGCGGTTTCGCAAATTCGAAACAGCTCATTGCGTTCCAGGTCGGGCGAGATTTTCACCAGCACGGGCGGCGGGTGTGGCAACTTGCCGGTATGCTCGCGTATCGCCGCGAAAAGCTCGCTCATCTTCCTCGGCGATTGCCAGTTGCGCAGCCCGGGCGTATTCGGCGAGCTCAAGTTGATAACGATGAAATCGGCCAGCGGCCCGAGCCGTTCCATCAGGGCAGTGTAGTCAGCGGCAATCCCCTCGGGCGGCGTGTCGCTGTTCGGCCCGAAGTTGAGCGCGAGAGGAATCAAAATCCCGGCCTTGCGAATCCGCTCGATTCGCGGTGCGACCGCCTCCATCCCTTCGCTGGGAAACCCGAGCCGGTTGATAAGCGCGCGGCGTGCGGGCACGCGCCATAGCCGCGGTATTTCATTTCCCGCCTGCGGGCGCGGCGTAATCGTTCCCAACTCTGCAAAGCCGAATCCGAGCGTCACCCACCCGTGGACCGCGACGGCGTCCTTGTCCATCCCGGCCGCCAGCCCAATCGGGTTTGGGAAATCGATTCCCCACAGCTTGGTTCCGAGCTCGGGCCTGTCCCGCGGCGCCTGAAGAGCCGGCAACGCCGCAAGCATCCGCAGTGTCATCCGATGCGCACGCTCGGCATCGCGGGCAAACAGGTATCGCTTCAGGAAGTGCCGATAGATGGCGTCGATTATCGAAACGGCGGACATGGCGGCTTTAAACAGGCAATCTCGCAGTTTGGCGCGACTAGCGCAATCGAAACGTGTTGTGGATTAAGAGCAAAAGCGCCTGATGCAGTCGCACCGCGACGTGGAATAAGATTAGAAAGGAGTGGTGGCGTCAAGCGCCCGGCCATTTGAGGGAAGGGGATCGCGTGGAAAATCAGGCAAAAATGCAAGTCAAGTTGATCGACTACGCCCAGCAGCCGCTCGAAAAACTCTACGCGGCGTTTCGCACCTGCTATTCCTCCGACACGCCAATCGAAGTCTGGGACAAGATCAAATCCGAGAAAATTACCCACCAGAAGATTCGCGAGTTCATCATCGAGCGGCTGAAGACCGGCCACGCTTCTCCGCTGGAACAAATCGTTTTCTGGTTCGGAATCGCGAACGTCTCGCGCTCGCTGTCGCATCAGTTCGTCCGCCATCGGATCGGAATCAGCTTCGAGCAGCAGAGTCAGCGCTATGTGAAATTCAAGCGGGACAAGCTCGCCTTCGTGCTGCCGGATTCGTGGTCGCGCGCGGGGCTGGAGAGTGAATTCTCCGATTTGCTTTCCAAGACGTCCGAACTCTACACGAAGGCGCTGAAAGCCGGGATTCCAGCCGAGGATGCGCGCTTCGTGCTGCCCAACGCCGCGCCGACGAATTTTCACGTGATGGTAAATTTCGCCGAGATGCTGCACATTTGCGATCTGCGCCTGTGCGTGCGCGCGCAGTGGGAAATCCGCCGGATGGTCGCGATGATGCGCGCAGAAATCAAGCGCGTGCTGCCGGAAATCGGCGTATTCCTGCAGCCCAAGTGCGGCGAGAATCGCATGGGCTATTGCGACGAGTCGCTCGACGAATGGCAGAAGTGCCCGCTGGGCAAGGTGCGGCCGCATAAATCGAGCCTGTTCGATCTTTACGAGCGTTACGGCTCGCGCAAGGCGCAGGCGCTGGGCGAGGCCGAGTATCGCGCGGTCGAGGAAAAAGAGCAGTTGTAGTTTTCCAGGTTCCAGTGAGTGACTATTCCCCACCGGCATCGTTAGGCGATGCGATCGCGGCATTCAATCGGGGTGCGTATTTCGAGGCGGCCGAGATGTTCGAGACGGCGTCGCACGCGGCCGGCAACGACAACGATCTGCAGGCGCTCATCGTCGCTTTCAATCAGATCGCCGCGGCGCTCCATCTGCGCTTCGAACGCGGCGGACGGCAGGCGTCGATCAATTTGATGTCGCAGGCGATGCTCGCGCTCGACGACATGAAGCCCGCGCGCGGCGGAGTTGACGTCGAGCGGCTGTGCGTGGAGCTGGCGGCCTACACCGAAGAGGTGCGTGCGACTCCGCGCGACGAGCGCGACGGCCTCAAGCATCGCGCGCGGATTTTTCTGGAGCGCCGCCGCGCCCCGAAGATCAATCGCCGCTGAAGGCAGGCGAAGACACGAAGTGGGCGCTTCCGAGCGCAGCGTCGTAGGCGCCCCGAGGCGGAGCGGACGCGGAGTCGAGGGAAATTGAAGATGATGCTGACGCGCGAACAGATCTCCGACGGCCTCAAGCGCGCCCGCTACGTCACCAACGAGCGCGTCGAGACGGCGATCTTCCTGGCGCTCGCGCTCGAAAAGCCGCTCCTGATAGAGGGTCCCGCCGGCGCGGGCAAGACCGAAGTCGCCAAGGTGATCGCGGAAATCCTCCACACCGAGCTCATCCGGCTCCAATGTTACGAAGGACTCGACGAGGCGCGCGCGCTGTACGAATGGAACTATCAGAAACAACTTTTGCGCATGCAGGCCGGCGAGCAGCAGGGGCTGCGATGGGAGGAACTGAGCGAGCACATCTTCTCGCGCGACTACCTGCTCGAGCGTCCGCTGCTCAAGGCGATCACCGCGCCGAGCCGGGTCGTGTTGTTGATCGACGAGATCGACAAAGCCGACGAGGAGTTCGAGGCCTTTCTGCTGGAATTGCTTTCCGACTTCCAGATAACTGTTTCCGAACTGGGAACGTTGAAGGCCCACGAACGGCCGGCGGTGATTTTGACATCGAATCGCGCGCGCGAACTGTCGGAGGCGCTGCGCCGCCGATGCCTGCATTTGTTCATCGATTTTCCGGGCGCCGAGCAGGAGCGAAAAATCATCGAGCTCAAGGTGCCCGAGCTCGACGCGAAGCTGGCGGCCGAGGCGGCGCGTTTTGTCAGCGCGATCCGCAAACTCGGACTTCGCAAGCCCCCGTCGATTGCGGAGACCCTGGACTGGGCGCACGCGCTGGTGCGCCTGGGCGTGCGCGAACTGGATACCGACGCGGTGCGCACGGCGCTGGGCGTGCTGCTCAAGCACGAGGACGATCGCGCCAAGGTCGAGTCGAAAGCCTCGGCGCTCGCGCCGCGTACGCGATGAATCCGCGACGTTGCTAGATGGCCCGGCTTCGCGATCAGCTCGTCCGCTTCATCGCCGCGCTGCGAGCCGCCGGCGTCAGAATCTCGGTTGCGGAATCGATCGATGCGATGAACGCGGTCGCGGCCGTCGGGCTCGAGCGCGCGCGGATGCACGAGGCGCTGGCGGCGGCATTGATCAAGGACGAAGCCGACCGCGCGACCTTCGACGAATCGTTCAACCGTTTTTTCGCAGCGCCACGGGCAAATCGCGGCGAGCATCCCGAGCAACGCGGCGAGCAGGTCTCGGCTGGCGCGGGCCGCGACCGTCCCGGCGAGGAGCCGTTTGCGTTGCCGCGCGACGATGCGCTCGCGAACCCTCGCGATGAGAAATCGCTTTCGCTGGCGTCAGAAGCGAAGCCTGCAAAGAAAGCAGCGGCGGCGCGGCGCCAAGACACTGAAAAGGGAAAAGACGCCGAAGAAAGCAAAGACGGCCAGCGCCATTCCGATCGGATGCGCGGCCGCCAGGAGCATCGCGCGGCGGATACGCCCGAGGAATCGCCGACGCCCGGCATCGACGCGACGCGCGTTGCGCGAATCCGCGCGATCGAGCGGATGCCGTTCGACAAATTCTCCGACCTCGACTACGACGAGGCGCGCGACGCGCTCGCGCCGCTGATTCGCCGCTTCCGGATTCGGCTGGGACGGCGGCTGCGACTCGCGCGGACCGGCAGAATCGACTTCCGGCGCACGATTCGCGCGGCGCTACAGCGCGGCGGCGCGCTAATCGATCTCAACTTCCGCGCGCGGCGTCCACGCCATGTCGATCTCGTAATCCTGGCCGACATCTCGGGTTCCGTCCGCTACGCGGCGCAGTTGATGCTCGAATTGATGGCGGGCGCGCGCGGATGCTTCCGCCGCGTCAGCAGTTTCGTGTACGTGGACCATCTGGCCGAGGCGGACTTCGAGGATGGACACCTGGTAATGACGCCCGCGCTGGACCTTTACGCGCGCTCGGATTTCGGCCGCGTGCTCGGCGAGCTTTGGGAGCGCCGAACCGGATTGCTGACTCGCGGCACGATCGTCGTGATAATGGGCGACGGCCGCAACAACCGGCTGCCCGCGCGCGCCGACCTGGTCCGCGAGATCGTGCGGGCTTGCCGCGCCGTGGTGTGGCTGAATCCGGAAGATCCTGCGCGCTGGGGCACGGGAGACAGTGCGATTAAACAATACGCGCGCGAAGTGAACGCGATAGTGCCGTCGCGAAATCTCCGCGAGCTTCAAGTCGCGCTGGCCGCAATCGCCTAGCGCCTGGGATGATCAGAAGTCGAACAGCTCGCGCATTTTGGCGAGCAACCATCGATGCGTGCCGCCCTTGCCGTCCAGCGTCGCGCCGGATGAGAGCTTTTCCAGCCGGACCCGGTTTCGTGCAGCAACAATATCGCCGATGCCGGCCGCCGCGTCGGGATGCTCCTTGAACAGGCGCGTCAATCCCTCGCGGCCCATCTCGATTACTTCCAGGTCGGTGATCGCGCGCACGCTTGCGCTGCGCGGTTCGCCCGTCATCAGCGCCATCTCGCCGGTGAAATCGCCGCGGGCATAATTGGCAATGTGGCGCGTTTGACCGTCGGCGCTGTTGGCGAAAACTTCGGCCGTTCCGCTGCGCACGATGAACATCGAGTCACCTTGTTCGCCGGCGCGCATCAGCATCTCGCCCGCGCCGAACTGGCGCACCGCTACGGTCGCCGCCAGCAATCGAAGCTCGTCGTCGTTCAGCCCGCGCAGGAAATCGACATGGCGCAGGTCGGCCATCAGTTCCCGCTCGAAGTCTGCGTCGGCTCTGTCTTCTTCGTCCTGGCGCGCGTCGCGCACATGGACGGTGCGGGTCGGGAACGGAATCTCGATCGAATGGCGTCTGAGCGCGTACCAGAGGCTCGAGGCGACGCGATCGCGCACGTGTTCCTGCACGCCGTAGTCCTCGATCCAGTATCTGATCCGGTATTGAACCGAGAAATCGCCATAGTCCCACGCCAGAACTTCGGGCGGCGGCTCGCGCATCACTTGCGGCACGTCGCGCAGCAGAGTGACCACGACTTCGCGCACATGATTGGGCGCTACGTCGTAGCTGATTCCGACTGTAATTTCGTCACGCACGGCGCCGGTGGCATAGTTGAACAGCACGTCCTTGGCAATCACGGAGTTGGGAACCTCGAGCCGCTCGTTGGCGCGCGTTACGATCGTCGTCGCACGCCATGCGATTCCCTTGACGCGCCCGACATACTGGCCGCTGCGGATCCAGTCGCCCGGCTCGAAAGGGTGCCCCATCGAGAGCGACAGGCCGCTGAAGATGTTGCCCAGGGTCTCCTGCAGCGCGAAACCGAGCACGGCCGCGAACACAGTCGTGGTGGTCAGAATCGAGAGCGGCTGCACGCCAAAGTCGGTGTACAGCACCGCCATCAGAACCACGAACCACAGCACGAGCATCAGCACGTCCTTGCCGATGGTCGAGAAGTGGACCCTGCGGCGGCGCGTCATCGCGTCGACGGCTTCGAGCACCAGCCGGATCGCGCCGAACAGGAACAGTACGAAGGCCGCGGCGGCGACCTTCTCGGCGACGGTGTCGTTCGGGATGAAGCGCGAACCTGCGTCGATCAGAACGCTGCCCGACAGCAGCAGGAACGTCGTCTGCGTCAAGGCGCGCTTGCGCCGGCGCACGGCGAAGGCGCCCAGCAGGCCGATCAGGACCAGCACGCTTTCGACAAAGCCGCGCAAATCGCGGTGCAGCACGGTCAATCCCAGCATCGTCTGGAGGGGTGTCGGAGCCATCGTTCAGATCCCCGCGGCCACCGCGACTTCGTCGAGCAGTTTCACCGCGTCGAAATACTCGATTGCTATCTCGCGCGCGGCCCGCGCATGGCGCGCATAGTCGGCGTTGATTTCCCCGATCGCATCGACCGCTTCGTCCGGCGTGTCGAACCCGAGCAGTCCCGCGCCGGTGGGAATGAACTTTTCAAACCCGGTGCGCTGCGTGACCACCGGACGCCCGGCCGCCAGATAGCAAACTGTGCGATCGCTGAACCATCCGGTGCGCGTCCTCACGTAGATGTCCTTCGCGACCGTGAACTCACCGCGCGACCGGCTGATGTACTCGCGATAAGCATCGACATCGAGCGACATCGGCACCGCCGGCGTGATGCTGAATCCCCCGGCGATCGCGCGTTCGTAGTCGGCGCCGCCGGTCAGGTTGGTGGCGATCTCGATGGGCTGATTCGCGCGCGCCGCGACCTCGAGCGCCTTGCGAAAATTCAGATGTTTGGACCAGTGGTAGGTCTCGCCCGCGATTTCCATGTCGCTGCCGCTATTCTGCCACGTGCCGACGGTCGTGAACGCAGGCGGCTCGGCCGCTCCGACGCCCGGATGCCACTGTTCGAGATTCACCGGCGGACGGGTCGGATGCCAATCGAGGCCGGCCGTGGGCAGCAGGCAATCGGGCGCGCCGATATTGTAGCAATACGTGAAAAACAATTTGTGCGATTTGGCAAACGCCGTGGTGGTCGGAATCTTGCGCATGAGCTCGAGCTGCATCACCCCCGGGTCGGTCTCGAGGTACACCAGGCAGCGGCTGCGCTCGTGCTCCTGACGCGGCTCGGTAGCACCGCACAGATTGATTATCGCGTCGGCGTCGCGAAACAGATCCATGCATCGTTCGCGCGACATCCCGACGTATTGCTCTTTCACCGAGTCCAGGAAAGCCCACCGCTCGCCGAAGCCGAAGCGCTCGAGCACGCGACCCAGGACCTTCAGGTTGCGCGACGGATCCGTGGTGGTGGTTTCGATCGTCGGATCGTACACGTAAGCGCGATGATCCTCGATGTAGTAAACGTCGAGACCAAGCTGGCTCAGTCCCAGCAAGTGATGAACCAATTGCCAAATCACCCCCGCGAACGGGTACCGCGCTGCCAGATGCAGCACCACGACTTTGCCCTTGCGCTTGCGCTGCACCTTTTGCGTGGCGATCTTAACCCCGCGCTCCTCGATCATGATAGTTGGGCTCCGCGGCCTGCGGCTATCCGCTCGAGCTCGTCCCGCAACTTGGACACCGCAATCCGCCGCTGGCTGATTTGGGCCTCTTGCTCATCGCCGAGTTCGCCCAGATAACAGTTGCGCCCGGGAATGACCAGTACCGCGCGATACGGAAATCCCGCGCGAATTTCCCGGTACGCGCGCTCGGCGATCGCACCTTCGATGGCGCCCTCGGCCGTCTTCTCGCGGATCGCGCCGCCCTCCTCGTATATCAACGCGATCGTGGCGCGAATTCGCGCTGCCCGCCGCCCGGCCTCGACGCCCTTCATCCGGCGGATAACTTCGTTGACCAGCGCCTGATCCGAATCATCGCCACCCGAACCGAGCCATCGATGCGACCGGACGCCAGGCTCCCCGCCGAGCGCGTCGATCTCGAGTCCGCCATCGTCAGCCAGCGTCGCAATCCGCGCGCGCTGGAAGTAGAAACGCGCCTTGATCAACGCGTTCTCGGTGAAAGTCGCTCCCGTCTCCTCGGGACTCTCTGAAATTCCGAGCTCGGCGAGCGACACCAGTTCGAGATCGATGCCGCGCAGGATCAACCGGTACTCAGCAAGTTTCGCCCGGTTCGCAGTTGCAATCAGTAGCCGCCGCATCGCCATCTAATCGGCCGAGTCGTCGGGCTTTGCAGGCGACTTTGGATGGTACGTAATCTTGAGCGAGGCGCGCTCGCGATGCTCGTCGAGCGCCAGCTCAATCAACCGATCGATAAGCTCGGGCAATGGCAAGCCCGACGCCTCCCACAGCTTCGGATACATGCTGATGGCTGTGAAGCCGGGGATGGTATTCACCTCGTTCACGTAGATCTCGCGCAAATCGCGGCTCGCGAGAAAATCGACACGCGCCATCCCGCGGATCGACAACGCCTTGAACGCCGACACCGCCATCGCGCGCAACTTCTTCGCCTTGGCGGGCGGCACCTCGGCAGGAATTTTTGTCGCGGAGCCGTCGGGATCGACGTACTTCGACTCGTAGTCGTAAAACTCATGCGCACCCTTGACCAGGACTTCGCCGGGAACCGACGCTTCGGGACGATCGTTGCCAAGCACCGAGCACTCGAACTCGCGGCCTTCGCACGAGGCCTCGATAAGCGCCTTGCGATCGTATTGGAAAGCGTCGTCGAGAGCGGCGTTGAGATCGGCGGCGCGCTTCACCTTGCTGATTCCGATCGATGATCCCAGCGCGTTGGGTTTGACAAACACGGGATAGCCAAGTTTGCGCGCCAGCCGCGCCCCCAGCTCCGGAGTGTCGCGGTAGTCGGCCCGATCGATCGCGAAATATCGGACCACTGCGACGCCGGCGTCGCGCAGGAGGCGCTTCTGCGCGTCCTTGTCCATCCCGATCGCCGAGCCAAGCACGCCCGCTCCCACGTATGCGATTCCCGCCAACTCGAGCAGCCCCTGCACGGTGCCGTCCTCGCCGTAAGTGCCGTGCAACACCGGGAACACCACGTCGAGCGCGCCTGAAATCGCATCTGGTGTGCGTGTCATTTCGCCGCGCGCGCCGTCTGCCGGCGTCGCGACCAGCGATTGTCCTTCCGGATGCGGCAGCAGCGTCACCTGCGTGCCGCCGGCGCCGAGCGCCGCAAGATGCGGCGTCTTTTCGGCGAGCAGCTTGAGCGCATTGTGCTCGAGATACCAGCGCCCGTCGCGGCCAATCCCAATCGGAACAATCTCGTACCGCGCCGGATCCATCGCCGACATCACGGTCAGCGCGGAGCGCAGCGAAATTTCATGCTCGCTCGAGCGTCCTCCAAACAGGACGCCCACCCTGAGTCGCTTTTTTTTTGCCATCGTGCCGGATCGCCGCCCGCTTGATGGCGAAGATTCTGACATGGCGCGACCGCAGGTTCGAGTATCAAGGCCGCTCAGGACACCCAAAAAACTTCCAACAGGGCGAGGCCGGCATCTTTATCTTACCGTCGGGTGCAGGGCTGACCCCTGGCCGCGCGCCCGCGGGCTCTTACATCGCATAGTCGCGAAAAGATGCGCTGCGCAGATTTTCGCGTCTTCTCACTGCGGGTGCAGGGGCCGCAGCCCCTGCCGCCCACCGCGCAGGTGATTCTTCCTTCATGCCGGCGCAAGCCGGCCACCTCGGGACAACGGCGGGCGGCCTTAATACTGGGTGCAGGGCTCAGCCCTGCTCACCCCTGCTATTGCCGGTAGTTCGGCGCTTCCTTGGTGATAAAGACGTCGTGCACGTGGCTCTCGCGCACTCCGGCGTCGCTGACCTTGACGAAGCGCGCCCGCTTGCGCAGCTCTGCCAGGTTCGCCGCGCCCACGTAGCCCATCCCGGATTGCAACCCGCCCACCAGCTGCTCGATATTCGAGGCCAGCGAGCCGCGATGCGGTACGCGGCCCTCGATTCCTTCCGGCACGTGCTTGCCGTCGGTCACGGCGAGCTGCCCGTAACGATCTCCGGTGCGCTCATTCATCGCGGCAATCGATCCCATCCCGCGATAAAGTTTGTAAGTGCGCCCCTGGTAGAGAATCGTCTCGCCGGGGCTCTCCTCGGTGCCCGCGAACAGCGAGCCGATCATCACGCTGTTTGCGCCGGCCGCCAGGGCCTTGGTGATATCGCCCGAGAACCGGATTCCGCCGTCCGCAATCACCGGAATGTTGCGCGGCTCGGCAATCGCGATCGTGTCCATGATAGCCGTGATCTGCGGCACGCCGACTCCCGACACCACCCGCGTCGTGCAAATCGATCCGGGACCCATCCCGACCCGGAGCGCGTCGGCGCCGGCGTCGCACAGCGCCTTGGCGCCCTCGCTGGTCGCGACGTTTCCGGCCACGACTTCGACCTCGGGCCATTCGAGCTTGGTCGCCTTGATCGCGTCGATCACGTTGCGGGTATGCCCATGCGCCGTATCGATACAGATGACATCGACGCCCGCACGGCGCAGCGCGGCCACCCGCGCCTCGCGCTCCGGACCGACTCCGACCGCAGCGCCGACCCGCAGCCGCCCCATCTGATCCTTGCTCGCGTGGGGATGCCGAATCGCCTTGTCCATGTCCTTGACGGTGATCAGCCCGCGCAGCCGATTCTGGTCGTCAACCAGCGGCAGCTTCTCGATCCGATGCGCTTGCAGGAGTTCCTTGGCGTGTTCGAGGTCGATACCGGGACGCGCCGTGATCACTTTGCTCGTCATCACGTCGCGCACCTGCTTGTCCAGGCGCCGTTCGAAGCGCAGATCGCGATTGGTCAGAATTCCGACCAGGCGGCCGTCCGAGACGACCGGCAGCCCGGAAATCCGGTAGCGTTCCATCACGGCCACCGCCTCGCCGATTTTCTGCTCTGGACTGACGGTGATCGGATCGACGATCATTCCGCTTTCATATTTCTTGACGGTCTCGATCTCGACGGCCTGCTCTTCGATCGAAAGATTGCGATGCACAAAGCCGATCCCGCCCATTTGCGCGATTGCGATCGCGGTGCGCGATTCGGTGACGGTGTCCATCGGGCTCGATACGAGCGGGATGCGCAGGCGGATTTTGGGCGTCAGCGCGGTCGAGACGTCGCAATTCGCCGGCAGCAGGTCGGACGACTGCGGCAGCAATAGAACGTCGTCGTAGGTAAGTGCTTCGCGGAGCTCCTGATGCGCCATTTGATTGACCCTCCTTGGGCGGTAAAAAAAGAAAGAGCCCGCGGATTTCCCGCGGGCTCATTTCTGCCTTCAGTTTTTATACGCAGTCCGTTTATTCAGATGCGCCATATGCGACATTAACAAGCGTCGCGCCCCCGATCAATACGGGGGTGGCTGCGTCAGTCGCCCACAGACGAATTCACCAGTTTCGGGGCCGGGTCAAACTCGGCGGCCGGTATCGACTGGGTAGCGCATGTCTTGACAGTGACATCGGCCGTCGAGCATTTGTTGGGATTACCTTCCGGCGCAGTGCAATCACTAACGGTCCCGGCGCCGGTGTTCTTGTTGAACGTTCCCTGTATCGATTCCGTCCCATTGAAGTAGCCGTCGGACAGGTTAAGAAGCACCGTCGTCCCGTTGGAACTCAAGCACATCGAGCCGGTTGCAAGATAACCAGGGAAAGAGGGGGCCTTGGCAGCCAAGGAGAACGTTTCACACTGATTCTTCGACGGGATCGACACGCTGGTAAAGTACACATTCGAGCCAAGGGTAAAGCAAAGGTCGTTTGCCGACGCCGGCAAGCAGCAGACCAGAAGTATCCCAATTGCTCCCGCAATTATCCCAAGGATTCGTCGCAACTCCATACTTTTGTGACCCTCCCGTAAGTTAAGCTTGTTCGTATTCACCTTCCGCACCACACGGGTTTGCGCTTTTCGAGGAATGCGGCGATGCCTTCCTGCGCGTCCGCCGCCATCGCATTCTGGCTCATCACTTCCTTCGTGTAATCGTACGCGTTGGCCGTATCGAGATCGATCTGCGCGTAGAACGCCTGCTTGCCGATCCCAATGATGAGCGGGCTTGCCTCGACGATCTGCATCGCGAGCTTGCGCGTCTCGGCGACCAACTCCGCGTCGGCCGCCACCCTGTTCACGAGTCCCCAATCGGCCGCCGTGCGCGCATTGACGGATTGCCCCGTCAGCAGCATTTCCATCGCATGCTTTCGTCCGACTGCGCGCGTCAGCGCAACCATCGGCGTCGAGCAGAACAGTCCAATCCTCACGCCCGGCGTCGCGAAACTCGCGCTCTCGCCGGCGACGACGAGATCGCACGTCGCCGCAAGCTGGCATCCCGCGGCGATGGCGATCGCATGCACGCGCGCGATCACCGGCTGCGGAATTGCCTGAATCGTTTGCATCAGTTGCGCGCACAGATCGAATTCATATCGGTAGAATGCAAGGTCGCGCCCCTTCAGTTCGCCCAGGTCGTGACCGGCCGAGAATGCGGGGCCGTTGCCCGCGATTATCACGGCGCGCGCATCGACCCGTTTGCCGATCGCGCGAAGCTCGGCTGTCAGTTCCGTCATCATCGCAGTCGAGAGCGCGTTGCGCTTCTCGGGACGATTCATCGTAAGCGTGACCAGCCCGGCTTCTTCCTCGACGATCAGATTCTTCTGCGCAGTTTCATTTGCCATCGCGTTTCACCTGCTTTCCATTCTCTTACTTTTCAAACCGCCTGCTAATCGCCCGGATCGTTTTTCCATTCTTCGGGATAGAGCAGCAGCAAATCCTGGCCGAGCGCGCGCACCAGGAATCGCTGCGTCTCGTTGATCGCGCGTTCGAGCGCGCGTCCGCCAATCAGCCAATGCCCGCGGCCGGCGATCGTCGCCAACTTCGCGCCGATCGACTCTGCAAATTTTGAGGTCCGCGCAAGCGGCGCGAAGATGTCCGAGTCGCCCGCTACAACCAGGCGCGGGGCGGCTTTGTCCGGCGGCGCAAACTCGATCGCGCCGGCCATTACGTCGGCGGCGATCGCGCCCGAATCGGGCGCCATCCCATTTATTAAACCGTCGCGAGTGAAAGGATCGGAATCGGCGATCAACTCGAACAATATTCTGCCGCGCGGCGGCTTGATCGGCAGCCGCCACCGCATCGCGAGCCGATTCGCGATTCCGCCCACCAGCGGCGTGCGAAAGCCCGGCGCCAGCGGCGCGTATGCGACCGCGGCCTTCACTCGACGATGCTCGCTGAGTTTGAGCGCGACCAATCCCCCGACGCCGTGACCGACCACGACTGCATCGCGGCCAATCCCGTCGATCGCTTCGCCGGCCAACGCGGCCAAGTCATTGAAGCGAAGTTTCTCGAGCGGAGGCGTCGAGCCTTTGCCAACCGCAGCGCGCAGATCCGGAACGAACACTTCCCATCCGATCGACGCGAGATAACCGAACACCAGCGCAAGATGCCGCGGCGTGGTGAAAAGTTCGGGCAGCAGCACGATGGGCCATGCAAACTTGACCGGCTCGGGGCGCTCGCATTGCGCGGGGAAGCGGCCCAGTTCGACGTCGTCCACTGGTCTGCCGAATTATGCGGCCCGCGCCGCTGCCGCCATCAGGCGCGTGAATCCGAACGACGGAAAGGCGGCGCGCGCGCCAACAATTATCGCGTCAAAATCTTTTGCCGGCTCGGACATGAGGCTCGCGAAACTTCGGGGCGATCGAACCCTATCATGTTGAACGTGCGCGCCCGCAAGCAAGCGCCAGACAAGGAAAGAGCCCCCTCTTTCAAGGGGGCTCTCCCGTGTTGCGAGGCCTTTCAGCCTCGGCTTAATCCAGCAGCAATCCTGGCAGCCTTAGCCAGCCTTCGGGGTATTGGCCCGAAGGTAAACTCGTTAAATGGTTACTTCTTTTTGGTCTTTTTGGCCGGTTTCTTCTTAGCCATATTTCTCTTCCGCATCGGTTTGGACTTGGTGGCCTTTTTGGCCCGTTTCTTCCTCTCTGGCATAGGTACCTCCTCTTCCTAGGCTGCTGCTGGATAAGCACCCTTTCTTATAGATGAGGGCTCATCCCTCATCGATTCGGGCCGATTATAGAAACATGTTATTCTGAAATCAAGAGCCGCGAGGCGATTTATAAACAAATTTTAAAGTCGAAAGAGTGCAACCGAACCGGTCTGTTTCGGGTGTTTAGAATGTCGTTCAAAAATTAGACCTCTTGAACTCAGGCTGGCGCTTGAATTACGATTGGCCGGATGACGCGGTTAAGCTTTCTACTGCGACGCGAGTGGCTCAGCCTAATCTTCGGCGCGGTTCTCGTGATGCTGCTATTAAGCGCCCTGCTCGGCAAGCAGGGGCCCCGCGACCTGGTCGCCCTCCAGAGCCATCGCGCCGCATTGGAGAAGCGCCGCAATCAACTGGCAACGGACAACGCCGCGTTCAGAACTCGCATTGCGAAACTTCGTTCCGACGACCGCTATATCGAACGCATCATTCGCCGCGAGCTTGGCTACGCGCGCCCCGATGAACTGGTGTACAAGTTCGCCGACCAGGACGAGCACGAAACGCCGTCGCGCTGAACTGTTCGCGAACATCAGAAAACCGCGCGCGCGACCAGCCGGTACTCGCGAGCCCGGCGTTCCAGCTCTTCGCGGAAATCAGGATGCGCGATCGAGATCAGCGCGCGTGCGCGCTCCGGAACCGATTTGCCTTTCAGATTGACCATCCCATACTCCGTCACCACGTACATCACGTCGGTGCGCGGCGTCGTCACGATGTTGCAGTCGTCGATTCGCGCGACGATTCGGCTGGCGCGCCGCCCGTCGCGCTCGTAGGTCGAGGCGAGGCATAGAAATGACTTGCCCTCGCGCGAGTCGTACGCGCCGCGCACGAATTGCAGTTGTCCTCCGGCGCCGCTTATCTGCCGGATTCCCGCCGACTCGGAGCACGCCTGTCCGGTGAGATCGATTTGCGCCGCGTTGCAGATCGAGATCACGCGGTCGTTGAGCATTATGCGATGCGGCAAGTTGGTGTAATCGACCGATCCCGCAAAGCATGCGGCGTTGCGATCGAGAAAGTCGTACATCCGTTTCGAACCCGCCGCGAACGTGTACGCCATCTGGTAGCGGTTGGTCGCTTTGTGCGCGCCGGTCACCTTGCCGGCCTGGTAAAGCGAGACCAGCGAATCGACGAACATTTCGGTGTGAACGCCGAGATCCTTGATCGGAGCCACCGCGAGCAGCTCGCAGACCGCGTTGGGCATCGCGCCGATCCCAATCTGGATGCAGGCGCCGCTGGCAATTTCCGGCGCGATTAGTTCCGCGACTTTCCGATCGACCGCGCTCGCGGCGGGATACTTCAGCTCCGGCATCTCGGATGCGCCCGCGTCCAGCACGAACTCGACATCATCTATATGCACCGCGTTTTCGATTCCGAAAACGTACGGCACGCTCGCGTCAGTCTCGACAATCATGGTCCTGGCTTTTTCGCTGATCGCCTTGTGATACGTGACCGACGGGCCGAAGTTGAAAAATCCGTGCTCGTCCATCGGCGCCGTCTTCAACACCGCGACGTCCACGTCGATCAAGCGGCGATAGGTGTCGGGCGCCTCGCCGAAGTTCATCGGCGTATGATGCGCCAGGCCGCGATCGTACATCTTTCTTTCCAGCCCCGAAAAATACCACGACAGGTAAACGAGATGACGTTGTTCGGGATCCGCCTCGGCCGCCGCGCGCGGGCGCATCGCGAGGCATCCGCGGATCTTTACGCGCTCGAGCTTTCGCACTCGCCGGGCCAGCGCGTGATCGAACAAGTCCGGCTGCCCGAGTCCGAATCCGTACTCGACCCAATCGCCGGATTTGACCCGCGCCGCCGCCTCATCGGCGCTGATTTTTTTGCGCTTGAGTTCTCCTTTGTAGGAAGTCGCCATCGGTAAGCCCTCGTATTGATTCCGGTCGATTTGCTTGACTGCGCGGCTGGCGTAGGATTCTCTTCAACCGGCGTACTTCAATCAATGCCAAGCATCGAACCAGTCAAGCAAGCGCCCACCGGCGCCGAGCCTGCCGCGGCCTCGCGGCTGATACTTTTTCTGACCGTCTTCATCGACCTGCTCGGCTTCGGCATCGTCATCCCGTTCCTGCCGATGTTCGCGCATAAAATGGGCGTCGGCGCGGTCGGAGTGGGGTTGCTGCTCTCGATATATTCGCTGACGCAGTTCGTGTTTGCGCCGATCCTCGGCCGGATTTCCGATCGCGTCGGACGACGGCCGATCCTTCTGCTGGGATTGCTCGGCTCGTCGATCGGCTACTTGATTTACGGATTTGCCGGAACGTTTTTCTGGCTGCTCGCGTCGCGCGCGATGCACGGCGCATGCGCCGCAACGATTTCGACCGCGCAGGCCTACATCGCCGACACCACCGATGACGAGCATCGCGCCAAGGGAATGGGACTCATCGGTGCTGCGTTCGGACTCGGCTTCGTGCTGGGACCGGCGCTCGGCGGAATCATGGGCCATTCGAGTTTGCGGGTGCCGGTGTTCTTTGCCAGTGCGCTGACGTTCGCCAATTTCATCTTCGCCGCGGCCAGACTGCCCGAGTCGCATCATGCCGATCGCTCCACGCCGCTTGACCTCGCCCAGTTCATCGCGCCGCTGCTGGCAATCCCGCGCGAGTTGATCCGCCATCGGCTGGCGCGGATGTTCGCGATTGCATTTCTGCTGACGTTCTCGTTGTCCGCGCTCGAAGCGACGTTTGCGCTGATGGTGCCCGCGGTTTACGGTTACGGCGCGTTCGGCATCGGCGTATTGCTCGCCTTCGCCGGCCTGATGCAGGCGCTGGCGCAGGGCTATCTGCTGGGCAAAATCGTGGGCCGAATCGGCGAGGTGCGGCTGCTGAAAATCGGACTGCTCGCGATGATCGTCGGGTTGGCGCCGATGGGCTCGATTTCATCGCACGGCGCGTTGCTCGCGATGCTGGCGGCGGTCTCCCTGGGTTACGGTTTCGCAAGCCCGTCGATCGCCAGCCTCATCTCGCGCAACACCGACCGCGATTTGCAGGGTGAAGTGATGGGCGTGAATCAGTCTGCCATGTCGCTCGCGCGCATCTGCGGCCCGATCGCGGGCGGACTCGCGTATCAACTGCTGGGACCCGCGGCGCCCTATATCGGTGGCGGCGCAGTCGTTATGCTCGCGCTCGCGACCACCAGCGCAATCGATGTCCGCGCGACCTGACGCAACGGGGAAACACGATGCACGCGCTTCGCGGCTTCATTCTCGCATTTCATATCTTCGGCGTCATCTACTGGATGGGCGGGCTGCTGATGGTCGCCAGCCTGCTCGCACGCGTGCCCGAAGAAGTCGGACTGCCCAAGGAACGCTTCCTCGGCGCGGCGCGCGGATTGTTCGAGACCGCGACCAACCTCGGAGCCGCAATCACGATCGTTCTTGGACTTCTGCTGATCCTGATGGAGCCGGCGGTGCTGCGGCAGGGATGGTTCCACGCGAAGCTGCTGCTGGTCGCGGTGCTGCTCTTTTATCACGTGCGGTTTTATCGCCGGATCATGTTCCTCGAGGATCACCCGAGCCAGTCATCGCGTCGCGAGTATCGCGTCATCCACGGGATGGTGAGCCTGCTGTTGATCGCGATCCTGCTGCTCGTCGTGCTCAAACCCTTCTAGCCGCAAACCGAAGTTTCAGCTCTCGTCGTCGCTCTTTTGTTCCGGGCAAGGGTGCCGGGGCTGGCCCCTGCTAAAAATGGTCCTTGAGTTCACGGACCTTGGCAAAAATCGCGATCGGATCGTCGCCCACCGACGGATCGCGCTTTTTCAGATTCGCGCGCAGCTCGGAGCTCTCGGTGCGCAGAAATGGATTGGTCTTCTTCTCGTCGCCGATGGTGGACGGCATCGTGAACTTGTTCTCCGCGCGCGTCTTCAGGCACCACTGGTGCTTCTTTTTCAGAGCCTCGTTCCCGGGCTCCAGGGTGAGCGCGAAGCGTAGATTTTTTTCGGTGTACTCGTGCCCGCAATAGACCTGGGTCGAGTCGGGCAGCGACGCGAGTTTTTTCAGCGACGCGACCATCGTCGATGCTTTCCCCTCGAACACGCGCCCGCATCCGCCCACAAACATCGTGTCTCCCGTAAACACCGCGCTGAGCGTTGGAAAATAGTAGGCGACGTGTCCGTTGGTATGCGCCGGGATTCCGATCACGCGGCCTTCGAGCGCGCCGATTCGGACTTGGTCGCCGTCCGCCACCGGATTGCTCAACGCAGGAATCTTTCCGCCTTCCGCGCTCGCGCCGTACACTTTGATTCCCGGCAGCCTGGACGCCATGTCGTTGTTGCCGCCGGAATGATCGCCGTGCCAGTGCGTGGTGAGCACCGCGACGATTTTCGCGCCGTGCGATTTCGCCGCCGCGATCACCTTGTCGGCCTCGGCGCAATCGACCACCGCGCATTCCTTGCTGCCGTCGTCGATCACCAGGTACGCGTAGTTGTCCGATAGCTGCGCAACGGTGACGATTGGCATCGCGATACTCCTTGCGGTTAGACGCCGACGATATTGTAGCCCACGTCCACGTAAAGCGTCTGGCCCGTGACGCCGCTCGAAAAATCGCTCAGCACCGCCGCCGCCATCTTGCCGACTTCCTCGATCTTCATCCCGCGCCGCAGCGGCGAGCGCGCCTCGACCTCATGCGCCATCGAATGGTAGTCGCGAATCGCCGACGACGAGAGCGTGCGCGCGGGCCCGGCGCTGAGCGCGTTGACGCGGATATTCTTGCCCCCCAGATCGACCGACAGATAGCGCACGCAGGCTTCCAGAGCCGCCTTCGCCACACCCATCACGTTGTAATTGGGGATCGCACGGACCGCGCCGAGGTAGCTGAGCGTCAGGATCGATCCGCCTCCGCGCGCTTCCATCAGCGGTTCCGCGGCGCGGGCAAGCGCGACCAGCGAGTAGGCGCTGATTTCCATCGACTTCGCAAAATTGGCGCGGCTGACCGTCAGAAATCGATCGCGCAGGTCTTCGCGCTCGGCGAACGCGACCGCATGCACCAGCAGGTCCAGCCCGTTCCATTTTTCCTTGAGCGCCGCGAACACGGACGCGATTTGCGCGTCGTCGTTCACATCGAGTTCGCCGATCACGTCCGCCTGGATTTGCGCCGCCAGCGGACGGACCCGCTTTTCCAGGATCTCGCCCTGGTAGGTCAGCGCGATCTCGGCGCCCTCCGCAGCCAGCGTCTGCGCTATCGACCATGCCAGGCTTTTGTCGTTTGCGACGCCGACGATCAACGCCCGCTTGCCCTGTACTATACCCATCGCGAGTATCCTTCTCTGCGACGATTCGCGCGCACGGGCTCAGATTTCGATCTTCATCCCGTCATAGCCCATTTCAAGATCGATCTCATCCTCGCGGCTCAGCACTTCGCGCCCGAGATGCGTCAGCACCATTCGGCGCACCTTGAACTTGTCGCGATTGGCCGCCAGCAGCGGGTAGTTGAGATGAAACTTCAGATGAGCGCTCTCGTAGTACGTGCATTCGCACAGGAACAGATCGGCGCCGGCGCTCAGCTCCACCAGCTCATCGTTCCAGCCGCTGTCGCCCGAAAAAACTATCGACTTCCCGCCGCCGTCGATTCGTAGCGACAGCGAGATTTCGGGCTTGGTGTGCGGACTGCGGATCGCGCTCACCTTGAACTTGCCCAGCCGCGTCGAGCTGCCCGGCTCGAGCACCACGAACTTCAGCTTGTGCTTGACTTTGTCGAGTTCGAAATGCGGGAACATCGTGCGCATCAGCAGCCACGTCCGCTGCTCGAGCCTGGCCGGACCCGCAATGGTCAGCACCTTCTTGCGCGGCGTCTCCCATATGTAGTCGAGGATCAGAAACGGCAGGCCGCCGAAATGATCGCCGTGCAGATGGCTGATGAGCAGCAGGTCGAAGCTGTCGGGCGCGACGCCATGGCTCTTGAGCGCCGGCATCAGGCCGGGCCCCGCTTCCATCAGGATCCGCCCGCCAGGCGCATCGATCAGGTAGCCTGCTTGGCAACGGCCGAAACTCGCGAACGCATCTCCGGTGCCCAACAGAGTCACGGTCACCGGCGCACCGTTCGATGCCGTGCGATTCGGATTCATTGCGGCGCCCTATGCTAATATCATCGGCGGATGCGCGCAAACCAGGGAGCGCCGCCGATGAAACAAGTGAAGACCGCAGGCGCTCTCGCGTTCGCTGCCGCTGTCATTGTCGCCACCATTGCAGGATGCGGAAAATCCGCGCCCCCCTTAAAGGCGCCGCCGCGCATCTTCGCCAGCGCCGAGGAAGTCGAGCTCAACTTTCGCGGCCGTACGTTTGTGCTCGGCGGCAACAATCAAATCGCCGAAGTGCGCCCGCCGGATTGGCCCAGGGATAAGTTCCTCAAGCTGCCGTTCTGGTTCGGCGTCAACGTCCTGGTGCCCGGAGTCATGGCGCCCAAAGAAGGCGATTTCTACGTCATCAGCGAGGCCGCGCTGGAAAAGCCTTTGGACACGCCCGGCGAATGGATGATCGAAGCGGGCAGCTCGCTGGTAAAGCAGGAGACCGTGTTCGTCACGACGCGCACGCGATATCTGGCGCCCGGAAAAATTTTGCCCACCATCGTTCAGTATATCGGCAAGCGCGAATTCAAACGCCCCGACGGCAAGACCGTGAATATTCCCGTGCTGCGCGAGGTCTCATTGCCTATGAAATGGACGCTCGGCGGCGCAATACCGGCAAGCTACGCGAGATACCGGACATGATTCTCTGGCGCAGGGCGATCGTCGTAGCGCTCGCGTTTGCGCTCACGGCGGTCGTCGCGGGATGCACGCCCGATAAGGCGCTCGACTTCGGACCGACCGGCGAGATAACCACGCCGCCCGAGGATCGGTTGAGCCGCGACATCATGCGCGATTTCGCCGGACGGGACTTCATTCTCGCCAACAACGATCACGAGGCGCACATCAGTCTCACCGATTGGAAGCCCGGCCGGCGCATCATCGTGCCATACTGGCTCGGCGTCAATCCGCTCTACCCCGGATTTCTGCGCCCGACTGTCGGACATCTATATGTGATGAGCCAACCGACGCTGGTCCGCGCGCTCTCCGGTAACGAGTACCTGATTCGCGCGGGCTCGAAACTGTTCAAGAGCGATACTGTCTTCGAGGCGACGCGGACGCGCTACCTCGATACCGGCGGGATGCTGCCGACGGTGATCCGCTTCGTCGGCACGCGCGTCATCACGGTGCCAAAGGACGCGCCCGCGACCGGAACGATCACCGAGAAGGTCCCGGTGCTCCGCGAAGTCTCGATGCCGATGCATACGACCGCGGACCAGGACCTGACCGGCTACGCCAAGTTCGTCGCCGCCAAATGACGCGGCAAAATTGCTACGATGCCAGTGGCATCGATCGAATCATCGGAGGACTATCGCATGCTGTCGCATACGAAATATCTCACCATGAAGGTGCCCAATCGGATGGGTTTCGTGAACATCACGGGCGAAGTTGAAGAGGCGGTGAATGAAAGCCGCGTGCGCGAGGGTCTCTGCCTCGTTAATGCGATGCACATAACCGCCTCGGTCTTCATCAATGACGACGAGCCCGGCCTTCACGAAGATTACAAGCGATGGCTTGAATGGCTGGCGCCGTACGACCCAAGTCCCGAGCGCTATCATCACAATCGCACCGGCGAGGACAACGGCGACGCGCATCATAAGCGCCAGGTGATGGGCCGCGAGGTGGTAGTCGCGATAACTGCCGGCAAGCTCGACTTCGGCCCGTGGGAACAGATCTTCTACGGCGAGTTCGACGGCCGCCGCCCCAAGCGCATCCTGATCAAAGTGCTCGGCGAGTAGTTTCCGTTAAGACTCATTCTGACTCCTGCAACGTCGCGGTCTGCAGCAGCTCTGCCGGCCTGCACCCCGAAAACTCAGC